>CAIVSG010000063.1 GCA_903908555.1 uncultured Chlorobiaceae bacterium | reverse complement strand
GTTGTCTTCCTTCAATCAGTCCACATCTTCTTAAATGACGGATGGTTGCTACTGGCACCGGCAGCTTTTTCTGGATACGGTCCAGGCAGAGTATATCTGTTAGCGGAAGATCGATTTTTTGGATCAGCATCCGACTATATGCGGGATCAACGACGTGTCCATAAACCGTCATCTTTACCACCACCCACCGCCAACTCATCCCTTCCCATCCGTAACTATACGATAAGAATACCGTCCCCAAGTTCTTCACCGTGCGGTGTTTCAAGCTGGTGCATGGGCAGGCCGGGGCTGTGGGTAATTGCTATGATTTGCAGCGTTGAGCGGCAGGCAAAGCAGCAGGGGAGCCGCCGCCGGCAGCATCGCCATCAACGCCCAGAGGGCATGGCATCAGCTTGCGCAGAAACGAAAAAGGCAAGATTAAAATGGTTCTTATCATTTTATTGAGTATTTGAAGTGTCTTATTAAACGACCGTTTTATGAGACAACAGAAAACCATTATCAAAATGTTTGATGGAGCTATGACTGATTTTTTAGCATCAATATCTCATCATTCAGACCGTGACGTATCAGCTCAATGTTGCCAGAGGTTTTGGAAAGAGAATCACCGGAGAGCATTGGAAGCTCAAAGGGGAAAAATGCCGGGTTTTTCAGTAAAGTGGTCACGGGTAGCTTGCCTTCCGGAGTTGCGTGCAGAGCCGACTCAATCAACAATGCAGCCAGCTTTCGATCATGAATCTGCATTGAAGGCGCCTTCTTGTAGCAGCCTTTATTCGCGGATTCCTGCAAAACATCCCAGGCAACAAAAGACCGAACGGTGTACCGAGCATTTCTGGCAACGGTCTCCCGATCTCCATATTGCTCCTTTACGCGGTTAAAAATCTGAACCTGGGTCACGCTCTCCTGAAGGTTGAATAGCCGGCCAACCTGTTTTGCTACATTAAACCAAAATGGATATGCTGCCGAAATAACTGCCCAATGCAGTGGCAGCCACTCTTCTTCTGGAATTACACTCGCAATTTTCAACGCTTCATCCCGAAACCGGCGAAGATCATTTTCCGGAGCAAACCATGAGGCAAGTATCCCTATAGCCATCCCATAAGTTTTTTGACCTCGCTCTCCAATTCCGCCGCTTTGCTTCTGCGTGGAGAGATATTGGTCGAGATTTTCTCGGATATCCTTTTCAGTCATTCCTGCCAGCACCATTCTCAACGCCCTATCCATCCACTCTTTCTGAATGGTCTGTTTTATCCCCAGCTTTTCATGGCGCTTGCTCATGTTATAAACCCCTCTCAAACTTTATAAGAGGAACAATGACCTCTTCGATTGAAACACCTCCATGCCCGACAATTGCAGTTCCTGGAGTAACAAATGCATCCCTGCCGCTGGCAATAAGCGGGAAATAACCCTGTGGCAAACCGATCGGCTGCCACTCGCTGGCAAAAGGAAAATCACGAGCAACCGTTGTGCGCAGTTCAGGAGTCGGATAGACACGAACCCTTTCTCCGCGGGTTTCAGCAATTACTCCTTCAGAAGGACGACCTTTGCCCTGACACTCGATATTGCCATGATCAGAGGTCATCCAGACTTGATAGCCACGATCCAAGAGGTAATCTATAAGCGAATTAAGAAACCCGCTATAAGCCCACTGCTTAATCTGATTATGCATGCCTGCCGCACCAAGCTGCATACCATGCATGATCTTGTCAACCTTATCCACGACAAGTCCAACTGCCCTGGTTCTATCAGGATGTATCACTGCCTCAAGAATAGCCGAAACATCACCATCGCCCAGACCGCGTTGATAGGCAATGTCGAGGCGGGAGAGTCCGGCGTCTTCCCAGAACTGTTTCCAGAGACTGCTTTCGCTTTTTGTCGACTGTATTGATGCAGGGAAGTAGATGGGCGGCTTACCGGAAAAAATAGCCTGTCTCGACACCGACGTCAATGTTGGAACCCAGGCAAACACTGCTGACTCCTTAACGACTAAACTACTATTCTGTGCTTGCAGAATCTGCCTGACAGATATCCATTGATCCAGTGCTAAACCATCAACAACAATCAAAGCTACTCGACTATTGCTGCCATCCTCTATTTCACGGGCTAAACGCCTTGAAACATGGTGCAGCATCGCAGGATTTTTTGGCGGCAAATTAATGATACTTGAATAATGGGTACTCAACCATTGAGCAAAAGCGGCATTCAGTTTATCACCGATTTGCAGCAACCGTGTTTTACTTTCCTCATTCGCAGCGCAATGAACTAACGCCGTCAGCTCAGCCCATTTCAAGGCAAATGCTATCCAGTCAGAATACCGGCAATCCTCAACCGGCACATCTTTTTCAATAATCTCAAAAAGCCGGGATATTCGTAACGATTCATCTGCCGCTCCTGAGTCAACAATACCACTGCGAATCCATGAAGATACATCAATGGAAACTCCAGGTTTCTGAACGGGATGCAATTTCCCTTCAACAAAAAGATTGTCGATGTAAACCCGTATATCATGATGATCAAAAGGAAGATAGTCAGGCCCTCGGTACTTCATTGGAATTTCACGAAGCTGGCTGTCTTCACTGATCTTGCCCAGAAAGAGTGGCCAGCGTTCCTGAAGAAATGCAAAAAATGCATCCTCATCCGAAACAATCACATCCAGTGGCCATACCTGAAACCCTGCTTGCCCCCTGAGCTGCTGAACCAGACGATCAGCTAAAATTTCAGGTATAGCGATTTTACTGTAATGCAAACGAAGCAAAACCCTGAGCAGATCCACATCGGATATAATCAGTTCTGCTGCAACCCTGAAAACATGACGCAGAATAAAATCCTTCGTCGCATTATCACCCATTCGGTCAGGGGAGAATGTATGCTGAGCTTCAAACAACGCATCCAGAAAAGAACGATCCAGTTGCTCAAGAACAGGGTAGCTTAAGTGGGGAAATAGATTGCCAAGGTTATAAGAGAGTTTTCTTCCAGCCTGCAGCAAATCATAAGGCAGTGATTCAAGTTCTGTATCCTGAAGACGAAGAATAACCACTAAATCTGTATGCTCACCCCTGTCCCAAATTGACCGGTATGTTGATTCATAGGCATATCTAAACTCAACAGGATCGTCGAATTCAATAAGTTCAAAACCGCGGCTGCGAAGTTCAAGAGCAAGAGTCTCTTCCGTTAAAAGGCTGTCAGGATCAGCAACAAGGGTGAGCTTGCTGACGTTTGGCACAAAGTCGTTCAGAATACTCTCTCTCCAACTCCTCACTTTGAGCCTCCTTTCATAATGCACATAACCAGCAACGGACGGATCTCCGGCACGATCTGCCGTGCTGATTCCAATTCTTTGCGCCAGTCAGTTTCCTCTTTATCACACTGTGTTGTCCGGTAATGACGTACCTCTGGTAACCCTACTCGTTCGATAGCCCTTTTCCGTGCGCTGAAAGCCATAGCACCTCGCTCTTCTTCGCGAGCAATTGCCAATTGATGTTCTTGCTGCAATGCGTCAAACAACTCTTTCCCCTCCTGCTCACAAACTTGCACAAGACGACCAAACATCGTGAGCGATGCATCTGGCTCTATGGCATCAAGTACCTTCAACTCTTCTGATTGCAATGAATCCCAGATGTGACGGGCTGTCGGCATAAAAACATCACCATCATCGCTCAGGAAAACAGCGATATAACGCCGCCGAACGAGGGGAATTCTGATGAGCTGACCTTTCTGGTGTGCTCCTGCTTGCAGGCGGATTTCAAAAAGTCCCCAGAAACCGGAAATCGTTGCAGGTAATCCGCTTAACGAAACGCGTGGTATAGGCTGACCCGCAGAAATTTGCGGCAAGTTGAGCGCAAGACCACGGAGTCGGTTGTTTTCAAGATTAAGCAGCAATGCATCTGGTTTGTTTTGTGCATCTCTGGAGCTGAAGACGCACCGATGGTAAAGTAGACCATCAGGCCAGGTCATTTCCCAGCCAGTGCGTTTTTGTATGGCCTTGCCGCCATGAGCGTTCAGATAACAAACCATCATCCTTTCCAGCCAGTGAGGCAGAGGATGAGAGCGTAACCGTTCTGCCGCCTGCAGGTCAGGTTCATCAGAAATACCGAAGATTGGCGATGCGTTACGAACATCAATGATCTCATGCCGAAGACGTTCCACACTCTGTTCAGCAGCAATCTCAACCCCGTCAGGGTTCAGAATAGCGGAAGTAAAGACTTCATCAAACAGTTCTCCAGCTGCAGCAGAATCGAGCACATCCCCGGTTTTGTCAATACCGAACTCTTTGAAAATCACCGCCAGCTTTTTCTCAAGCACTTCAAGCACCCGGAATTCGACCGACTCTTCGAGCACAAAGTTAATCGCCCTGACAACTTTCGTCTGACCAATGCGATCAACTCGTCCGATCCGCTGTTCGACCCGCATCGGGTTCCAGGGAATATCATAATTGATGACGACGTGACAGAACTGAAGGTTCAATCCTTCACCGCCGGCATCCGTAGAAACCAGAACCCTGGCGCTATGACAAAAAGCATCCTGGGCACGTTTCCGCTCATCCATGCTCATGCTTCCGTTGAGTGTCGCTACAGCTATTCCTCGCGCCTCCAGAAATTGCCTCAGCATCTCCTGAGTCTGCACAAATTCTGTAAAAATAAGCACCTTCAATTCAGACTCATTCTCATCAGACTGAAGCTGGTATATCCATGCAATCAATGCTTCGGCTTTGGCATCAGGGCTTGATTGCTCACACTGGCGGGCTAAGTCAAGAAGTGTTTCAACAAAGAGAGCTTCGTTCTGTATAGCTGATACTTTTGACGTCAGCAGTTCATCAAGCAACTCTTGTCCGTCCATATCATAAAAATCATCTCCAGCACTATTACTCTCTTCAAGTCGCAAGCTGGTTTGCCGTTCACCATCTTTCAATATTTCCAGACGGCGTTCCAGAGTAAAGCGGATAGCACGGGTACTTGAGACCACAAGCCTCTGCATAAGAATCATGAGAAAGCCAATATGCCGTTTTTTGTCGCGGATTGCCTGATTATACCCTTCGCGAACATACTCGGTCACAGCTTCATACAATCGCTGTTGCAGCTGATGGCGTAGCTCCCATGAAACGGCGATCATTTGCGTCCGGCGAGGTTTAAAGAGCGGTTTATTATCTGTATCAACAGCCCTCCGTTTCTCTGTACGGATCACATAAGGCATAACCCGTTCACGAGATACACTCTCCAAATCAGGAAAGGCATCCTTGTCCAAAACCGTCATTAACCGGTGAAATGCATCACTCTTCCCCTGATGAGGAGTAGCCGATAGCAACAGAACGTAGGGAGCCGCTTCAGCTAAACCTTGACCAAGCTTGTATCGGGCAACCTGATCAGTACTGCCGCCCAATCGGTGCGCTTCATCAACAATGACCAAATCCCAGCCAGCACTTATCAACTCTTCATAGCGGCTACGATTATACTCTCCAACTCGTTCCGCCGACCATCCCCGCCGTTTATCGATAGGTTTGACAGAATCAAAGGAGACAATTACCTGATTGAACAGAGACCAGGGATTTTTGATTGTGGATTTTTGATTGTGGATTGAAGAAGAGCCATCCTCTGATTTGAAATCAGCATTGGGTGTGAAGCGCTGCATAGTGCCGATATCGTCTCCAAGCACAAGTTGGAACTGTTCGTTGAAGTGAGTCTGCATTTCCGCTACCCACTGAGTCACCAAACCTTTAGGAGCGACCACCAATGTACGACGCACCAATCCGCGAAGCTTAAGCTCCCGCATGATGAGTCCAGCCTCAATAGTCTTACCAAGCCCAACCTCATCAGCCAGCAAATAACGAACCCTGTCGCCGGAAACAGCTCTTGACAAGGCATGAATTTGATGAGGAAGCGGAATCACATTCGACTCCATAGGTGCTAAGAGCAGATGGCCATCCGTGGCGTTATTTCCACCCTCAAGCACTTCAGCAATCTTTGCCGCTGCAGCAATATATCCAATCCTATGAGCCTCGATCTCTGGCCTCAAGGCAAAGTGCATCGGCTGCAATGCAGAACGAGGAACCCGCACAACAACATCCTGATTCGGCAACCACACCCGGCAAACCGTCTGGCCCCATAAGGTTTGTTCCTCAATGACTTTGCAAGGAGAATTATGGATGGTGCTGTATTGCCATGTGTTGCTGATTGCCATGTTATCCTGATTAATTCTCAGTATTCCAGCTCCAACCTGTTTGGCTTAATGCCTGAGCGTGACCAGTGTTGTTCAACGGATTGAATAAAAGCAGGTCTTACTAACTTAGCTCTTTGTATCAACCAGTCACCCTGATTGACTCGAAGATAAAGTCCCTCTGAAGGGTTATCACTGAAATGTGACTGTGCAAGCAGTTTTTGTAACGCAGGAAGAGTAAAGTGACCAATCGCAACCTGAGGCACCTGAGAGATTCCAATCGAGCGTAAAATCTCTTTTCTTTGGGTACAGGAAAAAAAAAGAGCAGTCAACTTATCGTAAATATCAAAACCAAGAAACCAGTCAGGCAATCGGTTATAAACGACGGAGTGTTGGGCATAACACCACTCTCCAAACAGGATATAGCGATCAGTCAACTGATCGAAAAGCAACTCATGGCGAGGAGTAATCCATTCAGAAAGCTTGGCCCACTGTCCTTTATGTGGAAACTGTATGTATTCACCCCTATTCTGGACACGGATTACCCCATCTTCATCAAATGATATTCCAAGATTTGCTCCATCTACCTTTTCTTCAACAACCAGCTCATGCCGAAGGAATTCAATTCGTTCAGACTCCGACATAACCTTATCCCCTCGAACGTCAATCTCACCCAAGAGAGTAATGTGAGGTGTAGAAGGAAATTTGAAGAAATCTTCTTTCATGACTCCATTTTCTTCACATATTTTGTCTGAACATAATCAGGACAAAGAAAAAGCACAGATATCCCAACATCGCTCAGGGCATCCTTCCACCCCCACCATTTGCTGTCAGTAGCTTGCAAAACAGGGGGTTTATCTGGATGGGCATTTGCAACAGCGATAAACTTTCGGTCAGAATTATCAAACAGTTTTAAACCTGAATGATCAGGAAATTGATCATAGGATTCACCATTTTTTGTGATCTCAACCCGATCACCATAAGGAAATGAGTATTGATTATCATGAACCCACTTCATAAAACTGTCACCTACGCCAGGCTGGCCTTGCATCGAAAGCTGTTGGCGATATTCGTCGAAAATTTCATTTGAAGCATCCAGAACCAGACCACCGTTCCTTACCACATGCTCTACAGCTTCAATACATGCCTGAACACACAAGACAAGCTCGTCAGGAATTGCAGCCGGATCGATCGCGAGGTTTGCTGTTTTCGGCACATTGGTATCAAGCAAATACTTTTTAGGTAGAGTACTCATTCGGAAGCCTCCGGCCCGCGACCAGCTTGCTCAATGCGCTTTTTCATTGCCGCATTGGCTTGGCCGGTAATATCCCCTATTTCATCACCAAAAAAGTTCTCCGGCCAGTTTTTGATACTGCCAAACATGTCAATCTGAAGCGGATCCAAGGTAGCTGGTCTTTTGGTAACATTTGCAAAGTAGGCAGAAACCTTTTCTTGCGATACAACATCCTCAGCAATCCGCCTCTGAAGCCTCCGCAGGAAATGTTCTGAGTGGGTTTCAATGATCAATTGAATATTGCGGTTAACACCATTTTCCCTTGAGTTGATTACATCAATCATGACATCAGCCAGAGCAGACTGTGCACTTGGATGCAGATGGATCTCCGGCTGCTCCATCAATATGATCGATCCGGGTTGTGCATAAAAACATTCAACAAGAACAGGGAGTACCTGCGAAACACCGAATCCGACGTCGGGCAGATCGACTCCATCTTTTGAACCTTTGGCACATACCTTGACTTTGTAGAGTTGCTCAGAAATCTGATCGACAGTAAAGGATTCAATCAATCCCATCTCCTTAAGCTTTAATGCAATAACTTCTTCAAACGGTTTTGCTGGACGTTTATAGCCAAAACTGATTTTTCGACTTCGCGCTGAAAGAATAGCCGCAATGGTGTTTTCTCCAGATGCGCCAACACTTTCAGGAGCATGCCCACTCCAGGTGTAGACTCTGTCCCCCTTCGACCGCAATGGACCCAAGTAGGAAATTGATTTGAACAGTTGTTCCTGCTCAAAATTCAGTACCTGTACAAATTCAGCGTTTTGATAATAGGCAACCGCCTCATCAGGAAAGCCATAAAACCGAACTACATCCTTCAGCGCCCAGGCGCGCATTTTTTTCCGAACAAGAGGGTATTGTTCAGGTGTGACCTGATACTCTTTTGAACCTTCTTTCTGTGATAATTCAACAGAGAGCGATTGTTTTTCACTCTTCATCAATTGATATTTCAGCTTTTCGACAACTAATGATTGCTGCTCATTGTCACCCAGTCCAACTTCAGCCTGAAAAGAGAGTGAATCCCCGGAAAAAGAGTGCCCGGAAAGAGGATCTTTGAATTTCAGGGCTTCTGGGAGCGACCAAAGATATTCAAAGGCAATCTTGTTTGCTGGATCACGATGAAAAACCATCTCCTGATATGAGCCAAGTTGCACCGCAGAATTTTTTCCGCCCGGATAAAAAACTGCCTTCCTGTCGGATAGTTCGACAGTCTGTTTCAGCATCATTAGAAACTGGCCAATACTGGACTTCCCTGAACTGTTCGCGCCGAAAAACAAGGAAAGAGGAGCCATACGAATAGTGCCAGTATCCTTCCAACCCTTAAAATTCTGTATTCGTAATGTTTTCAGCATGTTTTCGCTCCAGTATTTCCGTACAGTGACCTGGCTTTGTCAAGAAAATCTTCTTTTGAGCTATCGCCAGAAACAGCATAATCATATTCTCGGAGTAACTCTTTCAACTTATACAGTTCCGTAATCATGATTTTCATAAAGTTGACAGTTTCCGGTGTATGCTGAAATCCATAAGGAGCATCAGCTGGATTGGAAATATCATATTCAATCCCATTGTTTTCAACATCATGTTCAAGCTGCTCAGCGATATAGCCAAGATAACTTTCGTGATAATCGAAATGTCCGCCACTCATTAGCCTAACTCCTTATAAATATTGATCACAAACCTATGTTTAGCTCTTGTACCCAGACACGGCAACCCCTCTACCCTCATAACGAGTGCTCTTCGATGATCTTATAAGGACATTTGTGGATGGTGCTGTATTGCCATGTATTATATTCATATCGAACAATTCCCATCGACTTAGTCAGAGCCCAGTGACTAAGTCGATTATAAACACGCGTGAACTCAGTCACAAACTTAGTCACTTGCCCCCTCCCATACTTTCAAAAGTCTGAAACCATGCTCAGAAATAACATATTTCTGATTGCTGGCCTTGGGATTTACTGGATTTGTCATTTCAACCCAATCCTGCATCAATTAGTGGATCTAATGTGTTACGCTTCACTCAATCCAACAGCTCCAAGCATTTCAAGAAGATCACCTTGCCTGAACGTTGCGGAAAGTTGTTGTAATGAGACTTCCCTTAATCCATAACAGGCTTTCAATGCATCCCTCACATCTCCCACTGCATTGGCACGATAAGCAGCTTCATTATCTTCAAACTTCTTTAGGATTTCATTGAAGTTTCGATGAGAAACCTCTGAAAGTGAAACGCCCATGTCATGTAGCAATTTTCGACCGATCAACATCGAAATGTAGTGTGATGCATAAGGCAAAAAATCCGGTGGAGTCAAAGATGTAGGACGTTTTCTCTCGTTCTCCACTGCACGAAACATCAGAACAGCAAGAAGCGCTTGTGATGCGTTCAAATCCTTGAAAATATCGTCATACAGTTTCCCAAAGTGCTCTTTGCGCCGGAATTTTGCCTGGTGCGGTCTTTGCCGCCATATCGCAAGAACCGATTCCGCAACAATGGAACTCGTAACAACATTTGAACCACCACCACCCTCTTCACGCTGTCGTTTATAGGTATAACCAAGATCTGAAATTCCGATCTCAAGTTGTTTTTGAATGTCGTCATTCGAACGCAAGTCTCGTAAATCAACAGGATTTTGACTGTTTGTGGCGTACGTGATATCTTGTACAAAATCTTTATGTGTCTCCGCAAGCTGATATACACGAATCATGACATAGGCAGACTCACCGATCATGTTGGTCGAAACACTATTCAAAGTCTCCTGAATCGTTTTACAAGTCTGGCCGCCATTGATCACCTGCATATTTTTCAACTGTACCTTATAGTCCGTTTTTTGAAACGCGTTATAGTCAAACTTGTCACAGACCACGGTTATCCCGTTGTTATAAAAATAAAACTTATCTGACCTTTGCGGGTCACAGAGCGTTTTATGAATAGCCGTATTAACGCG
This sequence comes from uncultured Chlorobiaceae bacterium, assembly GCA_903908555.1. Taxonomy (GTDB): domain Bacteria; phylum Bacteroidota; class Chlorobiia; order Chlorobiales; family Chlorobiaceae; genus Chlorobium. The sequence continues at coordinate 7,580 of CAIVSG010000063.1, read as the reverse complement.
ATTGGTGTGAAGGCCAAGGTAACGGCGTATATTGCGTTCCAGAAGCTTGTCACCATGATCGTTGAAAAGCCTGTGGATTTCCTGAACAGAAACACGTCCGACCAAAACTCTCATGTAGTTCATATCTTCGACAATCGCCTGGCCACTCAGCGTCAATGTGGTATCAACCTTTTTGCTTCTTTGAAGTATGTTGACAATGGAGTCATGATTGAAATGGACAAAGTCAACCTTGTCTCCATAATCCTTTTTCGCCTCATGTATCCAATTGTCAGCCTGAGCTGTCCACTGCGCACCATTGTTGCACAAAATAACACGGACATTAGGGATATATGCATCACGGATAAGAGAACGGATTTCCTCAATCTTTGGTGCTATCTTTTCGTTTAAAGCTACTTTACGATAAGGATCAAAAAGCACTTGAATGGTATCTACAGCTTTCTGAACGCCGTTCTCAGGGAAATTTGCTTCGCCACTCAGATCCTTCACCTTGTATTTGCCCTGAAATATCGTAACCAAAAACTCACCATCCTCCACCTCGCCTACATTGAGTCCGTCAACACCAGCGTCATTGCCGCCTTCAGTAATCAGCTCAGATGCTTCATCCATAGGCACGTCAAGGCAAGTTGCAATGCATAACAGCACAAATGCCCCTGATTTTTGCTTATTAAGATCATTACCTGCCAGAAGCCACTCTGGGTGATCCTCAATAATACCTGTAACCCGCTGGTCAATGATACTTGCGTTGATATTCATATTCCCCATCTCCTTAATGAATGTTTTGTACCCATTTGCGGTTCACTCTCCCATTCTGGTTATTGCCTGATCGTACCACATGAGCAGTTTGGGGTCTTCTTCGAGAACGTTATTTGGAATTTTTTCGGCAACGGCAATAATCGTTGCATAGTCGCGCTCTTGCCATGATTTTTTGAATCCTGCACGGACAGCTTCGAGGCGGAAGACCTTGAGCTTTTTGGGGAACTGCCTGTATTCACTGAACTCTTTAAGAAGTGCTTTCTCGCGCAATTTTTCGAGATCACCGGCCTTGTTCGGGTCGGGGACATACCAGCGGTCTTGCGCTTTGGCTACCAGAGCTGGGTCGTCTTTTGGCAAGTTGCGCAGCTCTTTCCAGTTTGAGGAAAGATAGGCATGAATCTGTTCTGGAACAGGCTCTTTGCCCTCAAAACAGAGAAAGTTCTGGTTCAGCAATTCGCGCAAATCGAGCTGGGCTTCGTTTTTGCTCCAGCCACCGAGTTGTTGCATAAATTGGGGAGTGATGTCCTGAAATGTCTGTGGTTTATCCTTGATGAGCTGGCGCAGCCACTGGATTGCTGTCGCTTCATCTTTGACAAACATGACGGCCTGCTCTATACCACCGGAGTGCATTTTTTTTCTGTCGTATTCAGCCGCCTGATCCGACATGAAGTACATTCCATCACGTTCAATGAAGCGTTGTGAGAGGCCAATCTGAAACTCAACACTTGAAATGGGAACGGGATAGCCTTTACGAACATAATAGGCTACCATCTGGTCAAACAGAATACGAGGGTCGCGCTCCGGGATCACTTGCATCAATGCCCCTTGTCTCTTGGTAATCGGCAGATATTGCAAGTGCGTGCGGACAAAATCCCAGACCCCTTCTTCGGTTAGAGCTTCCTTCAGGAACCGTTCTTCAAAGCCACCGTTGGGTTTATAGGCGGAGATAACGAGATCTTGCTTTACTGCTGTTGGCGTAGTGTATGCCTTAAAACTACCTTGTTTTTTATCGAGTGCAGAAACATTGGCTACCACAAAACCTGCATCTGTTAAGGCTGTTTGAATATGATTCCAAACAGCAGCCTTTGTGTTAGAAAACTCTACAGTCATCCAGCGACCGGGTTTAAGAATTCGATAAGCTTCTGAAAATGCCTGAGTCATCAAAACTCTATACTCTGCAAGCCCTTTTCCTTGAACCGAATTCTCTATTGCTTCTGTCTTAATATTCGTTGTCACTCCCAACCAAGGCTCCCAAAGCGTATTCAATTCAGAATAATTGATATTTGAGCCGAATGGCGGATCAATAAATAAATAGTCTATTGATTTATCTGAAGTTAAAGAAGATGAAGTCGCGCTTTTTGTCTCAATAAGAAAGCTTGATGATCTCGCATCAAATGTAAAATCAAGGGAGCGGATTCGCGATTTCAGACTGTGAAATACTGAAACTTCTGGGTTCGTGCTCGACACATACATCGTTCCCTTTGTTCCTGCATTTATAAAACCGCCTCCACCATTGAAGAAATAGGAAAAAGCAATACTCGCCATTCTTGAAAGAGCTCGTTGACTGGCCGTAAATAAAAAAGGGAGTCGTGGACCTGCCTTCAATATTCGGTTCCAACAAGCAGCTAAGATCCAAAGATTTCGCTTCGTATAAAAATGATGGACATGGGTAATACCAATGGGATCATTTCTGCGGGTTTCTCCACCTTCCATCATACGGTCTACCGGAAACCAATACGGAATCTCGCTTCGTTCAATTTTCTCAATAAGCTTCAAATCAAAAGCATCAGGCGCTTTTTCATACCGTTTTTTGCCAACAGTATAATTAATCAGCACAGGTACCTGCCTTGCTTGCCTCAAAGTTTCCTTTATTGCTGAATCATACCTGGTAACCCATGCCCGATCCATACTGCGCTTGGTCAAACTTGCAGAACAATGCGGACACTGAAATTCATCCTTTACTTTTCCCGCCTCCTTATCCAGCGCCACTTCCCAAAAAACCACATCCCCTGAACAATTCGGACATACAAACACATCCGACCAGACGGTGTAGTTGATCTTGCCTTTCGTCTTCCTATCAGTATGCAGCGTTTCATACATCCACCCGCATTCATCTTCAACCTCTTTCAGAATCCGCTTTGCCTCCTTTTCAAAGGCTGCTACATCCACCGGAGTGTTGTAGTTGTAGGCAATGAAGGTGGCGGCTGGCGACAGGTCGTTGAGTACCGCACGGCGTGCACCTAAACGGGAAAAAGGCACCCAGGTTTTGTTGTTGTTCTCATCAGTTTCTTCTTGCAAAATGGTACCATCCGGCTGAACAAGAAATCCGAGTGACTCAACCACCTTACGATCACCGCAAAGCTGTGCAGCCACACCAGTCATTCCTGTGCCGCAGAATCCGTCGAAGACAATATCACCCGGTTCAGTGTAGTGGAGAATGTAGCGCATGATGGCCTTATGCGGCACCTTGGTGTGATAGGAGTGTGCGTTGTAGATGGGATCGTTCTTGCCTTCGCTCACATCCGCTGCAAAGGGTTCACGATGATAAGAAGAGTGCTGAGTGTTTTCGGGACTGAGCGTATCAGTATTCCCCGCAGTCCTTATCTTATCTGTTTCCCATTCAGCAATGAAGTCAGCAATCCAGGGGTTCGGGCAGGCCGTATAATAGGGCGGGTCACTCAGCTTCAGGATATCTTCATCAGTCCCGATGGGAAAGCCTTCGATTTTGCGGAATTCAGGATCGCGAAGCTTCTCTGCTAACAGTTCGGTGTAATATGCCCGCTGGGCCTCATCATCAGGGAAGGTCTTGCCAAGACAGGTGACCGGACTATTGCCAGGTGCCGCTGCATCTGTATTATTGAGTGCAAACTCTTCCTGTTTTCTCATTGTTTGTTTTCTCTCAAAAATGTTTGACCTTGCTCGGTTATTTGGTAGCGTTGGAAGCGACTTCGAGGGTTATCAAGTATAGTGCGGGCAAGTAAACCCTGTTCAAGCAGGATGTCCAGATAGTTGCGCTGGAATGTTTCGCGATGTTTGATGCCGATGATTTCCTGAATTTCAGTACTTTTTTTAGGTTCAATACAGGCTGTAAGTACATCAAGTTTCCATCTCTCTACTTGTCCGGTTACTTGTCCGGTTACTTGTTCGACTTTGGCTGAGCGAATTGCATCCGGGTGAACCGGGAAACGCACAAGAAAGTAGCTGCGATCATCATCCGTTTGGAAAACAGGATCTGGCGAGCCGTTTTGGGCAATCGCGCGTTTGATTTTTCTTATGCCGGTGGAACGCCCCTCTGTCAGCTCAAACTCTTTCTTGAATTCGAGCCGTTCCCACTCAACTGACTGACCATGCAGAAGCGATTCAATGGAAATCGGTAATCCGAGAGTATCCATTGCTTAATTCTCCATTACAATCCGCACCTTGGCTGGGTCTTTGCCTTTGGTAAGTTGATCAATGTACTCCTCAAAACGTCTCTTCATCTCCTCTGGTGTGGCGGCTCCGCTATGAACCTGAAGAGCTTTTTCGAGCTCTTTGGCCTTTACAGTGACTTTGACCAGTCCTGACAATACCTCTTTAAGGGCATGAACAAAATTACTGTCGAGTGGTTCGGGCAGTTCACCTGACTTGATAAACGATTCAAGTGGCCTACGATCATCACTACTGAGCAAATCCATGTTAGCCTGGGTAATCGGGTCTTTAAGATTACCGAGAATTGTAGCGCTCCAGCCAGCCACCATTGCGTCAAGCTCAGTATCCATTCTTTCAATCATTGCTGAACCCCCACTCACCATAGATTCATTGATATATGGCCGAAATCCGCAATGCGGGCAAACTGGTGTAGCTTCAAGATTCTGCTCGGTCAAAGCAAAACAGCTTTTGAGGCCGGCAAGCCGGTTCTGGAAGTCGCCAAGCTGCTGACGAGGCATCAGATCAATAACTGAAAGCTTGTTCAGGGTTTGAATACGAGAGTCATTGAGCAGCGCAGCTTTACGCTTGTCGTCATTGACACCAAGACGGGCTTTGGTATGCATTGCGATGTAGGCGTTACTGTACTCCTTTTTAAGCTGCAACAGCTTTGTGGTTATGCCTTGAGCCTGCGAAGAAAGGATAGTAACATCAGCCTGTCTGAGTGAATCAAGAAGATCCTGCTGCGTGGTCTTCATGCGTTTTACCCAGTCATGATCTGCAGTAAGCACTGATTCTGCTGTTGAGAGCCATGATGCAACAGGGCTGAGTGTCATTACAAAATCACGCAAAGTGTCAATATCGCAAAGAAGTTTGATTGATTTTTCATAACCCGATATCTCAGACGGGCTGTACCGGAAATTTTTCAATTTGCCCGGCGTAGAGTAGACCTGAAGAGATTCAAAGAATTTTTTTGCTTCGTCAAGAACGTTAATCGGGTCTGTAATGCCCGACATCATCATGCAATCAAAACCCCAGAAAGAGAGGCCGTCGGTAAGCGTCCGTTTTGACATGACAATTCGGTTGACTGTTTTTTCAACCGCCTGCTGCAGAGCTTGTACAGGTTCTTCGTTGCCTTGTGTCACCAGTTGGGCCATCCCCGGTGTCATTCCAAGCAGTTCAAATAGTGCCTTCAGTGCAGGAAGATTCCACTCTCTTGGTTGTTCCAGGTGCTTGAAGCGAATAAGCTCATCCATACCAGTGGCGGCAAGCTGCTGAAGCATGGTAGCATCAAACTTTTTGCCGGGAATGGAAAGCACTGCGTCACCGGAATAAACAAGCGCTGCAATGACAACAATGGCCCATTCAGGTTCAAGACGGGATGCGCCAGGGTTCATATACTCAATACCGTGGTCGTCCAGAATAAGCTCGCTGTGGTTAATAACCTGACCATGGCCCTTGGTCTTGAAGAGCTCAAGAATATACTTTGCATGCCGGGAGTTTTGAGGATCAATCTTTTCGCCATCAAGCAGATCCAATGCATCGAGTACAGCGGTCGCCTGTTTGGTGCGGTTCTGCCCTGCGATTGCCCGCAAGGCATCTTGTGCTGCCTGTGATCGGTTATTTGTAGTAATCAGCACCGAAAAACAAGGGTAATCGGGAGCCTGATCAGCAAAGTGAGGTGCAAGGCAAATACCGGCAATCGTATTGACCAAGTCGCGAAAGTTAATGGTCTCGTGAGGCAAAATTCCTGTGAGGTCCCGAATAGATTTGCCTTTTGCCCACTCCATCATGGATTTTGTACGTCCCTGCCAGGTCACTTCAAAGGCGTCGCTGCTATGTTTTTGAAGCCATTGCACCAGTTTTTTCAGGGAAAAGTTGGCTTTGGATTCATAAGTGGACTTGGCTTGACCTGTCGAGGTCGAAGCAAGATCAAGTGACGCTGCGTAGCCCCTGAGTGCAGTCAGAAACTCTTCATCGGTTCCTTTGAGCCTGATGAAAACCTCATCGTTCTGCTTGTCGTCCTTGAAACGCTGCGGGTCGTTAGGCTGGATAAAGTAGAGGTAAAAATCCCGTTGTGGAACGGCAGTAGAGCGTTCATTTGGTGCTCCAAAAAAGAGGTATCCGGTTCGAGCAGCCTTGTGCTCCTGCCAGGTAAGGTCATGCTGCCAGATCTTATAGCCAGAAACATAGGTCGAATCCTGGCACTCCATAACCCTTTTCAGCGCTTCATAATAATAACGGTCGAGTTGACTGTTATCGAGACTTTCAGCTTTTTTGTCAATCAGGGCATCGAAGTCGTCGGTCTTTTTCAGGTCAAGATAAAACTGGCGGTTGTCGGGATTGAACGAGATGAACTGGCCGCTGACAGTATTGATAATCTCTTTTAAAACGGTTTCCACATGGGTTTGGAGATCCTTGTCAGGCTCATCACTGCCCATTTCTGCAATCAATGGTTCATAAAGAAAAAGCCGGTCGCGAAGTTCCTCTGCGGATGCACCCATCGGAGCATAAATATCACCAGTTGTCAGACGATGCACCGAAAGAGCGTGAATCAGCCTCAAGGCCATCGGCTTGTATTGTTTTCGGGTGATGGCATTTTCAATACGTGATTCGAGTACCTCACTGCATTCGATGACAGCCCTGATTTCAGGGAGCGTACGGAATGATGCATTTTGTCGAAGCGTGCTCCAGTAACTGTCAAAGGCGATTACTCCGGGTTCACACGACGGCACCTCTACCTCAAGAAGAGCTTTCATGCTGACGGAGAGGGTTTTAAGGACTTCACGCTTTTCCACAACAGTAACCCGCTCGAAGGTATCAATATAATCAGGATGCACAGGAAAGAGACGCACGAATTCATCCATACGTTCATTAAGACCACTATAGAATCGGGCAAAAGGGAGCAGGTATTCACGGATGCGGGCCTGCTGCTCAACGCTCTTCTTGAGAAGGCGCTCTGCTACTACAAACTTGACATCATTTCGAGCGATTTGAACCTGCTCAAAACGGTCTTTTACCCTGCGGATGCTGTCGGCAACAAAGGCGAAGCGAAGGCTTTCAAAAATAGCTTCCTGAACGCCTGCCAAAAAGCGGAAACGAAGATCTTTACATACTTCGCCAATCTCTCGAAGGAAATTGAGGTCCAAAATAAGTTCATGATCCTTACGGCTGCGCAGGTAGTCCAACAGTTCATCGACCACAAGAAGTAACCCCTGCTCCGGATAAACCTGAGCGAACTTCTCCATCATGTCTTCAAATGAGCGCTTATGGCTGCTAATCGTATCCGCTTCGGGGAAAATATACTCAACCCCGAATTTATCGAGATGCTCTTCCAGTTCGGAAACAAGGATATCCCGCAGTGACATGGTGGTAGCACCAATTTCGGTGCGGATCACCTTGAACCGACCGGCAATTTGACT
>CAIVSG010000062.1 GCA_903908555.1 uncultured Chlorobiaceae bacterium | reverse complement strand
TTTTTGAATGGCATTCCAAGTTCCGAAAGGAGCACATAAGCTTCTTCGTCTGTAGATGCGGAGGTTACAAAACTGATATCCATTCCTGATATTCTTGGTACCTTATCAATATCAATTTCGGGAAATATAATCTGTTCCTTAACACCAACAGTGTAGTTACCACGACCATCAAAACTAGTGTCATTGAGGCCACGAAAATCACGAATTCTTGGAACGGCAAGACTGACAAAACGATCAAAAAACTCATACATGGCCTTGCGACGAAGGGTTACGCGGCATCCAATAGGCTGACCTTCACGCAACTTGAAGTTTGAAATCGCTTTTTTCGATTTACGACTCTGCGGCTTCTGACCGGTAATCTGTGCAAGTTCCTGTATAGCGATTTCGAGCAACTTGGGCTCTGCTGCAGCTGCACCAACACCGATGTTAATGGAGATTTTCTGAAGCCGGGGGACTTTCATGATATTCTTATACTGAAAGCGCTCAACAAGGTTGGGTGTGACTTTTTCCTTATAGAAGGTCTGCAGTCTAGCTACTGAAGGATTTACCGGTGTCGACTCTGTTTTCTCGTCTTTAATCTTTGCCATCTTATTCTTTATCAGTTAATCAGAATGGTCTTTGTCATCCTGATATTTAGTGGAAACAATTAACTCTTCTTAACATTAGAAGCGTGAATCGGGAATTCTCTTTCAATTATCGAACCCTGCGGCTGACCCTGGGTCGGACGCATGTGGCGCTTTCTGATATTAACCCCTTCAACGATAACGCGACCTTTCAAAGGAAATACCTTAAGAATCTTGCCTGCTTTTCCTTTATCATTTCCGCTGATTACAACAACTGCGTCATTCTTCTTGACATGCAGCTTAACCTTCTTAATCCCAGTTTTCATTTTTCACTTATATGATATTATTCATAAAATCCTGAGCGGGAGACGAGATTCGAACTCGCGACCAACAGCTTGGAAGGCTGTGACTCTACCAACTGAGTTACTCCCGCCTGAAGCACCTTATACCTTATAATACTTCCGGTGCCAAAGAAACGATCTTCATAAATTTCCTGTCACGAAGCTCTCTTGCGACCGGCCCGAATATACGGGTTCCTCTTGGCTCACCCTGCGCATTAAGCAGAACTACGGCATTCTCGTCAAAACGAATATATGAACCGTCTTTTCTACGCGATTCCTTGACACAGCGTACAACAACAGCTCTGCAGACATCTTTCTTTTTTACAATGCCACCAGGTACAGCTGCTTTAACTGATACAATAATCTGATCACCCAATGAGGCATAACGCCTCCCGGTTCCACCGAATACGTGAATGCAGCGAACTTTTTTTGCACCACTATTATCGGCAACAACCAGATTTGTTTCTTTCTGGATCATCCTGTTTCAAACTTTAATAAATGTAAAAAATATCTACTCTACTTGGCTTTTTCAATAATCTCAACCAAGCGACAGCTCTTTCTCTTGCTTAGGGGGCGGCACTCTACAACCTTGACAAGATCACCAATTCCAGCTTCATTCTTTTCATCATGAGCCATAAGCCTGGTGGTTTTCTTGAAATACTTTTTGTAAACCGGGTGCTGTACCCTGCGTTCGACAGCAACCACGCATGCCTTATCCATTTTATCACTCACAACCTTACCTAACCAGCTTTTTTTCTTTCCTCTTTCTGGAACATTCTGTCCCGTAGCTACACTGTCCATTTTCTGTTCTTCCATTTGTCAATAAACGGTTTTATAGTTTACCTGCCCTCAAGCCTGGCTTGTTTCAGATGAAGCAAGTTGATGGAGCCGGTTTTTCATGCGCGCAATGTCCCGTTTCGAATTGCGAAAAACCATAGGATTCTGCGGCTGCTCAATAACCTTAAAAAAATTGATATCGGCAAGTCTATCTTCAAGCTCTTTGAGCCTGTCGATTAATTCCTGTTTGCTCAATGCCGCAACTTCATACTTTTTCATAATAAGTATCCCTCTTGTCGAATTATTTCTCTCGTTTAACCTTCGTAATCAGGACGAACTATGAACCTGGTCTTGATCGGCAACTTCTGCGCTGCAAGGCGGAATGCCTCAGTAGCTACATCTTTAGGTACACCGTCAGCCTCGAACATAACTCTTCCCGGCTTCACAACCGCAACCCAGAACTCCGGAGAGCCTTTACCTGAACCCATGCGGGTTTCGGCAGGTTTTTTTGTTACCGGCTTATCCGGAAATATCCTGATCCAGATCTTACCGTCTCTTTTCATAAATCTGGTCATTGCAACACGGGCTGCCTCAATCTGACGAGCAGTAATCCATGCACCCTCAATTGCTTTCAAACCGAAAGAACCGAAAGAAACATCTGTACCACGCCCTGCATTGCCCTTCATGCGGCCTCTTTGTGTCTTTCTATATTTAACTCTCTTTGGCATTAACATACAGGCAACT
>CAIVSG010000061.1 GCA_903908555.1 uncultured Chlorobiaceae bacterium | reverse complement strand
TGATGATTAATGTATGTAACGCCCAATGCTGTCCAGGGTGATACTTTTTCGCGAATATCCTCAAAATCCATAATAGTGACTTGAGAATAATCGACATTGATGTGCTTAAAAAGGACAGGGACTGTACATTGAGATACAGAGCCAAATCCAATAATGAGTATTTTCTTATTAAAATTAATCACGATTTTTCCACCTTATTTTTTAAATAAAAGGTGAATGTAGATATTTTTTTTAACATCATCTAAGATGAAATCCCCCACAGCTTTGCTTCGTTAATAATTGCAGACTGAGTCCTGACCGTACACACCCTGCTCGAAACTTTTTCTGGCTACAAACAACTTCTAACAATATACCGAGCGGCCGCCTGATTTATATTTGGTGAAGCTTTGTTTACAATTATTTAACAGAAGCATTGGAAGAAGTGGGCAGTGGGCAGTGGGCAGTTGGCAGTTGGCAGTTGGCAGTTGGCAGTTGGCAGTTGGCAGTTGGCAGTTGAAGAATAGGACTTATAGCAGAAGGCTGAACTCACTTATTTTCAGGGTTGGATAAGATGACGGAGGTGCCCCTGGCCTACGGGCTCTTCTTTCATTAGGGGGATAACAGCGTAGCGAGTGGTGTGGTGAAGTGCCACAGCTTCAATTTCTTTGACTTCATTTTGCGCGCGTTGCTTCAGGAGTGGGGAGCGGAGTTCTCTGGCGGCTGCAATACTGTTGTTGATTATCCAGCCCCAGGGTTCGATGCCGGCACGACGCAGGTCGGCTTGGAGATTGACGGCTTCAAGTACAGGCGTTGTTTCGGCTAATGTGACAATCAACACCTTTGTCTGTTTCGGGTCTTGCAGCTGCATCATGGGTGTGGCTTCGTGCAAACCATTTTTACCTGCCTGACGGCTGACTTCGCGGTGATATGCTCCGGTTGCATCGAGCAGGAGCAGTGTATGGCCTGTGGGAGCAGTGTCTATAACAACAAATTTTTTATCAGCCTCCCTGATAATGCGTGAGAATGCCTGAAATACAGCGATTTCTTCTGTGCATGGCGAACGCAGGTCTTCCTGAAGCAGGGCGAGCCCTTCGGCATCGAGCTGAGCTCCCTTGGTTTCCAATACGTGCTCGCGGTAACGTTCGGTTTCAACTTCAGGGTCAATCCGGCTGACGATAAGACTCTCCACTTCACCAGTCAACGTTCCGCTAAGGTGAGCTGCAGGGTCTGTAGTCGTCAGGTGTGTCTGGAGGCCTCGATTTGCCAATTCAACGGCAACTGCAGCAGCTAATGTGGTTTTGCCAACACCACCCTTACCCATAAACATGATGAGGCCATGACTATCGGCCGCGATTTCATCAACCAGTGACGAGAGTCCTGGAGCGTTGAAGGTAGTGGTCTGATCTATTTCGAATAGTTGTGGTGGAACGTTTTCAGTAAGTAATTGACGCAAGGCCTCAAGACCGACAAGATTGAAGGACTTGAGAGAGAGGTGATCACAAGGCAGTGTTGTGAGAATGAGAGGCATTGCTGAGAGTGCCGCCTGCTCACGGGCAAAGATAGCCTTTGCGAGGTCATCCTGCAGGGTTTCGCTATGGGGTAACAGTCCGTTTATGACAAGATAGTGTTGTGAGATACCAATGGCAGCGAGCTCTCGACAGGTGCGTGCGACTTCCTGCAAGGTTGCATTCTGAGCTCTGGAAACCAACACCATGCGTGTATGCAGAGGATCGGCTAAAGCCTCAACAGCGGCTTTGTACTGCGCTTTTTGCTTTACCAGTCCGGCTAACGGGCCGAGGCAGGACGCATCGCCTTTGCCCTCCTCGATAAAGCTGCTCCAGGCACCGGGCAGCTGCAGCAGCCGGATGGTATGGCCGGTTGGTGCCGTATCAAAAATGATATGGTCATATTCGGCATGCAATGCAGTGTCAGTGAGTAACGAAGTGAATTCGTCAAAGGCGGCAATTTCAGTTGTACATGCTCCGGAAAGTTGTTCCTCAATGCTGTTGACCACGGTTTCAGGGAGTAAGCCGCGTACCGGTCCAACAATTCTTTCCCGGTAGAGCTGAGCTGCCTGCTGAGGATCGATTTCAAGAGAAAACAGGCGTTCCACTGCACTGATGGCAGTAATCTGATTGCCTATAGTTACACCGAAAACCTGCCCGACGTTGGATGCCGGATCGGTGCTGACAAGGAGCACTCTTTTGCCGTCATCGGCAAGTTGCATGGCCGTTGCGCATGCAATAGAGGTTTTGCCGACGCCGCCTTTTCCGGTGAAGAAAAGGAAGCGTGGTGGCTGCTTGAGAAATACCATAGTATTGTTTGATTATTTTCAGCAGCAGCTACTGCCGGAGCAACAACTTTTAGCAGGTTTAGTGCCTTCGTCAGAAGGGGCGATGTCGACCCAGCGAGCAAGCTCAGCACGGCTTGGGTATCGTCCCGCCAAAACTATGGCGCCATCAAGGAGAATAAGCGGAAGGCCATCCTCTGTTGAGAGCTTTAAAAATGATTTTACAATCTGATTTTCTGCGAAAGCCATTGGCTGCTGTGCCAGATTGAATCGTTCAATAAGGGCACCCTTTTGCCTTGCCCAGTCTACATCTGCTGAGAAGTTGATCAATGACTGATCTGCGTCTACACCACACACCCCGGTAGAGCAACAAAGGGCCGGATCAAATACCTGTATTTTTTTCATCTTAAACCTTGATTAGCTGTTAATTGAAGCTGACACTGAAACGTCGTTAAGCCATAAGGTTATTTTCTCCTGTAGTTCGTCACGAACCTCACGGAAAACCGCAAGTTGCTCTTCCGTTGTTCCGGAAGTCGCCGCCGGATCGGTGACTGGCCAGTAATATCGTTTTTCATTAGGCAGTCCCGGCCAAATTCGAGGGCAGGTTGACTGTGCCTTGTTGCACACAATCATCAGGTAATGAATCGGAGTTTTGCCAAGATAGATATCCACTGCTTTAGGTTTTTGAGCACTTATATCAATACCAATTTCCTGCATAACCTGTATCGCCAAAGGATGAACTTCATGGTTCGGTTCAAGCCCTGCACTTAAAGCTTCGAATCGCTCCCCTGCCAGGTTCCGAAGTAATCCTTCGGCCATCTGGCTCCGGCAAGAGTTGCCGGTACAGAGAAAAAGCACGTTTTGTTTTTTTTGCATGATAGAATGATGAATAATGTGTTGATATCAGGCTTCTATTGTTTCACCAAAATATTTGCTCTTGAACCAGAGCGCGACATTGACCAGTGCTATCAGGGCTGGAACCTCAACCAGCGGACCTATCACTGCTGCAAACGCTTCTCCGGAATTGATGCCGAAAACTGCTATGGCTACCGCAATAGCCAGTTCGAAGTTGTTGCTTGCTGCCGTAAATGAGAGTGTTGCTGTTTTGGAATAATCCGCCCCGACTTTCTTTCCCATATAAAACGAAAGCAGAAACATAATCACGAAATAGAGCAAGAGAGGTATAGCAATACGCACCACATCCATTGGTATTTTAACAATATATTCCCCCTTCAGTGAAAACATGACGACAATGGTGAAAAGCAGCGCAACAAGCGTTAGCGGACTGATGCGGGGAATGAACTCACCCTCATACCACTCCTTTCCTTTCAGGCGAAGCATGACAAAACGGGTCAGGAAGCCCGCAATAAAGGGAATACCAAGATAGATAAAGACTGACGTGGCAATGTCCGCTATGGAAATGTCAACAGCAAATGAGGCAAGACCCAGCCACTTTGGCAGTACCGTCAGAAAAATCCAGGCATAGAGAGGGAAAAAGAGAACCTGAAAAACCGAGTTAAAGGCAACAAGTCCGGCGGCATACTCCGTATCCCCTTTGGCAAGTTCGTTCCAGACAATGACCATGGCAATGCAGCGGGCAAGGCCAATCATGATGAGGCCTGCCATGTAGTGAGGCATATCGGAGAGCAGAAGCACTGCCAGGACGAACATAAGAACAGGTCCGATCACCCAGTTCTGCACTAAAGACAGTGCAAGCACTTTTGTGTTGCGAAACACATCTCCCAGTTCCTCATACTTTACCTTTGCAAGCGGAGGATACATCATGACAATGAGTCCTGCAGCTATAAGGATATTGGTTGTGCCTGACTGAAAAAGGTTCCAGAACCCCGGAATACCAGGGAATAGATAGCCCGACAGCACACCTGCCGCCATGGCAAGAAAAATCCAGAGGGTCAGGTAGCGATCAAGAAATGAAAGCTGTTTTACTGCTTTGCTCATAGCGTCATTTCCCAGTTAGATTATCGTTATAAAACTTTCGAAAACGCTGGTTGATTTCGTTGCGCACCCGCCGGAATTCTGCAAGCTTTTCTTCCTGGGTACCCGTGGCTTCAGCCGGGTCATCAAACCCGATATGCAGCCGATGCTCCACCGCGCCGGTAAAGAGCGGGCAGGACTCTTTTGCCGCATCGCAAACAGTTATGACATAGTCGAATGGTCTCTGGAGAAATTCGTCTACGCTTTTTGGTTTGTACAAACTGATATCGATCCACTCTTCGAGCATAACCTTCACGGCAATCGGATGAACTGACTCTGCGGGTTTTGTGCCAGCGGAATAGACGTCGATAGCACTGCCAAATGAACGGAGAAAACCCTCGGCCATCTGGCTGCGGCATGAGTTGCCGGTACAGAGAATGAGAACTGATTTCTTCATGGTAAACGATATAAATGGATTAGGAATTTATTTTTTGTCTGATGACGTGTCAATGCACTGCGGACAAATTGATTGAGCACTGAAATCGACGCACTCTTCCAGCTTGCCGCCACAGCACTCCTCGGTGAGGTAGGCAATCACTTCAAGCATTAACGGAAGATTTGCCCGATAGCGCTGAAAGCGACCTTCCTGCTCCACGGTAAGGAGACCGGTATGCGTGAGAGTTTTAAGATGGAAGGAAAGATTTGTCGGCGGCACGTCAAGCGCTGAACCAATCTCCCCTGCCACCATACCTTCGGGGCCTTTCTTGACGAGTAATCGATAGACATCCAGCCTTACACCGGATGAGAGCGATTCAAATATAGTTGTCGCAATGATATTTTTCATACCCTATAATACAATATTATTTGAACTATTGAAATAAAGAGAAGAAAAAGAATAGTTCCTATAGGACTGATAAGACCTATAGGAACTATAAAAAACGCTCCCTGCTGTGACGCTGAATCAGGGCGCAGGCTTATACAGGAACCTTCATGTCTGCCCTCAGCCGGTTCCATATTGCTTCAACAATAATCATCGCGGCCTCTTCAGGGTCATTTTGAAAAACGAGGCGTTCGATCTCATTTTTCCGGGTATTGGCGCAGGCTTCGAGCAGGACTTTGTTGCCGTTATAAAGCCCGAACCATCCGCAGATAAGCATGCCCAGAGTATAATGGAAGCGGGAGAGCTCTTCCTTTTTAGCATTCATAAGGTCCCTTTTATCTACGTCACTCATGGTATCGATCATCAGCTCTACGCCCTCATTGATCGTTTTAGGCCATATTGATATATCAGTCATTAGGTGAATATTTTATGTTGAATTTTTTCAGACAGTTAAAAATGATGTACAAATATATCACGTTGATCTATACTTTTAGCCTCATCACGCTATTGTTTTCAAACATGTAACAGGAAGGACGAAGTATTGATTTACTCTTTATAACTACGTTCAATGTAAGCGGTCTCAACAGCCTCATCAAGGCCGCGTTTTTCTGCTTCATCGTAAAGGAGTTGTATAAGGGAGTGCCATTCCAATGGGTTCAGCTCATTATAATCACCGGTCTGAAAGTGTGGGATATAAAGTGCTGCATGATGTTCAGTTATTCCCTTTTCTGCCAGACGGCAAACAATTTCGTTCCATATACCCATTTTCATAATCGAATAGTTTAGAGTGGAGTGGAAAAAGAGAGATCCCTCAATTCTTCCGGATGACATTGGAATAGATTCCTCACAGGAGTTCGGAATGACAATGATGAGAGAAAACGCTGACGCAATTCATCAGTTTCATCGGAGTCAGCAAGAAAAAAGGCCACCCAAGGATAAGTGACCTTTTTTTGGAATGATCAATACTGCCAGTTGTCAATCGTTTACAAGCTCTAATGCCTCAATCCAGTCTTCGACATCTGAGCCATTGTTTCTTCCTTTCGATTCCCAAAGATAGTAAGCAGCAAGCCTGATCTCTTCAGCATGTTGCTCAGAGGCTGAAACAACTTGTTCGTACAACTCCGGCGCCAATACATCAGCGGTGTTCGATCCTTTTGCCATGGGTTCTCCCTGTTAATTGATTAGTCAGCAAGTAAAAACAGATACGTATAACTCATACAACACCTTGATATTTGAACACTAAATTTTACCGATTTCTCATGAACATGACAAGAGAGACCTTGTTACATTTATGCAAATTCTCCGGTAATCAGCTGTCTATAGGTGCTGAGCAACTTATAGAGCTTTGCCTGCATTTTGAAAGAGTGTAAATTGAGTGCATAGCAATTATAACTATTTCGGTCTTTAACAATTTTTACAAACTCCTTATTATGCCTGACAGGCCGGTTCATCTTTATATAAAAGAACTTTCCCTGGTTCTTGTTGACATCTCCGATAAGATCGTAGGGCATTTATCTGAGGCACTGCGTGCAGTTAAATACCATGACACAAACGGTGTTCCCAGCATCAAGCTTGCGCAAAAAGAGCTTGATAGTGAAGAAATTGACCTTGAGGAGCGCTGTATTGCGTTTTTGGCAATGCATCATCCTGTGGCAAAGGATTTGCGCACCATTGTTACAATTCTCATGATCAATGATGATCTTGTGCGTATCGATGAACTTTCTCTGCATATTATTGATCTCATGTTGGAATTAGCTCCGGAACTGCTTGAAACACTGGAGTTTGAGAAGATGAGTATGCACACCGGTGATATGGTTAAAAAGTCAATTGATGCATTTGTCTTACAAGACCGCGCCCTCGCTGAAGAGGTTTGTGCTCATGATGAAAAGATTGATGCAATGCATCGCTTTGTTTTTAACAAGGTAACAACGTTAATGAAAAGCCAGGACGCAGATGTTGAAAAGCTTGCTGATGCTTTAAGCATTTCCAGGTATATCGAGCGTATGGCCGACCATGCATCAAAGATTGCCCAAGAGGTTATTTATATGGTTACCGGAGAAATTGCTCATCATAAAGATGATTACGAAGACCTCGCAAACTAATTTTTTGCTTATTCATTACGATTGTTTAGCATTAGGAACACAGGCGTTATTACTGCTAAATTTATTTTGATATCATTATGGCTAAAAAAGTCACACAACTATCGTTCGCCGATGTCATGGGCGCCATTGATGGCCGTGACGACATCGATTGTTCGAATAAAGGATTAACCTCATTAGATGGCTGTCCCGAAAAAGTCAAGGGAAATTTCAATTGTTCGGGAAATAAACTGCCGTCACTTGCGGGGGCGCCCAAAAAGATCAAAGGGGATTTTAATTGTTCATCAAACCAATTGAAATCACTCGATGGTGGCCCGGAGGAAGTTAAAGGCGATTATGATTGTTCAAACAATCACCTGTCCTCTCTTGCAGGGTGCCCGGTTTTTGTTATGGGTGATTTTTCCTGTTCAGGAAACAAGTTGAAGTCATTGAAAGAAGAGATCGTGTCAAGTGCTGGAACTATTCTTACAGGTTGTCCTGAACTTGTTGAGGGAGACTTCAATTGTTCGAGGAACCAGTTGGAAACTATTGAAGGGTCGCCAAAGATAGTGGGTGGTGATTTTGATTGTTCATACAATCATCTTATCACGCTCAAAGATTCACCGGAAATCATTTTCGGAGATTTTTACTGTTCCGGGAACCAATTGCTTTCACTTGAAGGCGCACCCCGTGAAGTTTTCGGCAGTTTTGATTGTTCAGGAAATCAGCTGACCTCTCTCAAGGGATCGCCCAAGAAGGTTAAAGGCAATTTCAATTGCTCGTGTAACCAGCTTACCTCGCTTAAAGGCACACCGCAAGAGGTTGAAGCATTTGAGTGTTCCGGCAACATGCTTACCTCGCTAAAAAGATCTCCTGAAAAAGTCAAAGGAAATTTTGATTGTTCAATGAATCAGTTGACATCACTTTCAGGAGCACCTAAAAAAGTGAAAGGAACTTTCAATTGTTCTGGCAATCAGCTTGCAACTTTAGAATGCGAGCTGAAAAAAGTCGGAGGGGATTTTCTTTGTGAGGAGAATGCGCAGCCCTTTGTCGAGGAAGAGATCAGGGTGACCAAGAATGTAAAGGGTAACGTTTTAGCATAACTTTTCCCCTGGGGGCATCTCTGCCCTTACGAAGAGTTGATGAAATACTGAAACAGCAAAAGGCGACTTTCAAGTCGCCTTTTGCTGTTTCTTGCTGTTCAACAAGGCCTCAGAAGGTCACCTCTACACCGGCATTCCATGATCTTGACAGTCCAAGAAAGACGCCGACATCATCGGCGCTGTGATTGGAATCAAATTTGGCATAGCTCGCATTGTCTACTGCCTCTTGAACGTAAACTGTGTTAAAGAGGTTGAATACATGCGCAAAAAGACGGACTTCTGTTTTCTTTGTTTCAAGCGGCAGCCGATATGATGCATGCAGATCAAACACACTGTAATCAGGAATCTTCCAGCTTTGAGGACGCGCTCCATTCTCAAGTGCTGTTCTTGTGAATGGATCCCAGGATGCATAATGATCGCGGTAATGCTTCATTACCAGCTGGAGAGAGAGTCTGCTGACAGGGTAGACCGTCGCTGCAAGGGAGAATTGGGTTTGAGGGGCATCACCGACCTTCAACCCATTGATATAGTATGTATAGGGTATGACATGTCCCGGTTTATCATTATAGGTACCATTAACATCATTGGTATACATCCAGTTACCTAATGAGCCGGCAGCATCAAACTTGACAAATCTTGAAGGTTGCCAGGCAGCCTCCAGTTCAAGTCCGTAGTATCGGGAATTCAGACCGTTAAGAAAGACCTGACCATCACTACCGTCAGCGTTGATGACATTCATAGTTTGAGCCTGATCTTTCCACTGAGTGTAATAGACATTTCCCTGAACTTTGAAATCCTTGTCTGGCGAAGTGTAGACTGCCCCTGCTTCATACGAGGTGAACTTCTCGTTTTTTGGATCGTTTACAATACGACCAGTGACATCATCGATAACATTGTCAAAAATCGGCACCTTTGCAACATACCCGATATTAGTGAAAAGGTTGAGTTCACTGGTGATGTTATAGTTCACCCCACCCTTGAACTGGTAGCCTGTCACAGGATCAGCTGATATAACCCGTTCATTGCCATTGGCATCCTTATTGAAATGGTCTGTAAACTTGTACTTGATACTGGAAATGCCTGCTGTACCGTAGCTTGTAAAATCTCCACTCTTGTACTCGGCCTGACCATAGGTACCAAGCCAATCCACATTATTTGTATTGTTGTAGGCAATCTTCTCTCCCAGGCCTTTCTTGGAAGATGTTTGAAACTGATTGTAGGTGTCATTGTAATAAGTCCCGCCAAGCAGATCTCTGACTTCCTGGAAATGGTCGATTTCCGCTTTTCTGGCATCAATACCGGTCGAAAGCTTCAAGTTTTCTGTCGCCTGGTAGTTCAGTTTTGACAAAGCGCCGATGGTCCACTGGTTGTTGACACTGTTGCGCAAAATACCAAGGGAACGTCCATCAGCCTGGGCTTTATTGGCCGCTATGGTCGCATCCCAATCGTAACGCCATGGCAGAGGTGTAGCAGTTCCTGCAACGTTATTGGCATTATACTGTTTTATAGTCCCGAGTGTTCCCGAACCGCCGCCTGTACCACCGGAATAGTAAACTGTCGAAAGGAGATTGAGGGATTCAGAGAGCTGGGAATACCAGTTGAGGTTAATGAGTGGTTTGTGGTAATAATTCTGGGCTTGATTGATATAATTCGCATCATACCGGTCATGCGTTGAACCATTCCAGTACTGCTGGCCCTGGTAGGAGGAACTGACCGGCGACCAGTTCTGGTTGTAAGTTCGACCTCTTTCCTGATAGGATACGAGTGCCGCTGGACTGTAGCCATCAAGAGACTTTGCATATTGGCTGTCATAGACTCCAATATTTTGCTTGTTGTTGTTCTGACCATGACTCTGAGGAGCACCCATTGCATAGAACTCCAGCCTGTTATTTTTGTTGATGTTCCATGCAGCTCCAAGATAGTATGCCGATGCATCGGTCCAAGCGTGGTCAACAGCTCCGTCCCCTGTCTTGCGGACTATTGCGCCACTCACAGCATACTTTCCATCGATAAGTCCGGAATTAGCGACAGCTGTGGATTTTAAAAACCCATCATTTCCGAACTCCTGCTTCAAGCTTAGACCTGACTCCATGGCAGTGGGATCAGTAATGATATTCATCGTTCCGCCGATAGCGGGGACAGCAAGATTTACAGCGCTCAGCCCTCTTTGCATCTGTATCGACGAGGTGATGTCACCAAGACCGTCCCAGTTCGACCAGTAGACCCAGCCATTCTCCATATCATTGATTGGTATACCGTTGATCATTATCCCCATGTGCCTTTGGTCAAACCCACGGACGTTGATACGGGCATCGCCGGCGCCACCACCCTGCATTGTACTATAGACACTGGGTGTTGTGTTCAGTACAAGAGGGATATCCTGAGACCCCAGCTGGCTTTTGATCTGTTCTTTAGAAACTTTTGAAACTGCTACGGGAGTCTCGCGTTCTTTCGCCCTGTCAGCAAGCACCACAATTTGTGATGCAAGGACATTCTCCTGAGAAAGCAGGAATTCGAGATAATTATGTTTATGGGATGTCACTTGAGCGCTTAAGGATTCAGGACGATAACTGATGTAGGATGCCTTGAAATTCAGCGATCCTTCATCAGATACTGCAAGCCTGAATTTTCCGTCAGCATCGGTTATCACACCTTGGGCAGTGCCCTGGACAACCACGGTTGCGGCCGGCAGAGGTTCCCGTGTTTCCTTGTCGATAACCCTGCCTTCAATAATAACATTGGCAGCCATAGCCGGACTGATTCCTGCCAAGGCAAGAAAAAGCGATATCGGTGCTACGGCTTGAAATATCTTGACCGTACGTTTCATATCATTTTTTTTAATTGTGAAAAGGAATAGAAGTCACTTAACTAATATAATCTCGGTGTGTTACGCATTTGTTACCATGGTATAAAGGGATTGAAAACTTTTATTTGACCGATATTTATATTCATTCTACCGCCTCGGTGGACATCATCTTATTGGTCAAATTCACCAGGCATTCGACTTCGCAGTTCCTGCTTTTTACCGCAAGCAATCATACATCGCCTGTTTTCCGTGAACATTTTCTATCACCGCATCTCTGTTACATCTTTGTGTCATAAAAAATTATTTCACCCATTTACATTATTTATAGTGGATAGCGTTCATGAATAACCACTCACTGATTTAGATAGAGGGAGAACAACAATGAAAAACAAAACGAGGTGGATTGTCAGGTTGGGCATTGTTCTCAACATGATGATACTCAGTTACACGCCTTTATGCGGGGCACCAAAGCCCTGCGTTATCATGATCTCGATGGACGGGTTCAGAAGTGATTATCCCGAGATGGTCCGGCTTGCCACTTTAGATAGTCTTGCCAGGGTAGGAGTAAGGGCTGAGTATATGAAACCGGCGTTTCCCTCGATTACTTTTCCCAATCATTACACAATTGCGACGGGACTCTATCCCGATAATCATGGCATAGTGGCAAACAGCTTTTATGACCCTAAGTCGGGGATGCACTACAGCATCGGGGACCGTTCAGCAGTTGAAGATGCATCGTTTTATGGCGGTGAACCTATATGGGTGACTGCAGAAAAGCAGGGTGTGAGGACGGCATCGTTTTTCTGGGTTGGCTCCGAGGCTCCCATCAGAGGCATATCCCCTGCATATTGGAAAAAATATGATCAGAAAGTCCCATTTTCCGCTCGTATCGATACAGTTATGAGCTGGCTTTCTCTACCGGAGGATAAACGTCCACAACTGGTTCTGTTGTACTCGCACGAACCTGATGCTTCCGGCCATCAATACGGCCCGGAAAGCGAAGAGGTGAAAAAATGTCTTGTAGACCTTGACCATAAGCTTGCGGAATTTACAGGGAAATTGAAACGGCTTCCCTTTTTTTCTGGAATCGATTTCATTGTTGTCTCCGATCATGGAATGGAGGCTACCAACCGCATCAGATCGGTGAACTTGAGCGATTATCTTGATACAGCATGGTTTTCGCAAATCAAAGGCTCATCACCGGTATTGATGTTTAAAGTTAAAGATGAAAACAGGCAAAAAGCTTTTAATGCATTGAAGCTGATTCCGCACTCCCGTGTTTGGAAATCGGACGAAATCCCCCCTGAGCTGCATTATGGAAAAAACCCGCGTACCCTTGACTTTGTTCTCCTTGCTGAAAATGGATGGAGTGTCAAGTTGAGAGACGATGACCGAGTCGCTGAAGGTTCACATGGATATGATCCGAATGATAAAAAGATGCACGCTATTTTTTATGCAGCCGGCCCATCATTCAAAAACGGATATGCAGCTAAAGGGCTCAACGCCATTGATATTTATCCATTGATCAGTCGACTTTTGAATATCAAACCTGTTAGTGTTGACGGGAAAATCGAAAGGGTGAAGGATATGCTGAAGGAGTAGGATGACCAATGCGAAAAAACAAAGCGTAAACATGTTGGATACGCTTCGGTAAATCAATCGGGGCTCAGACCAATAGTATGCCTATCAGTAAAACCAATAATTTTATCTGCAATTGTGTCGATGGTTGCTGAAGTATCAAGATATAATTCTGTACACGAGAATGGGAGCATCAAATTTAATCCCTTCTCTTCAGAAATACGAAAGTCAGTTCTGATCCCCAATATTGCTTTTCCTTTGCTGTACGCATAGCCAAGTTCAACACTTGTCCCGGAGTCGGCATCTGCACCTTCTAACAGAGCCACTATGATATCTGCCTTATTTATTGAATCAATACAGTCACGGAAGATTTCTTGATTTTTATTTTTATAATTTTCAAACTTTAACGCTGCTTCTTGTGGTAAAAGAACAATTAAGTCATTTCGTTTTTTTCTGATAGACTCCGCCAATCGACTATTGAATTCTCTTTCCGCAACTGTAAATAACGGCCCAGCTAAATATATTATATACATAGGGTTGGCATTTATTTAAGTTCATGTCTTTATCGCACTTGCCTCAGTGGAGAAAATAAGGTTCGCTTATTCATGACTCGGTGACAATGAGGCTGTTTGAGAGGAGGTTATAAAACAGGAAAAAGTACCTGAGTCTTTTTCTTTTTCGAGATGATGGTGAAGAAGCAAAAGCAACTGGTCAATCTCGTGAAGCAGGTCGCGGTGGTTGAAAGCCAGGGTTACAAGAAAAAAGGGAAACGAAATATGTTCTTTTCTAAGTTTTCTAAACACATTGCCCATAGCCTGCGTCATGAAGGGTAGCGATCGGATAGCATTTATCTGACTTTTTTGGGGAGGTGTGGCAAGATCAGGATGTTTGTAATCGCAGCTGAAGTAAAAGTCTTCCGTGCCGCTCCACTCAATAACAATCTTGAAGGGTTTAACATTGTTCATGGCCGGTTCAGTTTTTTATAATTTCGAGAAATTTGGATGATAACCGGTAAAAATGGTTTGAGATCAATCAGGCCACATGGTGGTTTGTTGAGTTTACTAAATGTCCTGATGGTTTTTAAAGGAGAACAGGTTAAATGATTGCAAATTTTCTAAGCGGTGGCAGCGGGAAAAGGGCTCCGGTTACATGGGGGATTGGTTACCGGCTATTGGTTTTATTGGCAATAGCCGGGGAAAACACATGGAAACTGTTGGCGAGGACGTAGTGCGGTTATTTTAAAACACGGACCGGGTTACCAGGGATGCGATCAGATGATATCAGGGGCGAATGGCTTAAAAAAAGAGCCTGACTGTTAACTTTAGGTTCGTCATTACAAATCTTTGCATATAAACCATCAGGGGTCATCTCCCATGCCTTGACATTGTCAGTCAACAAAAGTTGAAGATCGCCCTTGACTCGCTGGATGAGGGCTTTGTCAAAAACAGGAAAAAGGGTTTCTATCCGGTCATCGAGGTTTCTTGGCATAATATCGGCACTGCCGAGATAGAGCTCCTCTTTGCCGCCGTTATGAAAGTAATATGCCCGGCTATGTTCAAGAAAACGGCCAATGATGCTGATAACCCGGATATTATCGCTTATCCCGGCAATGCCCGGCTTAAGGCAGCAAATGCCACGAACTATAAGGTCAATGGCGACACCTTCACAGGAGGCCCTGTAGAGTGCCCGGATGGTCCTGGCATCCACGAGGGCATTCATTTTCATGACTATTCTCCCCTTCCCTTCCTTTTTGCACAACTCAACTTCGCGATCAATCATCTCGATAAGACGCTTGCGGGTGTTGATAGGCGAAACAAGCAGTTTTTTATATCCGGTATGTTTTGAATACCCGGTCAACGCATTGAAGAGTTCAGCGACTTCGTTCGCAAGCCCTTCATTGAGCGTGAACAGACTATAGTCAGTATAGATTTTACCTGTCGCCGGGTTGTAATTACCGGTACCAAGATGCAGATAGCGCTTCAGTTTGTTTTGTTCACGACGAACGACCAGAGTCAATTTTGCATGAGTTTTGAGCCCTGGAAGGCCATAAGCCACATGCACTCCTACATCCTCAAGAGCCCGAGCCCAGACAATATTGTTCTCTTCGTCAAACCGGGCCTTGAGTTCCACAAGAACCGCAACCTGTTTGCCATCTTCAGCTGCATTCATCAAAGCCTGTACAATCGGCGAATTGCTGCCGACCCGGTAGAGCGTCTGCTTTATTGAAAGTACATCAGGATCTGCCGCAGCCTGATTGATAAAATCAACAACAGGCTGAAAAGAGTCGTAGGGATGGTAGAGCAGCTGATCTTTAGCCCTTATAGCGGCGAAAATATCACCGCCGAACTGCTCTTCAATCGGGTTTTTCGGCACAAACGGCTCATCCTTCAGTTTTGGCCGTTCTACTTTCAAAAGGTCAATAAGACAGCTGAGCCCAAGCGCACCATCTATTTCATAAACGTTTCTTTTGGCAACTTCAAGATTTTTCATAAGGAGCTTTCTCACCGAATGAGGCATTGCCGGCGTAATGTCAAGGCGCACAACTTTGCCATAACGGCGTGACCGGAGCCCCTGCTCTATGGTCTTTAAGAGATCGCCTGCTTCATCTTCTTCAATCTCAATATCAGCATCACGAATCAACCTGAAGAGATGCGACCTGGTAATCTTCATCTTCGGGAATAGGTGCGAGAGATTGTTTTCAATGAGGTCTTCAAGCCAGATAAAGCGGATGATACCGTCATCATCATTGAAACCCTTTATATTATTAAGTCTAAGAAGCCGCGGAAGAATGCTCGGAACCTTCACACGGGCAAACTTGAGCGAGCCGTGTTCCTCATCTTCCAGTTCAATGGCGAGGTTCAGCGACAGGTTCGACATGAAGGGAAAAGGATGGCCAGTATCGAATGCAAGCGGAGTAAGTACCGGATAAATCTCCTTGCGGAAAAAATGACTCAGCGCCCGCTGCCTGGTTGCTGAAAGTTCAGCTACCTTAAGCAACTCTATGCCCTCCTTTTTCAAGGCAGGCAAAAGGTCGTGATAAAAACACGCATTACGCTCGGTGAGCTGCTCTAAAACCATCGTGCGGATCTTTTCGAGCTGTTCGACCGGAGTATAGCCGTCGATTGTACGATCCTGAATGCCGGCCTCATACTGATCCTCAATACCCGCAACCCTGATCATAAAGTATTCATCGAGGTTTGAGCTGAAAATCGAGATAAATTTCACCCGTTCCAGAAGCGGGTGTGAATCAGGGCTTAGCGCTTCCTCCAATACCCTCTGGTTGAAATCAATCCAGCTCAACTCCCTGTTGACATACAAGGAGGCATTTAAAAAATGTAACTCCGGTGCCGGTGCCGGTACATTTTGGTTTTTTTCTAGCAATGTGAGCATTTAGCAAGTACAAATATTCAGGTAAACCGAATGATTCCGTGTTCATAAACAACTGCGTCAAGGCTTTCATCCCATGGGTCGACAGGTACACTTTCAACCATCTGCCGGCTGAATCCAAGACCGATACGCCGAACCTTCCTCCCTCTCACTGAAAGACGATGCAAAAACGAGTCATACAAGCCTTTGCCATATCCTAGACGATATCCTTTTGAATCAAACGCAAGAAGAGGTATCAGCACAACATCAATCAGTGATTCATCGACAACCGATACAACCACAGGTTCTGGCTGGCCAAATTGTGCAGGCAAAACAGGATCACCTTTTTGAAAAGCTGCCGAAACGAGAGTGCCATCCCCGACAACAGGAACCGCCAGCTCTTTACCCATGGCTGATAAACGATCAAGAATTGAGGCGGTATCCACTTCGGCAGAAAAGTGCATGGCAAGGTAGAGATGAATAAGGCGAGCATCAAGAATTTCAGGCAACCCGCAAACATGCCCGGCAATAGCCATGCTCATTTCAAAGCGCTGACTTTCCGGAATCGAACGCCTTAAAGCAAGCATCCTCTGCCTGAGGGCAGCTTTTGTATCAGCAACGCCAGCATCCCGCACCATGGCACTCGACTTGGGTTTACTCTTGCCCTCACTCATCACACCTCTGGATTCCCCTCAAACAATATTGAATAGATGACTAAATTACTTAGACCGTGGTTGCACTAAAATAAGAAAATACAACATGGAAACCCCTCTTGATCGCTGAACTATTGCGCCTGGCGGCATTTTTAAAAAAGTGCTGAGGGACGAGTGCTGAGTTAGGGAAGAGAGTTGGCAGTTGGCAGTTGGCAATTTTTTGGGGGAAGATGGTTCCTTGCTTTGTCGGGATGACAAAAGAGGGAGTTGGGCTGGATGCTTCTTCATTATTTGTTTTATCTTTAAGGATTACGCTGCGGTGACCCTATATTTCAGAGGAATACCCGCTTGGAGCTTGTAACCCTTTATGTACGGGTTATCTAACGTTATAATTATTTCAGCACCATGAGCTTTATATTTCACAGTGGCCGTCTTCTTAATCCTCTTGAAAATCTCGATACTACCGGTTCCATAAAAGTGGATGATGAAGGGATTATCGAAACGGTCGTCTACGGCAATGAGGCTATAGCGGCCTCGCCGGACGACCGGATTATTGATCTGAAAGGCCAGATACTCGCTCCCGGGCTCTTCGATATGCACTGCCATTTCAGGGAACCCGGTCAGGAGTACAAGGAAACTCTTGAAAGCGGTTCAAATGCAGCCGCAGCAGGCGGGTTCACCGGTGTTGCCCTTATGCCCAATACCAAACCAGTCATCGACAGCCCCCTCGGCGTAGCCTATATCCGCCATCACTCCGCCACACTTCCTGTAGATCTCGAAGTTATAGGAGCAATGACGGAAGGAAGCAAAGGCGAACACCTTGCCCCGTTTGGAAAGTTCAGTTCTTACGGAGTGACCGCCGTGTCGGATGACGGCTCAGCCATTCAGAACAGCAAGATCATGCGCTTAGCCTTTGAGTACGCATCAAACTTTGATATTCTCATCATTCAGCACTGCGAAGAAAATTCGCTGACTGAAAAAGCCGTCATGAATGAAGGGCTCTTTTCCACCAAACTCGGTCTGAAAGGCATTCCCGATGTCTCCGAAGCCATTACGCTCAGCCGGGATCTGCTGCTAATGCACTACCTCGAAGAGCACAAGCTGCATGACCCTCTCAAAAGACCACGATACCATGTTGCCCATATCAGCACAAAAGCAGCACTTGACCTTGTCCGTAAAGCCAAACTTGATGGACTTCAGGTTACCTGCGAGGTAACCCCGCACCACTTCACACTCAGTGATGAAGATCTGTTCAATGCCGACCAGAAGGGCAATTATATCATGAAGCCGCCACTCACCTCCATTGAAAACCGCAATGCTCTCCTTGAGGCACTTCGGGACGGTACCATTGATGCCATAGCGACAGACCATGCGCCTCACGCCTCTCACGAAAAAGAGTGCCCTCTGGATCAGGTTTCGTTCGGCATTATCGGGCTTGAAACCTCACTTGCCCTTACCATAACCGAACTGGTGGATAAAAAAGTGATTACCCTCTCCCGGGCCATTGAACTGCTCTCGGTCAATCCACGAAAAATCCTTAACCTCAAGCCGATACTTTTCAAAAAGGGAGAGCTGGCTAATTTCTCGATCATTGATCCTGATGCCCAATGGATTGTCACCCCGGAGTCACTGAAATCCAAATCATCAAACACCCCCTTTCTCCACCGATCTCTGAAAGGAAGGGCAAGAGGAATCTTCCATAAGGGAAAGCTTCATGAATCAGCCTCTCTATAGAAGTAATTCCATGATGAGATCACTTGCTTATCGGATATATTTTTATTACTTTCATGTTGATTTTGAGTAAAAACAATAGTACAGCGACTTAACCAAAAGAACTACTTCACGAGTCATGGCAAAGAAACAATCGTTTGCAGATAAAGGCAAAAAATCAGGTTCCAGTGATTTCAAATGTGCAAAAGTGATTTTTTCTGTTAAATCAGAGAAAACCAATGCATGGAAATTCATCGAGAAAAACGTACGCATTCCAAACGGCGAAAATGATCAGGTTATTCTTGCAAAAGCAATTTCTGATTACGCGAAATAAGTACCCCACGGATGCTTCATCAGGGCATTGTATAATGCCCTGAATTCCCCCGCCTCTATCACCCCTTTTTTTCAAAAGAGCATGTCAGAGAGTCCCGATAGTTCAGGAGCCACCCAGTCGCTTCAATGGTTTGAATCGTGGTTTAACCACCCTCTCTATCTTGAAGTATACAGCCACCGCGATCAGGATGAAGCCGCACGCTGCATTCGCACAATTCTCTCCCTATCAGGGCTTGACCGTAAAGATCCAGCAACAATCGCAATACTCGATATAGCCTGTGGAGCAGGAAGGCATGCCCACGAACTTGCCCGGCTCGGTTACAGGGTTACAGGAAACGACCTTTCACCCTTTCTGCTTGAAGAGGCCCGCAAAGAAGCATTACACTGCAAGCTTCAACTCGAACTTACCTGCTGCGACATGCGCTGCATCCCCGACCTTGATCGCTTTGATCTTGTCGTACAGCTCTTTACCAGTTTCGGCTATTTTGATGTAAAAGATGAAGATAGTGTGGTGCTCGGTAAGGTTTACAGTGCACTGAAACAGGGTGGATGGTACGTACTCGACCTTATCAATCCCGTCCATCTGAAGAGAACCCTGGTGTCGGAGACCCGGCGAACATCCCCGAAACTTACGATCCTTGAAGAGAGGGCATTTAATGAGGACAGGATTACCAAAACCATCACCATTACTCCCCAGACCGGCGAAAAGCTCAGATTCAGTGAATCGGTAAGGCTCTACCCGAAAGAAGAAATATATGCACTGTTGCAGGAAGCGGGATTTTCTGTCATAAACATCGCCGGCAACTATCAAGGCGACACTTTTGCGGAAAATGATTCACCACGAATGCTGATCTTCTGCCGGAAACCCCTTGCCTCAAAAAACGTCTGAACCGCCGCGTCGTCAGTTAAGCATGTTTCGTTCACGATACCACTCGAAAGCATTAATAATGCTCTTTTCATGGGGCTCAACCCGCATATGCAATTCACGGGTCGCCTTGGTTGAATCATAATAGAGAAACTCTGAGGCAACCCTGAACATTGAGAGATTGAAGAGTTTCGAGACGCGGTTCTTGTTCTTGCTCCTGTCAAGGATGGCCCGTAGTATTTTTGCCATCCAGAACGGAAGGGGAAAGAGTACTTTCGGAGCTCCGGTTATCCGTGAAATCGTATCGGCAAGCTGCTTGTAGGAAACATTTTCACCACCAATGATGTAGCGCTCACCGGTTTTCCCTATCTCCATAGCAGTAATGATGGTGTCGGACACATTCTCAACATCGACAACACAGACACCTCCTAAAGGATAAAACGGAAGCTTTCGGTTGTAGATATCCTTGATAATCCGTCCTGCGTTGAAATTGATATCACCAGCGCCGAAAACAAATGCGGGATTGACGATAACACAGTCCAGTCCCTTTTTTACAGCTTCAGCAACTTCGATTTCGGACATATGTTTTGTCCTTGCATATTCAAGACCTATAGCCTTAAAATTCCATTCATCGGATTCGTTGAGCGGTTTTTTATCGAAGGCAATTCCTACTGCCGTGATAGAGCTGACATGCACAACCCTTTTTACACCCGCGGCAAGAGAGGCCTGTAAAACATTGCGAGTTCCGTCCACATTGATTCTGTAGAGGAGCTCATTTTTTTTATCACCCATATAGGTAAGGCCGGCAGAGTGGTAAACATAATCAATACCCTGCAGCGCAGAATCAAGAGAGGCCCTGTCGGTAATGTCGCCATAAACAAGCTTAACCTTGTCCAGAACATCCTCAAGAGAGGTCAAATCTGAGCTTTTTCGGACAATAATCGAAACTTCATTAGACGTAACCGCCAGTTTTTTTACAAGAGCTGAACCAATAAAACCGGTTGCGCCGGTTACGAGTATTTTTTTATTCACCAGTAGTATACCTTCAGTCAATTAACAAACACTGTAATTTTCCGCTCATCGCAAAACCGTTCAAAGCAATCCATGTGTGATCGATAATGCAACCTTTATTGTCCAACGGCGGTCTCATTGACAACAATTTTTCCTTCAACTATTTTTTGGCGAATATCCTCAACCTGCTGATGGTGTTCAGTACCAATCAGTGATGCATTTTTATTATTGTAAACATAGTCCGTATAGCGATCAGCAAGACCAAATACCCTGGCACCTCCACCCTTAAAGCTTCCATCCAGCACATTTTCAACAGTTTTCAAAACTGCCCTGTCAACCGCCTTGGTCATACTTGACAAGACAAATCCCGGAGCTTCTGACTGCTGATCACGATCAGTGCAAATGACAAGAGCTTTGCTGACCCTGGCCGCTTCAATGACTCCGAGTCCGGTAGCCCCCGCCGCCTCATAAATAATGTCCGCTCCCCTGCCATACTGACCAAGCGCAAGCTCCTTGCCTTTAGCAGGATTTGCAAACGCAGCACCAGTCATGCCTACATAACCTGAAATCACTCTGGCACCGGGATTGACTGCGTGAACACCCTCAATAAACCCTGTCTCAAACTTTTTGATGATATTCGATTCCATCCCTCCGATAAACCCGACTGTTTTTGTTTTGGTAACGAGTCCGGCAAGAGCGCCGGCGAGGTATGAACCTTTTTTATCTTCAAATACAATTCCCTGAAGATTACCCGGGACTTGTGTTCCTGGTTTACTGATGTAGTCAATGCAGGCAAATTTCTTGTCGGGAAATTCGGCGGCAATTGCCGTAATATCCTCACTGAAGAGCATACCGACACCGATAACCAAGCCAACATCAGGGTCTGTTGCCATCTGGCGCAACGCTGCTTCACGATCAGCGCCCTCCCCCTGCGGCTCAAGGTAAATAAAAGATACCCCATGCTTTTGCTTTGCAAGCTCCAGGCCGTTATAGGCTGAATCATTAAATGATTTATCGCCTCTTCCTCCAACGTCAAAAACCAGACCTACCTTTAATTTGCTCTTCACAGCGTCCTCTTTCCCTCTTTTTTCGGTGGATTTTCCGGAACAGCCGACAAAGAGAAATAACAATAAGAGAAGAAAAGAGACTGGCTGCTTCATCAGGTTGTTGAAAACAGGTTGTTGAGAATACATCGAGCAAACCTTTATATTACTCTCAGTAAATTATACAGTTCCGCAATTTAGGAAAAACTCTCTCTATTTAAAAGCACCTTCTCATAACCGAAGAAGGCGGCAACCCTGTCATTTAGATCATATCTTCCTATATTAGTCTAAGAGAAATCTCAGCTGTTTCCATATCTTCCAACAAGCACTTCCCTGATAATGAAAACAATAGCACTCTACAGCATCAAAGGAGGAGTGGGAAAGACCGCTACAGCAGTCAACCTCTCTTATCTCTCTGCCCAACACTCCCCTCCAACGCTGATATGCGATCTTGATCCCCAGGGAGCAAGCTCCTTCTATTTCAGAATTATCGCTTCAAAAAAGTTCAACAGCGACAAATTCCTCAAAGGCAGCAAAAAAATCCATAACAATATCAAGGCAACGGACTTTGAACACCTTGACCTGCTTCCATCTGACTTTTCATATCGAAATCTTGATATTGAACTTTCCGATGAGAAAAAGCCGAGAAAAAAGCTCAAGAAAAACCTTGAAGAGCTGAGCGAAGATTACCGGTATGTTTTTTTCGACTGCCCCCCGAACCTTACACTGCTCTCTGAGAGTGTTTTTGCCGCCTCTGATATTATCCTTGTACCCATGATTCCTACAACGCTTTCAATACGCACCTATGTTCAGCTGAAGGAATTTTTTGAGACCAACAATCTTGACAGCTCAAAAATTCGTGCATTTTTCACCATGGTCGAAAAAAGAAAGAAAATGCATCGAGATATCATTAATGAATTCCGCAATGTCCCGGGATTCCTCTCACAGACTATTCCCAACAATTCTGAAGTTGAAAAAATGGGTATCTATCGTGCACCGCTCAATGCCGTTCTGCCAAACTCCACAGCAGCAAAGGCATACAGCAGTCTCTGGAAAGAGCTGAGTGCAGAGCTCGATAAATAACGATAAAAGTCTCTTATTTTCCAATAATCCAAGGGATTGCCTTTATCGCCCGCAAAAGCGTCATCACAAAAGGCTGATACCTGATATGG
Source organism: uncultured Chlorobiaceae bacterium (assembly GCA_903908555.1). Taxonomy (GTDB): domain Bacteria; phylum Bacteroidota; class Chlorobiia; order Chlorobiales; family Chlorobiaceae; genus Chlorobium. Next base: position 18,263 of record CAIVSG010000061.1, on the reverse strand, counting down.
CGATTGGAACCAGTAATTGATCGGATTTTCGGCGCGAGTCGGCATGCCACATGTTCAGGTCGCTCTGCAATTACCTTGAACATCCTCATCGCTTCCGGTGAAGCGTCCTTCAGAAGCAGCCCGGTAAGCACAAGACCCGGACTCAACTCATGTACTCCTATACTGGTTTTTCCGGCAGCCCGCAACTCACGGGAAAGAAAATGTGTCAGCTCAGCCACCCCCCTTTTTGACGCCTTATGAGGCACTGCAGAGCGCGAAAAAGACGCACCTGAAGAAGAAAAACCCATATTAAAGATATGGTAGATCGCTTCCGTTGACGGTGGCTGACTCTCCATAAGCCGCACAGCTTCAGCACAAAGCAATAGTGAGCCTGAAAGATTGGTCGTACAGGTCTCAAGGATATCATCCGGCCGAAGCATCCATAACGGACGCTTCAACTGACCCGCTGTTCCGGCATTATTGATCCATCGGTCAACCATCCCGAGCCGATCGGCGGCAAACCCTGCAAGGAGCTTCACCGCATGAGGATCACCGACATCACACCGTATACCATAAGCCACTCCCTCTGGAAATTCTTCACAGAGCGAACGCAACGCCCCATCCAGCCGCTCTTGATTGCGACCGCAAATAACCACTCGATCACCGGCAGCAAGAAAGACTGAAGCAAGAGCATATCCAAGTCCGGCACTCCCACCTGTTATCACAACTCCCAGAGAACAATCCGTCATACTCTCATTGGTTCCATACGTTCTTCACCCTCAATCTTTTCTCTTTTGAGTCACGTCACAGTTTTCTCCTTTAAATTCCTCGAGAGAAAAATCTGAAACAGGATACCGTTCCCATCCCGGAGCATCAAAATGCCACCACTCTGTGGGAAAGGGATCAAATCCCTCTTCCCTCATGGCAGCTTCAAGGAGTGCACAGTTTCTTTGAGCTTCCCCAGATGCGCCGGAATAATCACGATGGGCTTTCTCTGAAAAATCGTCATAGTCCGAAGGCATAGCAAGAGCGTGACCGGCAAGATCACCGAGACTGACATCAACCGCTGCTCCTCGATTATGCCTCGATCCCTTTCCAGGATCTGCCACATAGCGCTCGTCCGGCAGAATATTCCAGAACTTCTTCTGCACCGAAAGAGGACGATATCCGTCAAAAATAATTAAACGGTAACCCTGTGTTCTTAATTTCTGCTCCACCCTGATAACCCGCAATGCCGCATCACGCCTCAACAGACAGCGCACAACGGGATACATGACCTTACCAGTAAAATTTCGGCTGGTAGCATAGCGGATATCCAGAATAAGAGAGCCGTCCAGCTCTGAGATATCAACAAAGTCTCTGTTTTCCGCTGCGTCAAGAGGGAGTGTTATAACAAGCACAAAGAAAAAAACAAGAAGGCTAAGCATAGAGAGAAAGAGTGCTGTGTTTTACTGACTGTCAGGACCAAAAAGAGAGGCATTCTCGTCAAAAGGAATGATCCTTGGCTTTTTTTGATTGGATTGAAGCGGTTGTTCGACCTGCTCACTATAGGCCTGCCAGAACCAGAAAATATTCATAACACTTTCACCCACAAGCTCTTTAAGTATCTCCCTGTCTTTATCCGTCAGCTCATGAGCCTCGTGATCCTGACCGGCAAGTAGAAGAATCGGGGCAAGAATCAAGTCCTCATCCTCGCTATCTTCTTCCCCCACATCAAAGATCGGCTTCCACTCATCAAAACGCAGCTCCATACCCATAATAAATCCAAGAGCCCAGGAAGTAGCTGCTGAATTTTCGTCCGCCATGGTTTCAAACTCACAACATTCAAAAATTGGAACAAACTCGTCTGCATCTTCCTGAAAAGCAGCTGCAATCGAATTCATATAGCGCAAAAGCAGCTGCATGATATTCTGTGCCTCTTCAATCGACAAAAATTCCCCATCCATCTCTGCTCCAAGAAAAAACGGAATCCACTCACTTGGCAATACCATTACCGGCCCGATAACAAGAGCGGTAAAGAATCCATCGAGAGCATCAATCGACATCGCATTACCGGAAGATCGCTCTGAAGTCAGAAACGCTTCTAGAACAAGCATCTCCTCAACACCAAGCGGTTCATTGAGGCCATCAAATTCAGTCATCCGACAAGGATTTAAGGGTGAAAGAGAAAAATACGACGGGATTTCCGCCTTACTTCAGCAAAGTAACTATCTTCCTGCTTATCTTGAAAAGCAATGCTGATTTTAAAGGAATAACTCATTATTCCCCGTAAAAACATTGGGATATCTCCCGATATGTTCTTATACTTTTAAGATAAAATTTTACCGGCAAGACGAAGCCCTGAACCCTCATTAAAAACAGTGCCTATGCCTTTGCAGCAAACTGTCGAACAGCCACTGCGTATAAATATTGCGCAGAAATATAGATTCAAACCATTTCGTTTTATAGCTCTCTTCCTGACTCTATCATCACTTCAATTTGCACAACCCGCAACAGCCCTTTCTGACCCTGCTGCAGAAGCAGCAGTAAAGGAGCAACAGACAGCAACAAGTTCCGAACACTCCCCACAGACCTTTGGGCATATGGGAACGTTCTTCAGCCAGGTCATACACTATTTTGGAACCCGATACCGTTTCGGCGGAGAAACAGCCAAAGGATTTGACTGCTCAGGTTTTGTCCGCTTCATGTACGACAAGGCATTTAATATGCATCTCCCCCGTTCTTCAAGGGAGATGTCTGCTATCGGCAATAAAGTCGGAAAAAATGAACTGCAGCCAGGCGATCTCGTATTTTTCCAGACAAATGGCCACCAAATCAACCATGTAGGGATATTTATCGGCAACGACACTTTTATCCACTCCTCACTCTCAAAAGGCATCACCGAAGATAAACTGAAGCAAACCTACTTCGACAAGCGATTTGCCGGAGCCGTTCGCCTGCTCAACGTCCCGACAGAAAAGCTGACAAAACCCTCTGCCAAGCCGGAAGCAAATACCGAGCTATCCGAACCATCCTGATCTCCCGACCATTTTTTGTCATCCAGACACTCCCCTCCTCTGTCATCCCGACAAAGGAGGGATCCATCTCCTCAACACTTGCCCACGGCCAACGCTCCCAAGTCCCTATCACACTGTCTTTTATAAGTCCTATCGGGCCTATAAGACCTATAAGCCCCATTCCCTATTCCTACTATTTCCCAGCCAACTGCCACTCTTTTTCTTAACTCAGAACTATCTTCCAATGCCAACTGCCAACTGCTGACTGCCAACTGATTTCACTATCCTACCTTAACAGAGAGCATAGAAAGCGCCCCTCCAACAATCCCCTCAACCGGAAAGCTCACCTGCTCATACTCTCTGCGTAATCCAAGCACATAGAGCAGAGGCAAAAAATGGTCAGGAGATGGTACCGAAAGCCGTGCATCATCACCAAGGCTGCTGTAATCAGCAACTTCACGATCTTTCCCTTCAAGCATGAAGTTTCTTATTACAGACTCAAATCGAACAGCCCAGTCGAAAGGCGAAGTATTCTCATTTTCCCAATCATACGCACGAAGGTTGTGCACAATATTGCCGCTTCCGACAATCAGCACCCCCTCATCCCGAAGCGGTTGAAGAAGCCGGCCGATCTCATAATGAAACTCTGGCGCCTTCCTGCTATCAATACTGAGCTGAACCACCGGAATATCAGCCTTCGGATAGAGATGGCAGAGCACTGCCCAAACGCCATGGTCAAGACCCCGCTGAGCATCGAAACGCAGATCAACCGGCAAAAGGAGATTACGCACACGCTCCGCAAGTTCCGGACTCCCAGGGGCCGGCCATGTGACCTCAAACAGCTCCCCGGGAAACCCATAGAAATCATGGATGGTTTCGGGAGACACGCTGCCTGAAACTGCCAAATCAGGACCATACCAGTGAGCCGATATGGCAAGAATCGCCGTAGGGGGCGGTATGCTTTGCCCAAACCTCTTCCACCCTTCAGTAAATGCATTCGACTGAATCGCATTCATAGGATTACCATGCCCGAAAAAAACAGCCGGCATTACATCAGCCATTCCGACTCTCCATTTAAGATTTCACAACACAATCTATTAAGTTGGCAGTGGGCAGTTGGCATTCAATACTGTTTACTCACCACTCAATAAATCCCACTGCCAAATGATTTCTTTCTTAACTCAGCACTGAAACAATATTGCCAACCGCCCACTGCCAACTGCTGACTGCTGACTGCTGACTGCCAACTATTTAATCTTCGCTTTCACCAGTTCAACATCAAGCGAAATATTGACATCTTCGCCGACAGCCACTCCACCTGTTTCAAGCGCCTGGTTCCAGACCAGACCGTAATCCTTGCGGTTGATGGTTGTGCTTGCCGAAGTTCCACGTCTCATATTGCCCCATGGATCCTTGCTCTCCCTGGAGAACGGTGCCACTGTAAGCACTACCGGTTTGGTAACACCATGGATCGTAAGATCTCCCGCAACCTTCAATGCACCCTTGCCGGCCTGTGTCCATTTTTTTGAAACAAAGGTCAGTGTCGGGTATTTGGCGGCATCAAAGAAATCAGCACTCCGCAAATGCTCATCACGCTTCTGAACGTTCGTGTTGATGGACGCGGCATCGATCGTAACGTTGACACTGGATTTCGTGATATCTTTATCATTAATATCAACAACGCCACTATACTTGTTGAAGTTGCCCTTTACATGCGATACCATAAGATGACTGACACTGAACCCTACATTTGAGTGATCGGCGTCAATATTCCACTCTGTCGCACTGCCGAGAGCCGGTGTGGCCATTATTGCTGCAATGAGCATTGCCTTGGTGATATTTTTTCTCATCTTCGGCTTCCTTTTGTTTTTATTGATTGATAGTAGATTATGTAACGTTGAACTATGTGATTGTAAAAACATCAATTCTGCGACCCGCATCCTCCTGAAGGCCAATGAGACGACACAGTCTTGCCAACTCACCCTGCTCTCTCTCAGGAAGGATGCTCATCTCCTTGACGATGGCCGCCATAATAGATGGAAAAACTTCTTCAATCAGCACATGGCCCGATTCTGTCAGATGAATGGCAATAAAACGCCTGTCATTCTGGTCACGCTCACGTCTCACCAGGTTGCGCTTCTCCAGGTTATCAATAACCATGGTAATATTTCCCGTGCTTTTTAAAATCTTGGCAGCAAGTTCACTCTGGCAAAGAGAGCCTTTATGAAAGAGAACCTCAAGAACTCCAAACTGACTCACCGTAAGATTATAAGCCCCCAGAATACGGCTCGTGCGTCCAGTGACCGACTCAGCAGCACGCATCAACTTTGTATAAGCGCTCAAAGCCCTTTTTTCAGTATCCGAATATGAAGCAACACCAGTAATCATACAATAAATATCAACATTAAACATCTCAACATTAAACTAATAAATCAACCACCAACAATCCAAACTTTATTTTCTCTCATTCCGACTTTCATGTTGTTGGGGTTCAGGAATCAACCCAACCTACAGAGGCGCTGCGTGGAAAAAAGTTGAAATGCTTGCGCTGGGAAAGAATAAAATGATCGCAAAAGTGAAGACGACAAGTTAAGATCACATAATAACTAAACATACAATCTGCTTGATTGACATCCATGATAAACTTATAATAAGAGGTCGTGGTTGACAATCCAGTATACCCTTATAATATTAGCAAATAACAACCGGTGATAGCAAGTGTCAGGAATTCTTAAAATAGCATTGAAGCTTCTTGTTAATGACAGGAGCAAGTTTATAGCCCTTTTAGTCGGCATTACCTTCGCTGTATTTCTGATGATCATGATGATGTCGATGTTTTCGGGCATATTATCCCGTTCATCAGCATCTGTTTATAATGTAGGAGCAAAAATATGGGTTATGGACCCGGCGGTGAACAACGCCACCAGCAGTATTCCTATGCCTGATTATGTCCTTTCAAATGCAAGAAGTATTGAAGGCGTCAAATATGCCGTACCTATCTATTTTGGCAACGCACTTGTAAAGCTCAAAAGCGGCGCTTATCAGGCAGTATCTGTTGTCGGCCTTGATGATGCCACTCTCTATGGCAGACCGGAATTGATTGAAGGAAAGATTGAGGATATCTATGCTGAATCAGCCTTTTTTGTGGTCAAGGATGCGGAATTCAAAAAGCTTGAAAATCCCGTAATTGGAACCGAATTTGAAATAAACGATCATCGAGGGGTGGTCGTCGGCTTGGCAAAAGTTGCTTCAGGAGGTCTTTTCGGCATTCCTACGGTTTACACAACGTATAACAGAGCAATCACCTACATTCCTTCGATGCGCTTTACTACGTCCTATATTCTGATTGAGCCAAAAAGTGAAGCTGATATTCCGTTTATTCAGCAGCAAATCAAAAAACTTGGCTATCAGGCACTTACCCGCGATCAGTTTGTCCAGAAAATCTCTGATTTTTATACCTACCAGACCGGCATGGGTATGAATGTCCTGATGATGACGGCAATAAGTTTTATCGTAGGCCTTTCGATTTCCGGCCAGACATTCTATACCTTTATCCTCGAAAACATGGAGCGCTTTGGCGCCTTGAAAGCCATTGGAGCAAAAGGCCACGAGCTTATCACCATGATTCTTTTTCAGGCTTCATTTACTGCGCTCCTGGGCTATGGACTCGGCGTCGGGCTGGCATCCGGTCTTATGATTCTAGCCAAGCTGCGCTTGCCAAGCTATGCTGCTCAGGTTACCTATACCAATCTTACCTTTGCATTTGTTATGGTACTCATTATGGCAGGAGTTTCCAGTTATATCGGGGTTCGTAAAGTCCTCCAGATACAACCGTTTGATATATTCAGAGGTTGACTATGGGAAATGTAGCCATAAAGGCCAAGGCGTTGATAAAATGGTTTGGCGAAGGAGAGACAAAAACCACTGCGGTAAAGGGTGCCAGTTTCGAGGCAAACTTTGGAGAGCTCCTCTATATCGTTGGCCCGTCAGGGAGCGGCAAGACAACCTTGCTCAGCATGATTTCTGGCATTCTCAAACCAAACGAGGGCAGTGTTCTTGTAGAGGGCAAAGATATCTGGCAGATGAAAAGTGATGATATTGCTGATCTTCGCTTGCACAAAATCGGCTTTGTGTTTCAGGATTACCACCTTTTTCCTCGCCTTACCACGGTGGAGAATGTGGCGATTCCCCTTATACTGAAAAAAATGGATTGGGATAAAGCGCTGAACGTTGCCCTGGAGTACCTTGAAATTGTGGGTCTTAAGGATCGAGCCAAGCTCCAGCCTGTAAAGCTGAGTGGTGGTGAGCAGCAGCGAGTGGCAATTGCACGGGCAATTGCAGGCAAACCCGACATTCTGATCTTTGATGAGCCGACTGCCTCTCTAGACGGTGATACAGGAAGAAAGATCGTGGAGTTCATCAAAACAAAAATCCTCAACCCGGACCGGTGCGTTATTATCGTGACGCATGACAGCCGTATCTACGAATATGCGGACTCAATCATGAAAATGGAAGATGGAAATATAATCGGCTTTGAACCGCAACACATTATCGTAACGCATGAAAAATAAACTGTTAATCGGAGTTGCCATACTGGGAGTTCTGCTTGCTATCGGTAGTGCCTATATTTCAGGGATACCGGCAAAACCTCAGCCAGCGGCGTTCAAACCCACATCGAATCCCTATGCAAAGGGTATTTATGCTAATGGCATTGTTGAAACTCCTCAGGCCAGTGGCGAAAATGTCAACGTCTATCCTGAAGTTCCAGGTACGGTGTTAAAAATATTGGTTACTGAAGGCCAGCATGTGCCGCCAGGAACTCCCTTGTTGATTCTGGACGACTCTGTGCAGCGTGCCACAACTGCATCATTCAAAGCCCAGGTTGATGTAGCAAAAGCAACACTTAAAAATCTGCAGGATCAGTATCTGAAACAGAAAGCCTCCTGGTCGCTTGATACGCGCTCAGTAAGTAAGGATGTCCTTGATACGGCTGAAAATGCAGCCAGAGGAGCAAAGGCAGCTTTGGAACTTGCTCAAAAGCAGTACGAAGCTGCCAATGCACTGTTGGCAAAATATTCCATTAAAGCACTTTCGGATGGCACTGTTTTGTCGGTTAACACTGCTGTCGGCAGTTATATTTCCAGCCAGGGTGTCTATAGCAGCTATACCGGGGCATTTCGACCTGTTATGGTGTTGGGAAATATGCAGGGCGATCTTGCTGTCCGGTGCTACATTGATGAGATACTGATTCACCGGATTCCCGATCCGGCTGATATTCAGGCACGGATGTTTATCCATGGTACGGATATCAACATTCCGTTAAAATTTGTGAGAATACAGCCGAATGTAACTCCCAAGATCGAACTCTCAAGCCAGAGAACAGAGCGGGTTGATGTGCGGGTTCTGCCGGTTATTTTCAGTTTTGAAAAACGAAAAGGTGTGTCAATCTATCCAGGCCAACTTGTTGATGTCTACATTGGTGAAAAACATAGTACGCAAAAAAAATAACGCCGCAATTCAAGGCTATCGCAGGGGGGAAACTCTCCTGGTTTCATTCGGGATCTCCCTCTTTCTTTTATCGGGCTGTGCCGTTGGTCCTGACTTTGTCCGTCCCGAAGCGCCTAAGGGAACCCGTTACACCCATGATGGCGATCCCAAAGAGATCGCGACAGTTGATGGACTTCCTCAGCACTTTGAAAATGGTGCCGGCCCTGCAGCCAACTGGTGGCACTCGTTCAATTCAACACAGCTGAATGCCGCGGTCAGTGCAGGGTTGGCTGATAATCCCGGCTTGCAGGCAGCTGAGGCCAGTCTCAGGCAGAGTCAGGAAAACCTGCGTGCAGGCTCCGGCATTTTTTATCCGCAAATCAGTGCATCGTTTGCCGAGGTCCGTGAACGGAACTCACCGTCTACCATCGGCAGCTCTTTACCGGCAAGTATCTTTAATTTGACTACTCTCTCTTCATCGGTAAGCTACGCGCTCGACATTTTTGGCGGACAACGAAGAGCTGTAGAAGGTTTGGCTGCGCAAGTTGACCGGCAAAGGGCTCTTACCCTTGGCACTTACATGATGCTGACGGGGAATATTGTCAACACCACTATAGCAATAGCCGCCTATCATGCACAACTTGATGAGAGCTTGCAAATGATTGCGCTCGAAAAAGATCAGATCAGCATTGCTGAAAAACAATACCAGGCAGGCATTACTACCTATGGAGCACTGCTCGCGTTACGTCTCCAGCTGAAAGCGCTTGAAGCTACACTGCCTCCACTCAGCCAGAAGTTAAGCAAGGCAGAACATCTTCTTGCGACACTTGAGGGCAAGACTCCCGCTGAATTTCAACCACCTGCACTTCTGTTAAAGGATATTTCACTGCCACGTCAGTTGCCCTTATCCCTGCCTTCAGAACTGGTTCGCCAGCGTCCGGATATTCTTGCCGCAGAAGCGCAGTTACATGCAGCCAGTGCAGGGATTGGTGTTGCTACCGCGGCATTGTTCCCCAGCATTACCCTGAACGCAAGTTACGGACAGGCCAGTCAAACGACGGGCAATCTGTTAAACAGTACCAGTAATCTCTGGAGCTTAGGAGGGAATGTAACAGCTCCGTTATTTAAAGGTGGTACACTGAGAGCACAACGTCGGGCGGCCATTGATGCCTACCAGCAGAGCTTTGCCAGCTATAAACAAACTGTTCTTGCTGCTTTTGCCGAAGTGGCTTCTATCCTGCGTGCTTTGGAGCACGACGCCGAACTGCTGCAAACCGAAGCTGCGGCTGTAAACGATGCCCGAATTGCAATGAATCTTCTTAAGGCGAATTACCAGGCAGGAACAGCAAACTACCTGCAGGTAATGGTCACTGACATCCAATATAGTCGGGCAAAAATAAGTTACCTTCAAGCCGAGGCCCAGCAACTGCAGGATACAACAGCACTCTTCGTCGCCATGGGCGGAAAGTGGACAAACGGTTCGCTGTCGTTGAAGTGACCATATAGCCATTCATAATATTTTTCAGGGAAGTTCCTGAAAGTTCGGTGGTGAAAAAGTTATTACCCACGATACCATAAGAGTTGCCATCTGTAGTAATGGTTACGGGTGTTGCATGACCATTGGAATCAAGAGAGGTTGTTCCGGAGAGATTATCAAAAAGGCTTGATACTTATTGCGGGCAAGTGCTGATTCGCATTTGATTACTTGAAATAATACTATCAATGAACGCAGATATACAAGTTACGGTTCGATGCGGCTTAAGAGCGTTTTCACGTAGGCGCTGAGAAGGCGAAAATTAACCGGCTTTATGAGATTGAGGTCTGCTCCGGCCTTGATGTTGGCAGGCACTGTTGTGGAGGTGAGGGGCTCTGAGAGGGTGATGATGCGTATGTCGGTATTTTTTCTGGCGTATTCGGCTACGACCAGGCCGCTCTGGTCGGGCAGTTCATTGTCAATTATGGCGATGAGGTAGGGTTCTCTAAAAAACTGCAGGTAAAAATCGAGGGCCGAATCTACTCCTGTAACCGTGTACCCTTCGAGCATGAGGTGATTGACTATGCTTACGCGCAACGATGGCTCCTCGACGACAACAATGATTCGTTTGAGGTAGTTATTCTGGGGGCAGGAAGGTTGAGTCATTCAAATTGATTCTTCTGGGATATATATCTCCTTTTGAATTATAAGAATAAATAGAGAAGGAGTGCAACGCATTAATAATCATTTTTTTGACACTTAATGCGCCGCAGTGAGTCACTCGATGGTAATGTCGTCCTTAAAAAGGTAGCCGACTGAGTGGGATGTCTGGATGGGAGAGGGGGTGTTATGGAATTCAATTTTTTGACGCAGGCGATTGATCAGGGATTGCAGTGAGTGGCTACCGGATTCGTTGTTCAAGTAGCCAAGCTTGTTCAGCAATGCAAGCCTTGAAACGACGGCATTCGGGGTGGCGACGAGCAGAGTCAAAAAGTCAAGTTCTTTGGCGGTAAGGAGGATGCGCTCCCCTTGCGGCGTTTCAAGTGCCCAATGAGTGACAAAAAGTCTCCAGTGCTGAGGTTTTTCGGTCTTAAAAGGTAATGGTGGCCCGGCAAGACGACTGAGAAGCGTTGCGATGGAGGCTGAGAGTTGGCGAAAATCGACCGGTTTGACAAGGTAGATGTCCGCACCTGCCTGTTGACCGGCAATCTGGTCGTCAATGGAGGCCCGGGCAGTAAACATGATGATCCGCATGCTGGTGTTATTGCGGACATATTCAGTGAGAACCAGTCCGTTCTGGTCGGGCAGGCCAACATCAATTATTGCTACCGAATAGGATTCAGCGAACAAAAGCTGATAGAACTCGTGCGCTGTGCTGACCCCTGTGACTTCATATCCGTCAAGTGTCAGGTATTTAACAACACTGGCGAGAAGGGGTTTGTCGTCTTCGACAATGATTATCCGTTTATCTAAAGTCATAAAAAATTGGTTTGAGGGCTGGGGGAAGAGAGTGCTGAGGGCTGAGGGCTGAGGGCTGAGGGTTCAGGGTTGGCCAGGGGAAGGTGGATGGTTGCCTGGATGATTGAGCCCCTGGCTTCGAGATTTACCACTCCGTTATGCTGTTCGATGATCTGGCGGACAAGCCACAGTCCTATTCCGGCTCCGCTGGTATTGTGGCTGTTGTCACCCCGTGCATATTTTTCGAATAGCCCGTCCCCTTCCTTGCCGATTAAGGCCACTGACTGATTTTGTATTGTGACAACTACGTCGCCTTGTTCAATGTGGCTTTCAACTTTGATTGCTGAGTCGGGCGGAGAGTATTTACGGGCATTATCAAGAAGGTTAAAAAGCGCTGTTTTAAGGTATTTAGCCTCACCGACGATGGGTTGGGAATCGGAAGCCTCTGTGTAGCTGAAAAAATGATGTGGCCACATTGACTGCATCGTTGCAACCATTGAAGAAAGAAAAGGAGCGATGAACACAGGCTTGACTCCGCCTTTTATATGTTTGTCATAAAGACGACTGTGTTCTAAAGAGACTTCCATGACTTCAACAAGCCGGTCAACGGCAAGGTGCATTGCGGTAAGCTCTTCATCGTACCGGCATTGTTGTGTGATGTTCTGAATATCAATGAGGTCAAGGTTGCCCCTGATAACTGCCAGCGGTGTACGGTATTCGTGTGATAACATTGAAAGAAAACGATGCTGCTGTTCGAGAACCTGTTGTTCAGAGGCTAAGGCCCCTTCAAGCTGTGTCTTGCTTTTGAGAAGTTCCTGCGTCATATCGCCGGCAAGAGCAAGTGCCTTTTGTTCAGTCTCTTTTGCGGCATTAAGTGCTTGCTTGGCACTCTCCGTCAGCACCCGTTCAGCTATAAGTACCCGTCTGGAGAGTGCTATAGATATAAGAGTTATATGGAACAGGGAGGTGAACTGAAGGGTATTCATATCCCATAAAAAACCCAACGGTATAATGCCGATAAGACGAAGCAGCATATGAAAATAACCGAGGGCGTTGACGACAAAAGCCAGAACAATATAGATTTCGGAGCCGGGAAAATAGACACTCAACCTGTGACTCAAACCCAATTGTATTGCAACCAGGCTTAATAATCCGATAAAGGCTAACGGGGCCATCAGCGGATAGAAGCCAACATGCACAGCAACAATTGTCACAAAACCGAGCAATGAGAGAAATCGCATGTATAGCCTGCTCCATCTACCTGTAGCCTTAGAGAACAGAATGCGGGAGAACTCGCTGTACACCAGAATATTCAAACCAAGTCCACCATAGACAAGATAATCAGAGACAAGGTGAACAATTGACGGGAAGAGCAGGGTCAATACCCCCTCAACAGCGAAGTTCACTATGATTCCTGCAAGCAAATAGATCGAATAAGAGAGAAAAAGCTTGTCTCGGGTAAAAATATAAAAGATGACGTTTATCAAGAGGATTGTCAGGAAAATGCCGAGAAAGGCTGACTGGAAGATGACGTGGCGGTTGGTGTAGTCGCGCAGGTCTTCATCGGTGTGAATCATCCCGGCAAGACTGATGGAGCTGTTTGAGAAAACCCGTGCATAAATGATTACCGGTTGAGATTCCTGCATAACAAGAGGGACAACAAAGTCGGGGTGGAGCACGGGACGTTCATGTGCCGGTATATGGTTGCCAAGCCGGACTATCTGGTATGAGGATGCAAGCGAGGGGTCATGACCAGGGATCTGGATATAGAGGGTAAGGTAATTGATATAGTTGGGTTTAAGCCTGAGCCAGCCATGCTCGGGGAATGACGGGTTGCGCTCAATAGTGAGTCGAACCCAGCAGGCTTCCTTTTTATAACCGTTATTGAGGTTTCCATCAAGATGGCGGAAACTACTACCCTTCTCCCCCGCTTTGAGGACTTCACTAAAGTCCATGCGTAGTGTCGGGTCTTTCAGGAGGTCCATGTGGCCTGCCAGTTCATATGAACCTTGCTCACCAAGCACCAGTGGCCTCCCCCATGCATGGGCAGAGAAAAAAAGGACGAGCAGAAACATTATCCCGACACAGGGTGCACGCCAGACAGTAAGTGGGAAAAGAGTATTCATTGGGGCATGAATATTCGGCATTGTTCGCAATCAACCAGAGAGTTGGTCACAAATGGGAAAACGCCCTGTTAGAAATCAATTACGTGCCGATTTACCTGATAATTCCAGCAATCAAAAAGAGTGGCTCGGACTAAAACGGGGCCTTGGGGGCAACATTGTGTTTACGAGTTTACAACATTTCATAATTGTTGACAAATAGTTTTGCAAGAAAGTGCTGGGGGCTGAAAGTACGGCCTCTATTTTCTATTACTACTGTAATTTGGTATTTTTGGCAGGAGTGATATTGCACACATATAACAATTAATAAAGGAGATGGCATGAAAAACCGGTATCTGAAACAAGCATTGTTTGCGTCTTTGGTTGCTTTTGGATGTGCATCATCCGCTTTTGCCAACACGGGGGATATAGCCATTGGAGCTAAAGCTTCCACGCTCGGCTTTGGAGGAGAGGTTACTGTTGGATTAACCCCTTGTCTGAATGTAAGAGGTGGCTATAACGGGTATAATTACACCGGCTCGACCTCTCAAAATCAGATTAACTATGATTACAAGTTATCTCTTGGATCATATCCTGTACTGCTCGACTGGTACCCGTTTGAACATTCCGGGTTCAGGCTGTCACCTGGAGTTATTTTCAATAACAACAAGGTAACCGCTACCGGTACATCCGCACAAGTTGTAAATTTCTCTATTGGAGGCGACACATATTCAACAACTCAGATTGGCTCACTGACAGGTAGTGTTGACTTCGACAAGACAGTTCCTTATGCAGGTCTCGGATGGGGAAATGCTGTTGGAAAAGGTTCCGGCCTTTCTTTTGTTTTTGATCTTGGTGTCATGTTTCAGGGGACTCCCAAGGTTGCGCTTAACGCAAGCAATCTCCAAAACAACCCTGCTATAGTTCAGACGGCTATTCAGACCAGTATTAACAAGGAAATCGCTGATCTTAAGGACAAGACAGATAAATTCAAGTATTATCCTGTTGTTTCTATAGGATTAGCCTACGGCTTTTAACCCTTAAGGAATAGTTAAACCTTTCTTCTGCAGCAGGCGCTTTATGACAAAGCTGCCTGCTTTTTTTTTCCACAAACAGGCCCTCTCCCCAAAGCTGCCGCAAGGTTTCTGCAAAATTGCTTATTATCAGGCTTAAAGGCTGACTATGCAACTGCAAGGCAAGATTAACAACCCCCATTCGAGTCTATGAAAATCTTGTTTAAACTGATAGTGAATTTTCTTCTTGTTGTAAGCGCAGCTGCTGTCATCATTTTTTTGAGTCTAGGGTGTATTGTTTCACTACATGCCGGAAGGCCTGAAAAATCAGATGTCATTATTGTGCTAGGAGGCGATAACGGACTCAGGGTGCGCAAAGGGGCTGAATTATATAAGGCAGGATTTGCCTCTCATATCATATTGACTGGCATTGACGAACGATTCTACAATCCAAGTCATTTAAACTGGAGGGAACGTCGCATGATGGCGCTTGGAATCCCGAAAAGTGCTATCAAGGTCGATGCACAATCCACAACAACCTGGGAGGAAGCTGAGAACACATCGGACACAATGGAAAAAAAGGGGTGGAAAAGTGCGATTGTCGTCAGCGACCCCCCTCACTTGCTCCGTCTTCAAGAGACTTGGAGCAAAGCATTTGAAGGATCTTCAAAGAAATTTATCCTCGTGCATACTGACCCGACATGGTGGAACCCGCTGCTTTGGTGGAACAACGACAAAAGTTACCAGTTTGTCATGAACGAGATCAAAAAAAATGTGTTCTACGCCATGGTATACTACTGATCAACTAAGAGCGCACGCCTTCAAGAAGTCGCATGATTTTAACATCCCGTAAGGCCCACTCTATAAAACCCTCTCCTCTCAAAACCAGTATACCGGTTGCTCTCATTCGCAAGAGATAGTCTAATAAGACCTCCATTTTTAGAGATGAGTCATTCGATTATTGAGGCTTAATAGATCCCTCCTTTGTCGGGATGACAAAGGAGGGGCTAAAGTGTCTTCAGGCACCGATCATCATGGCTTCTATGTCTGCATCAACGGTGCCGATTGGCATGATGCCGAATTTCTCAACCAGAACGGCTGCAACATTCGGTGTCAGGAACTCGGGAAGTGTTGGACCGAGGCGAATGCCTTTTACCCCTAAATAAAGCAAGGCAAGGAGCACTGTTACTGCTTTCTGCTCGTACCAGGCAATGTCGAAGGAGATCGGTAGATCGTTGATATCCTCAAGAGCAAAAACTTCCTTGAGTTTGAGAGCAATCACGGCAAGCGAATAGGAGTCATTGCACTGACCGGCATCGAGCACGCGAGGTATGCCACCGATATCGCCAAGCTCGAGCTTGTTGTAGCGGTACTTTGCGCATCCTGCGGTAAGGATCACCGTATCATTCGGCAGTGCTGCAGCCACATCTGTATAGTACTGGCGTGAAGTATGACGTCCGTCACAGCCGGCCATAACCACAAAGCGCTTGATAGCACCCTTCTTTACTGCATCGACCACCTTGTCGGCTAAAGCAAGCACCTGATGGTGTGCAAAGCCGCCAGTGATGGTGCCGTTTTCAATCTCTTTTGGTGGCGGGCAGGTCTGGGCAAGCTTTATAAGTATTGAGAAGTCTTTCTGTCCTTCATTCTGCCGAGCCGGAATATGCTTCAGACCGGGATAGCCTGCCATGCCTGTTGTAAACATGCGGTTGCGATAGCTTTCGCGGACAGGGACTATGCAGTTTGTGGTCATGAGTATGGGACCGTTGAAGGTATCGAACTCTTTATCCTGAGACCACCATGCTCCGCCGTAGTTGCCGACAAAGTGAGGGTACTTTTTGAAAGCCGGATAGTAGTGTGCCGGAAGCATTTCGCAGTGGGTATAAACATCCACTCCTGTTCCTACGGTCTGCTTCAGCAGGTCTTCCATATCGCGCAGATCATGACCGGAAATAAGGATACCGGGGTTTGTACCCACACCGGTCTTCACCGTGGTGATTTCGGGTTGGCCATAAGTGGTTGTGTTGGCTTTGTCAAGCAACGCCATTGCCTTGACTGCGGCTCCACCGGTCTCAAGAACGAGTGCGGTCAGTTCGTCAGGCGACAGCTCTTTAGTGAGCGCCGCAAGAGCTTTGACATAAAAAGCATAGATATCGTCATCATGATAACCAAGAACTGCTGCGTGATCGGTATAGGCTGCAAGTCCTTTTATCCCATACAATACAAGACTTTTTAGAGAGCGAAGGTCTTCGTTTTCGCTGAGACTTTCGATGCTTACACTTGCTGCTTTCGAAAGAAAATCCTCTTCTGTACTGCCTGTCCAGTGTGCGGCATCATGATGCGGCAGATGATGGAGCGTCGCGTTCAGTTCATCACGCATTGCAAGGGTTTTGCGTATCTGGGCGACTATTGCATCCTCATCAAAGTTGGTATTAGTAACTGTGACGAAAAGTGATTCGCTGATAAGTTGACCAACCTTCCTTGAGACACTTCCCTCCAGTTTTTCGGCAGCCAGAACAAGCCCTTCAATCGCATAAACCAGCACATCCTGAAGCTGGGCAGTAGGTTCATCTTTGCCGCATACCCCCCGCACAGTACAACCCGTACCATGAATACTCTCCTGACATTGATTACAAGACATTCCCATCGTATTCTCCATTAGTAGTTTATTAAATAAAGTGCTGTGTGAGAGTTGGCAGTCGGCAGTCGGCAGTCGGCAGTCGGCAGTTGGCAATTGGCAATTCTCAACGCCCTTTTCTCTTCCTCTGCCAACTGCAGACTGCCCACTGCCAACTGTTTTCAATTTCTTACCTCAGCACTCAGCACTCGGCACTCAGCACTTTCTTTCTCAGCACTCAGCACTTCTTCCCCTATCCTCCGCCGCTCCTTCCCTATCTCCCATTTTTTCTTTTACCAAAGCCCTGTTCTTATACGCTGAACTCAAAAGCCTCCGATTTGTTGGCTTTCGCTTTATGATTTCGCTGAAATCCTGAATGGCGCCTTCCATATCACCACTCTTCACTCTTGCGATACCGCGGTTACCATAAGCAGTTATGGCTTCACGGAAGCGGAGTCCTACCTTTAGTGCCATCGTAAAATCAGCTATAGCACCATCATAATCATTGCAACTGCTTCGGGCATTTCCCCGATCATAGTACGCTTCGGCATTGTCAGGATGTTCAGCAATAACCCGGCTGATCTCCGTTGCCGTACCCCTGTAACCACCCATAGCATCCTTCAGCATCGCCTCTTCCCTGTTATAATTTTGCAACAAAATTCAAGCCAAAATAGTGAGGAGTACCCAGTAGGCAGTAGGCAGTGGGCAGTCAGCAGTTGGCAATGCTCAGCTCTTGTTTCTTCCTCTTCAGACTGCCAACTGCCCACTGCCCACTGCCTACTGCCAACTTTTTCAAGTCCATTCTTCCTCTAACGTCTCGCCTTGCAGACTGATAACCACCTTTTTCACCGGCACCTTACGCTTTGCTTTCCGCTGGGCATCGGCAACGATCGACATGAGTCCTCCGCAGCATGGAACTTCCATAATGGCGACGGTGATGGTGTTGATGTGCGACAGATCGATCATAGCTGCAAGTTTGTCGACATAGATATCCATTTCGGAATCAAGCTTCGGACAGGCAATTGCAAGACTTTTGCCCTTCATGAAGGAGCCATGGAAGTCGCCGACAGCAAATGCACAACAGTCGGCTGCAAGCAACAGATCGGACCCTTCGAAATACGGGGCCTGCGGTGAAAC
>CAIVSG010000060.1 GCA_903908555.1 uncultured Chlorobiaceae bacterium | reverse complement strand
CGGAGGAGAATCCAAACTCATTTGCGCATTGGAAAGCTGGGTATATCTCGATGGCTGGATGATGGGAGCCGGATGAGCGGAGACGCTCCTGTCCGGTTCTGCGAGGGGCTGGGGGTGAAACTCCCCCGGTCTACTCACCTTACCTTCTGCAACCCAATTCGACTTCAAGGTATATGCTGCTTTTTCCTCCTCCCCGCCTTATGTTGAGCACGTTATTGAGCAGACACGAGCATGCGATGGAGAGGTGATCGTTTCCATGTCGCCTATTGACAACAGCCTCTCCTGTGGTCAGCTCTGCTCATATCTGGAAGCCTCGCGAAGTCAGGAAGAGCTTGGAAAGGTAAAAGTTCTCAGCAGGTTCTGGAGTGATGAAAGGCTCTATTCCCTGTACTGTGATTATTTATTTGAGAACTGCTCTGAACAAAGCCACGGGCGGAAGGCTGAAAAGGATGTAGAGAGAGTGCTGCTGCTTCTTTTTCATGGAACCCTTGTTAAGGACGCAAAGGGCGATCCTCCTCTTTTTCGTACCGGTTGCCAGGAAACCATGATGTTTGCCCAGCGACTTAAGGAGACTCTTTTGGGGGATCCAAGGAATACTTATGGAAGGATATTGAAGGTTTATCTTAATCACAATGTAGGCGGAGAGTGGACCCGGCCTTCATTTGAAGAGATTGCTCTTATGCTTAAAGAGGAGAGTTCTGTGGCTGTTGATCTTTTTGGTTGTGGCTATTTTGCCGATGGCAATGAAACCATTCACAGGGCAGGAGAGCTTATGCACTTTTCTTCAGTCAGAGAGACGAAATTAATCCCTTGTTTCAACTCTACACCGGCTTTTACCGGCTATCTGGCATTGAGAGTTTTGGATGCAGCAAGGCAGATCATGAGCTTGAGATGAAATGAAGCTCTTGTGGTTAGAATTGAATGGTTAATGCCCGCCTGATGTTTATGTTTCCGGGTAAGGTCATGATGCAAAGCTAATCATAAGGGGAAATGAAAAAATGGGTCGTGCGGCTGTTTTTATTGATGGGGCAAACCTGTTTTTTACCCAGCGTCATCTTGGGTGGCAGATTGATTTTTCCCGTTTGATGGCATTTTTTATGTCAGGGTATGCTTCAGTCAAGGCGAATTATTATGTGCCGGCATCCGAACCGGTTTCTGAGGAAAATGCCGCTTTCACCAGAGTGCTGACTGCACATGGTTATAAGATCACCTCTAAATCGGTAAAAAAGATTGTCAACAAGGAAACAGGAGTCATTGTCATGAAAGGCAATCTCGATGTGGAACTTGTTGTGGATGCTTTGATTGATGTCGATCAGTACGATACGTTTATACTTTTCAGTGGAGACAGTGATTTTATTCCATTGCTCAGGGCTTTAAAAACGAAGGGCAAGGAGGTTATAGTTTATTCTACCCAGGGGCTGAGTGCCCGAGAGCTGCTTGCTGAACCGGATATTGCTTATTGTGATATTTCAGTTCTGAAAGAGCGTATTGAGCAGTTGAGGACTGGAGAACCGAAGGGCATTGAGGGTGCTCTCGCAGGCAGCGAGCAGGAGTTTTCAGCTCGTCTGCCTGATATTGGCGCCCTTTTTACAGGCACCGTGCTTAAAGTGCAGCCTTACGGTGTTTTTTTAAGTAATCCCTTTCATGTGAAGTGTCTTCTGCCCCTCAGCTTTTTCGGGATCAGTAAGTATATCAAGGATTTAACAGCGATTGTTCGTATGAGTGATGTGTTTGAAGTGTCGGTCTTCCACGTCAATACAGCTCGTGAAGTTCCGGAGATCACTGTCAAACTTGTTGATAAAAGGATGGTTGAAGAGCTGGCATCGAGAATAGATGGATAAGTGGGGAAAAAAGGGCGATAGGCGGGTTTTGGTTTCAACAACAATGGAGAAAAATCTCATGGATATTTTCAGTGAAGCGATCGGCGCAATAACCAGTCAACTCTCGAGGTTATGGCCTCAGCCGAACGAAAAACCCCAGTTAGTGAACGGAATGCTGAGGCCCTGTCCTGGAACGCCGAACTGTGTAAGCAGTGAAAGTACCAGTCCGATGTCCAGTATCGCGCCCATATCCTTCAGCGGTTCTCAGGAACAGGCATGGGAGACTCTGAAGCGTGTTGTCAGGGAAGAGGGAGGGTATCTGCATGATGAAGGCACTGACTATCTATGGTCGACCTTTACCGTGCCTGTTTTTGGCTTTGTTGATGACGTTGAGTTCCGCTTAAGCGCCACTGAAGGAGTGATTCATGTCCGGTCGGCTTCAAGGCTCGGTATCTCGGATCTTGGTGTCAATCGAGGACGGGTTGAGCAGTTGCGGAGGGCATTTCAGACAGCCCTTCATCATCATTGAAGGGGCAAAGTAAGCTCAAGGTGTGGTTGGCTTCAAGCTTACTCTGCCGTTAAACTTCAATCATGTGTTTATAATACCCAAAAGCTTTTCGTGAATAGCTTTTGCTGCCGTTCTTCCTGCGCCCATGGCAAGGATAACTGTAGCTCCACCGGTTACAATATCGCCTCCGGCATAGACATCTTCTTTTGACGTGGCCATGGTGTTGAGATCCACCACAATGGTGTCACGCTTGCTGACCTCAATATCAGGAGTTGTCTGTTTGATGAGCGGGTTGGAGCCGTTACCGATCGAGATGACCGCCATATCGATCGGAAGTATGAATTCAGAGTCTTTTATCGGTACCGGCCTGCGGCGTCCGGAATCATCGGGTTCGCCGAGTTCCATCCTGAGGCATTTAGCCCCAGTAAGCCACTGCTGTTCATCTCCTACAAATTCCAAAGGGTTCATAAGCATAAGGAATTCAATTCCCTCTTCTTTTGCGTGATGAACTTCTTCAAGACGCGCCGGCATTTCCGTTTCTGAACGTCGGTATACAATATAGGCATGTTCAGCACCCAGTCTTTTAGCAGTGCGAACGGCGTCCATGGCCGTATTGCCGCCTCCGAACACGGCAACATTTTTGCCCTTGCAGTTGAACACCGGAGTGTCATTGTTCGGGAATTGATATGACTTCATCAGGTTTACCCTGGTTAAAAACTCATTCGCCGAATAAACTCCGAGAAGATTTTCTCCGGGGATACCCAGGAACCATGGTAGACCGGCTCCAACCCCGATAAAGACCGCATCAAAATCCTCTTCTTTCAGAAGTTCATCAACTGTGACAGTTCGGCCAGCGAGTACATTGGTAATAAACTTGACCCCAAGTTGTTTCAATCCTTCAATTTCCTGTTTTACAATCTCCTTGGGAAGGCGGAATTCAGGAATGCCGTAGACAAGAACGCCGCCGAGTTCGTGCAGTGCTTCAAAAACCGTTACCGAATGGCCAAGTTGGATAAGATCATTGGCACAGCTGAGTCCGGCTGGTCCGCTTCCGATAACAGCTACTTTTTTCCCAGTTGGTGCTTGTACTGCAGGGAGTTCTACATTTCCGGTTTCACGCTCGTAATCAGCCGCAAAGCGCTCCAGATTACCGATTGCGACTGAAGTATATTTTTTGGTAAGAATACAGGCTTTTTCGCACTGGTCTTCCTGAGGGCAGACTCTTCCACAGATAGCAGGAAGTACATTGTCCTCCTTGATCTTTCTTGCAGCACCCAGAAAATCTCCGTCAGCGATATACTTGATAAACTGATCAATCTTGATGTTAACCGGGCAGCCCTTGATGCAGGATGGATCTTTGCACTGAATACATCGAAGTGCTTCCTTCTGTGCAAGTTCCTGCGTATAGCCAAGATTCACTTCCTTGAAATTTTTATTCCGCACTTCAGGATTCTGCGCAGGCATTTCCTGGCGCGGAATGGCAAAGCGTTCTTTGGTCGTGAGTTGTTGTGGGCACATAATTTCTTTCTTTTAAAAAAATGGAGTGTTTATCCGAAAAAAAGCCATCCCTGCAAAGAATTGAGGCAGGAAAGTCATTATGACAGATTGAAATAAGGTCAACCGGATATATTATTTCCAGATTATTGCAGGTTGCATTTGTGTGCAAATGCATCAGTCGATTGTTTTTCTTCCGGCAGGTACAATTTGTTCCGGTCCGTAAGGGTTTTAAAATCGACCTGATGAGCATCGAATTCCGGCCCGTCAACACATGCGAATTTAGTCTCGTTGTTCACCGTAACCCTGCAGCCACCACACATGCCGGTACCATCAACCATAATAGGGTTGAGACTGACCATGGTTTTGATATTGTATGGACGGGTGACCTCAGCTATGGCTCTCATCATCGGAATGGGTCCTATTGCAAGGACAAAATCGATTTTTGTCCCGGAATCAATCAACTCCTGGAGTTTCTGAGTTACGAATCCATGAAAGCCGTACGATCCGTCATCGGTAGTAATGAAAGCTTCATCACTGACCGCTTTCATCTCCTTTTCAAGGATTACCAGCTCTTTAGAACGGGCCCCGTTAATGGTAATGACATAATTCCCTGCTTTTTTAAGAGCAACAGCGGTCGGATAGGCAATTGCCGTGCCCACACCTCCGCCAATGCTGACTGCAGTGCCGAAATTCTCAATGTGTGATGGCGCTCCAAGCGGACCGACAATATCGCTGATGGTGTCGCCAGCCTCTTTAGTGTTCAACTCTTTTGTGGATTTACCCATTCCCTGGACAATGACGGTAATCGTGCCATTTTCAGGATCAGCATCTGCAATGGTAAGAGGGACTCTTTCTCCCGTTTGGCCGACCCTGAGCATTATGAACTGGCCAGCCTTTCTTTTTTTCGCAATGCGAGGTGCCTCTATTTCAATTTTTTTGATATTTTCAGCTAAAAATATTGTAGAAACAATTTTATGCATTTGCTTTTCGATTTCTTATGATATTGGAGGCTTTACGGCTTTTGCGGTAAGGAGCAAAAGTCATTATAATAAGCATAATAGATTAAATATAAAAATGAGCAGGACGTTTGGCGGTCTGGTTATAGGTGTTTTTTCGACTCTCTTCCTGAACTATTAAGATTTTTTTTATGGTTTTTATAGCTGATTACGGTGCAGGAAATCTTCGTTCTGTTCTCAAGGCATTTGACTACCTTGGGGTCAAAGCTATAGTCAGCAGTGATCCGATCAAACTTGCGGGCTATAGAAAAGTTGTTCTTCCCGGTGTTGGCGCATTCGGGACTGCTATAGAGACACTCAACGCATCAGGTTTTACTGAAGCAGTTGCCGAACATGTTGATAAAGGCGGGCAGCTTCTCGGTATATGTCTGGGAATGCAGCTTTTATTGACTGACAGTGAAGAAATGGGAGATAACAAGGGGATGAACCTGATACCGGGGCATGTTCTGCGTTTCAGGAGCGACTCCGACAAGATACCCCAGATAGGCTGGAATTCGGTTGATCAGCAGAAAGAGAGTGTGCTTTTCAGAGGGATTCCGGATAATTCGTTTTTCTATTTTGTACACTCGTATTATTGTGAGCCGGTTTCATCTGAATCAGTGGCTGCAACCACCTGGTTTGCAGGAAAAAACTTTTGTTCGGCTATTGAAAAAAATGGTATTTTTGCAGTTCAGTTTCATCCGGAAAAAAGTTCCGATGCCGGGTTGCAGGTACTGAAAAACTTTGCCGAATGTTAAAATCGATTTTTGCTACTCTGTTATGTTGATTATTCCAGCTATAGATATTAAGGACGGGAAGTGTGTAAGGTTGACCCGTGGTGATTTCAGCCAGAAAAAAATATATCTCGACAATCCCCTCGATATGGCAATTATCTGGCGAAAGCAGAATGCCAAGATGTTGCATGTTGTTGACCTCGATGCCGCTCTTACCGGGGAGATGGTCAATTTTGAGAAAATCAGGGAAATTGTGCTTAATCTCGATATTCCGGTTCAGGTCGGCGGGGGTATCCGCTCTCTTGACGCGGTCAAGAGATACCTTGATATTGGCGTTGGTCGCGTAGTCATTGGTTCTGCTGCCGTTACCAATCCAAAACTGGTTGAAGAGCTTCTGAAAATATTTAGCCCATCACAAATTGTTGTCGGTATCGATGCTGAGCATGGTGTCCCGAAGATTAAAGGGTGGACAGAATGCAGCGGGTTGAAAGATTACGAGCTTGGACTCCGGATGAAAGAGATGGGAATCGAACGGGTGATTTATACAGACATAACCCGTGATGGTATGATGCAGGGGTTCGGTTATACAAGCACCAAAAACTTTGCTGAAAAAACAGGCATGAAAATTACGGCTTCAGGTGGTGTCACCAATTCAGGAGATTTGAAACGCCTGGATGAGCTTAAGTCTTGTGGCGTTGATTCTGTCATTATCGGCAAAGCCCTCTACGAAAACAATTTTCCCTGTCAGCAGTTATGGTATAATTATGAAGAGGGCATTTGCCTTGACCATAATTTTTCCACTGCCAGGACGAAATAGTTACCCTTCTTTTCCTCGGGGTGAGCGGGCGAAAATCCTCTTCTCTAACATCTAAAGGAAGCATGTGCAGAAGCAGGACTTACAGTTGCAGCAGGATATAGAGGCTGTTATTTTTGCTTCTGAAGAAGCTGTCACCCTCCAGACCGTCAGGCAGGTTACCGGCAGGGATCTTGATTCCGTAGAGTTTCAGTCAATTATTGAGAAACTCAATGCCGAGTATGCCGAAACCGGAAGGTCGTTTCATATTCACCGGATTGCCGGTGGATACCGTTTTCTTTCCAAACCGGAATTCAGTGACATCCTTAAAAAACTTCTTGCCCCCAACATCCGCAGAAGGCTTTCACAGTCTATACTTGAAGTTCTGGCCGTTATTGCCTATAATCAGCCTGTTACCCGAGGGGATATTCAGCAGATTCGAGGCGTGAGCCCTGATTATGCTATCGACAGGCTTCTGCTTCGCGGCTTTGTAGAGGTTAGAGGCAGGGCGGATTCTCCCGGTAAGCCTCTGCAATATGGAACCACAAAGGAATTTTTGGATCTCTTTCACTTATCGTCATTAAAAGACCTCCCAAAACTTCGCGAGATCAAGGAAATTCTTCAGGAGCATGAAGAACTAGGAGTACCTGACCCGGCACGACGACAACCTAGATACCCATTACTAGAGAACTATCAAGAGGAAACGATACAAGAGAATGAAAAATAGCAGTAAAAGTGATGACGTCAGAATCAACAGGTTTCTGGCATCATGCGGCATCGCATCACGAAGGGCAGCCGACCAGCTTGTTCTGGACGGGCGGGTGATGGTCAACGGTACAGTGATTACAACGCCTGGGATAATGATAAATCCTTCCAAGGATGAGGTTATTGTCGATGGTGAGCGGTTTGCCCAGCCAGAAGCAAGGAAGGTCTACATCTTGTTGAACAAACCCAGAAACGTTATTACCACGAACAGTGACGAAAAAAACCGGGAAATGGTACTGGATTATATCGATGTCAAGGAACGGGTTTTTCCCGTAGGCAGGCTTGATAGAAAAACTACCGGTGTTATTCTGTTGACTAATGACGGGACACTTGCACATAAACTTATGCATCCTTCGTCTAATGTAAAAAAAGAGTATATTGCTGTGCTTGGTGAAAAATTTACGCCAAATTTCCTCCAACAGCTTACGGGGGGGATGCGTTTGAAAGACACCGGGGAAAAGGTAAGTCCCTGCAGGGCAAAAATACTCGACGATGGTATGCAGGTATTACTGAGCATTCATGAAGGAAAGAATCATCAGGTCAGAAGAATGTTCGAAACCCTCGGTTTTGAGGTTAAACGGCTTGAAAGAGTTGCTTATGCAGGTCTGCAGGCTGGAGAACTCCGGAGGGGCGAATGGCGCTATCTGAGCCGAAATGAGGTTCAGGAACTTTATAAGTTGACGGAAAGCCTATAAGCCATCCTCCGGTTTTGTGAACGTACAAAACCCTGAATGGTTATGAGAAAGCTTTTCATTTCTCTCAAACGTCATGTACTCGCGAAAGCCATGACGTTTTTTTTATTTCTGATACCTCTCTTTTTTCCTTCTTCCTTTCTCCAAGCTGAAGATAGTGCCTTTCAGCAATTGTTCGACAACGCTGAATCTGAAGCAAATCTTGAGCAGTTGGTCGAATTGAGTGAGCGTTTGAAACGAAATAGAATTTCTCTCAATGAAGCCGATGGTGATGAACTGCGTCAGCTTCCCTGGCTGACAACCTTCGATGTTCAAGCCATTCTTTCATATCGCCATGAAAAAGGCCAGATCCTCTCCCTCCAGGAGCTCGAACCCATTATCGGAAAAGAGAAAGCGTCTACCATTGCCCCCTACATTCTCATACCTTCACCCACCAACCCTTCTTCCTCAGCACTCAGTACTCAGCACTCAGCACTCGTTCCTCCTCCCTCAGCACTCACCCCTCTCTTCCCTGCCAACTGCCAACTGCCCACTGCCAACTGCCCACTGCCCGCTGCCAACTGCCCACTGCCCACTGCCAACTTCTTATCCCTATACAGTCGTCTCTGCTGGGAAACAACAGAGCGTAAAGGCATCATAACCGGAGCATACAGCGGGGATAATTATAAACGGTATCATCGTCTGCAGTTTTCTGCTCCTCACTTTGATGCAAGTTTTGTTCAGGACAAAGATATAGGGGAGCCTGATATCGCAGACTTTTCGTCACTGAGCATCCGTGCCTATGATTTTGGAGTTATCAAAAATGCTGTTATCGGTAACTATCGGCTGAATTTTGGAGAAGGAGTGCTCATCGGACAAAGTCGATTTTTTTCTAAAGGTTCCGATCCGACAAATAGTATACGGCTCTCATCAAAGCAGTTATCCGCCTATACATCAAGCTCTGAATGCGGGTTTCTGCAAGGCGCTGCAACGACACTGAAGCTTGATCATGCTGAGGTGACTTCATTTTATTCGGCAAACCATGTCGATGCTGTCATCAACAAAAACAGTGGCTTAATTACTAGTTTTGATGCATCGGGTAACCATCGTACCTCTCTTGAAACAAGCCGAAAAGACAATGTTACGGAAACAGTCACAGGATCAAATCTGCTTTATCGTTATCAAACTGGCCCCGTAAGCGCCAAGTTTGGCGGCACCATCCTCTACTACAATTATTCCCAACCCCTGGCAATCCTAAACTCTCAACCCTCAGCACTCAGCACTCAGCACTCAGAACTATCTTCACTCAGCACCCAGAACTCAGCACTATGTTATAGTATCCAGGCAGATGCTTCCCTCGGCAAGGTCAATCTTTTCGCCGAAGCGGCATTTTCAGAAAACCCCAATGACAGTTCATGGATAGCGGGCATAGAGTATGAGATTGTTCATGGTGTCAGCATGATTATTTCCTTAAGGCGGTATGGGGAAAATTATTTTTCACCTTTTGCAGGAGCGTTTGCCGAAAGGGGAGTTGGGGCTTCAAACGAAGGAGGAGACTATGCGGGCATTAAGGCAAAAGTAAGTGAGAGGCTATCAGTTGGCGCTTATTATGACCTGTTCACCTTTCCATTGCTTGACGATCATTGTCCGTACCCTTCTGAGGGCAATGATTGCAGAATATTCATGACATGGAAGCAATCTCCCTTAGTAAGTTGGAATCTGCAATTGCAGCATAAATATAAAGAAGAACAAGCAAATCAGGGGAGTTCGAGCACTCCGCTTTGGACGGCATTGCCGAAAATCACCAATCGAAGCAGGCTGGATTGCGATGTAGATGTTTCCAGGCGCGTTCATTTGAGAAGCCGGGGCGAACTGAAAAAAGTGGTTAAAAAATATCAGTCCGGGGATAACGCATTGTTTGGATGGCTGATCTATCAGCAGGCGGGATACCATGTTGGAACATTCACCCTGAAAGGGCGTGTTACCATGTTCAATAGTGATGATTATGATGCTGCCCTCTATGCCTATGAAGATGACCTGCCACTGACCTCAACTCTCGGGCTGTACAATGGACGCGGGAAATCACTGTTTATACTGGCATCGTGGCAGGCCATGCAGTGGATGAAGCTTGCAGCGCGTTACGATATGACCTGGTATAGTGACCGGGATCTTTTCGGTAGTGGTAATGATGAACGGGCTACAAGTTCTCCCGGTTCATTCCATCTCGGCTGTTCTTTTTCATTATGAATAGATCGGGAGGAGGTTTAATGGCTTCCTGATGCTCTTATCAGTCTGTCCCGGATCGCTCTGCCGATTCCAGTATTTGTAGGCAGTTCGCAGTAAATCACGTTAATACCCTCGGCATCACAGTGCCGGAAAAAACTGAACAGTTCCCGTCCGTACTCTTCAAGATTCGGGCAGATTTTGGCCAGTGAAAACTCTTCAGGTGGTGAGGAAATACCGATATATGCTGAATGAGGTCCGATCGTGATCCTGTCATTGGCGTGAACAAGGATAAGAGATGCTTTTGGTGCATAATGGGGATATTTCAGGCCAGGGCTTTTTGGTGGAGCAGCCTCGTTAGTGACAATGTTTAGAGCTATCTCTGGAAGAACAGCCTGCAATTGTTCAAGGGTTATGGCACCGGCTCTGAGCAGGATCGGCATGGGGCCGGAACAGTCTACAATGGTCGATTCAAGACCGATAGAGCTTGGCTTGCCTCGAAGGACACCGTTGATTTTTCCCTGGAGATCCTCAAAGACCGTTTCCCAGCTTGTAGCGCTTGGCAGCCCTGATAGATTTGCTGAAGGAGCAGCAACAGGAGAGGAACAATGACTGAGAAATTCCCTTGCAAGTAGATTTGCCGGGCATCGGACTCCGACAGTTTCAAGCCCTGCGGTAACAGAATAAGGTACTAGCTGATTTTTTTTCAGCACAAGAGTAAGAGGGCCGGGGAAAAAACGTTCAATCAGCACTCTTGCACTCGGATTTATTTCATCAGCGACATCAGCCAGCTGCTCCAGACTATAGATATGAACAATTAACGGGTTGTCTCCCGGACGGCCTTTTGCATGAAAGAGCTGTCTGATAGCCTCAGGGTTGTCTATTCCTGCGCCAAGGCCATAGACTGTTTCTGTGGGAAATGCAACGACACCACCCGAGTTAAGGATGTCGGCGGCTTCTTTAGCTGAATCGGTAAGAGTGGTCTGCATGATATGCTTGGGCGGGTCAACTATCGACCAATGGAGAGGAATGGAATTTGTTCAGGGAGAAAAAGCGTATAGCAGAGCATGCCGATCGATGCGCTGACCAGGGGGATGGAAAGATTATCGTCAACCTTCAAGTTTCCAATACGCACCAAAAAAGTCTCAGTCAATGTGGCAGTAATTGCCATAACCAGACCGATAACGATATTAAGCTCTGGTACAATGGCTATAATTATCAGAGCGGAAAGAAAAAATGCAATGCTTCCTTCAATGCTTTTTTCTCCAAACCGATGTTTTCCGAAGGCTTTTCCGATAATTGCAGCAAAGGTATCTGAAATGGAAACCATGGAAAAGGTTGTAATGACAATAATTTTAGGGAAAAAAATAACCAGCAGAAGAGCGCCCAAAGTAATGTGGGTTGCTCCGTTCAGATACGGTTTTTTTTCAAGTTCATGGGTTCTCAGCATAGCGTCAAAAGTGCGGTGATACCATGTTGAAACCGGAGCATAAAAATTTTTCAGCAGGTCAACAAGAAAAAAACCGGTAAAAAGCGGAACAAGCAAGAGCAGTGCGACCTCTCTACTGATAAAGTAGTAGATCACTGGAATTGACAGGGAAGAAAGATGAATCGTTTTTCGCGCAACTTCATAGCGAAGTTTTAACCGGTCGATTTTTTTCATAGGTGACAAACAGTATGTACGAGTCGCAAAAAAAGATGTTACAGGGGAAATGGCAGCATATCTGTTCATATCAATGCTAAATATACACTGAAAACTCCGTAAGAGAAAAAGTCAGGTTTCCCTTCCTTTTCCTTTTCGGTTTCAAACATGTATTTTGCTATCGCGTTGATAAATCCCCATCAGACTATTGGTATGACAACTGAGAAATTAAGAGTAGCCGCTATTGATCTCGGCACCAACTCCTTCCACATGATCATTGTCGAAGAGAGCAGGGGCAAGGGGATTGTTGAGATTGACCGTGTAAAAAATATGATTTGTATCGGTCGAGGCAGTATTTCAACGAAAATGCTTGATGAAGAGGCGATGCAGTCAGGTATTGTGGCGTTAAAGAACTTTCTTGTTCTTGCCGCTCATCATGGTGTCGCGCCGGAAAATGTTATTGCATTTGCGACCAGTGCTATCCGTGAAGCAAAAAACAGGCTTGATTTTCTTCGGAAAATCCGGGACGAAACCGGTCTTAAAGTCAGAGTTATATCAGGGCGGGAGGAGGCGGAATTTATCTATTACGGAGTTCGTAAATCGGTTAAGATAGGCGGAACGTTTGATCTTCTTTTTGATATTGGCGGTGGGTCGGTAGAGTTTATTATTGCAAATAATAAAGGGGTACAACTTCTTGAGAGCCGTAAAATAGGTGTTGCCAGAATGCATGAACGGTTTGTTTCTTCAGATCCGATTGCCCCGTCTGATATCAAGATGCTTGAACAATTTTTTTCGGCGGAGATGGTTTCTGCTGTCGCTGAAGCCTCAAAACTGAAAGTCGGCCGTGCTATAGCATCCTCCGGTACTGCTCAGAATATAGCCCGTATGATAGGATCGATGCATGGCAGGGCGAACAAAGCGTCACTCAACAACAGCGTCTTTACCCGAAAAGAGTTTCAGTCTCTTTACACGGCACTGATTCCTCTCGGCTCTCTGGAGCGCAGGAAATTTACCGGTCTTGATGCAAACAGGGTTGATTTGATTGTTCCAGGTCTGATTCTTGTTGATATGATTTTCAGGCTTTTCAATCTCAATGAAATCGTTGTATCAGATTATGCCCTGCGAGAGGGTATGGTGCTTCACTATCTGAAAGATAGGGTTAATCCTTCGAATGCAGAGGAGGATGAGCTTGATATCCGCAAGGAGAGCGTTTATGAACTCGGGTTTCGTTGTGACTGGAATCGCAATCATTCAGAGCATGTTGCCGGTCTCGCCCTGCAACTCTTCGACAGTCTTGCACCCTTGCACCATCTTGAAGCACCCAATCGTGAACTTCTCGAATGCGCCTCACTTCTGCATAACATCGGGTCATTTATTTCTATCTCCTCCCATCACAAACACAGTCAGTATATCATCCTTAATGGTGAACTTCGCGGTTTTTCTCCTACTGAAATTGAAATTATCGCTCATGTTGCCCGTTATCATCGCAAATCGCCCCCTTCTGAGAAGCATGTGGCTTACAGTCAGCTGAAGCCTGTCCATAAACGAGCTGTCGATGTCCTTTCTGGTATTCTCCGTCTGGCTAATGGCCTTGAGCGCGGCCACAGGCAGAACATCAAGAACGTTACTGTTACCGTGAAAGGGAGTGTGATTACCCTGCATATCAAATCCCGGTTTGAACCTGATATTGAAATCTGGTCAGCAGAACTCCTGAAATCATGGATAGAAAAGGTTCTGCAAAAAACCATTATCATTGAAACCGCCTGAAATGAATGAATCAGCAACCACTCAACCGCTCACCGATACTCTTACAAGGGAGGGTTCACTGTGGTTTGAATCTGCTTTCTGTAAAGAGTTAAGCTGCGGGGCCCTTCTTTTTTCTGATCCAGTTGAGGTGGTAACGCTTACAGCAATTACCCAGCTGGAAGGTTTCTTTCGTACCCTGGAGGAAAAACTTGCCAAAGGATATTTTCTTGCCGGATGGCTGAGTTATGAGGTTGGATATGGCTTTGAACCCACTCTTTATTCAATTGATGCCGGCAAAAAGTCTCTTTCACCGTTAGCCTGGTTCGGGGTTTACAGGGCACCGGAGCATGTTTCAGAGAGGGTGGTCGAAGAGCTGTTTTCTGAACATGTATCGGTTGGTCTTGGCAGAGTATCGTTCAACCTTTCAATAGACGAGTATGGAGAGAAGATAAGAACGATCAAAGATGAAATTGCCGCCGGCAATGTGTATCAGGTAAACTTTACCGGCCGTAACCGGTTCAAATTCCAGGGCACTCCCTCAGCACTTTTTAGCGCATTGAGGGGTGCGCAACCCTTATCATACACTGCATTTCTTAAAAGTGGCAAGCGCACTATTCTCTCTTTTTCGCCAGAGCTTTTTTTTAGAAAACGTGGAATGGTTATTGAAACCATGCCGATGAAGGGAACTGCTCCACGAGGAAGCTGTGTCGAAGAGGACATTCGCTTGAGAGATGGCCTTACGCAATGCAAAAAAAACCTTGCTGAAAATCTTATGATTGTTGATCTGTTGCGCAATGATCTTGGAAGGATATGCCGCCCTGGTTCGATTGTAACGCAAGAGCTGTTTGCAACGGAAACCTATCCGACTCTTCATCAGATGGTTTCAACAATCCGAGGTGAAGAGAGAGAAAATATCGGCCTGTATGATTTGTTCAAAGCGCTTTATCCTTCCGGATCGATAACGGGAGCCCCAAAAATAAAGGCAATGCAACTCATCCAGTCCCTTGAACCCGAGCCCAGAGGGGTTTATACCGGAACCATTGGTTTTATCACGCCCGACCGCGACATGCTCTTTAACGTGGCTATCAGAACTGTTGAGTTATCCGCGCAGCAGGGGGTCTATGGCTCGGGAAGTGGAATCGTGTGGGACTCTGACCAACAGGAAGAGTATCGGGAGTGCCAGCTTAAAGCGAAAATTCTTACGGAGGCTGGCAATTCGCAAATTGCACTGTTTGAAAGCATTCTGTGGGCCGGAAGTTATCTCTGGCTTCGGGAGCATCTTGAGCGTCTTGCATTATCAGCCCGTGCATTGGAGTATCCTTATGACCATGCAGCAGCAATGCATATCCTGACTCAGCTTGAAGAGGAGTTGTGTCGAAGGGGAGATCGCTTTAAAGTCAAACTTACCCTTTCTTTTCAGGGAACATTTACTACCGACTCTCTCCTGGCAGAGGTAGATAATTCAGGCGCACCAGTTCGCCTCTGCATCGCTACCCATCGAACTGATTCCTCAAATCTCTCATTTTATCACAAAACAACGGAGAGAGCTCTTTATGATCTTTATTACAGGGCAGCGCTTGACAAGGGTTATGATGAAGTCCTTTTTCTCAATGAGCGTGGAGAGCTAACGGAAGGAGCAATCAGCAATCTTATTATCAGTAAAAACCGACATTTCTATACTCCGCCAGTGAGTTGCGGGCTTTTGAACGGTATTTTTCGTCAATACTTTCTTGCCACTCGTCCCTTTGCTTCCGAAAAACTCATAACTCTCGCTGATCTTCTCTCCGCCGACCACATCTATATCGCAAATTCGGTGCGGGGCTTGAGGCCAGCCCTCTTCACCGGCGATCGTCTATCTTTATAGGTCTTATACGTCCTATAGGACCTATAATAAAAGAACACTATATTTCCTGTAAGTAATCCACTCAAAAACTTACTGCACAACAACATGCGTGACCACACTCCTGACTTCAAAATGAGTGAGCTTTCTCTTGAAAACAAGGCACTCATTCGTCAAACTGTTCAGCAGTTGATTGAAAAACTCTTTGCCGACGGCAAACTCACCTCCCACACCCATCTCGAATTCTGGATCGAAGTCCCCGGTATTCAGCGTCCTCGCGGAACCTTCAGGACAGGCTTCCTCATGCCCGACAGCTTTATCTACATCAGCGACTACTTCCAATCCGGCGATCATACACCCCCTACGCTAAAGCCCAGTCAAGCCTATATCAATGACGGTCTCACCCTGAACAACGTCTGGGACGATCTCCTCGACGAACTCTACTACCAGGTCGAAATTTTCACCTCCCATGCAGCAACAGAAAAAGGTATAACGCTTGAACTGTGGGCCGGCAATCGGCAGCGCCCGGAGGGGGAGTGGATTTACGCGGTCGACCGTAAAGTAGAGCTTGGTTAGTTTTTTTCGGGATAATCGCAGACACGGCTTACACCACAACGTGGACATTCCGGCTTTTTCGCCTTGCAAGTGTAACGCCCGTGCAGGAGAAGGTAGTGATGGAAATCAATGACCCATGCTTTGGGAATAATTTTCATCAGTTCCGTTTCCGTGTGCTCAACCTTGTCAGTTTTTACCAGACCGATTCTGTTTGAAACCCTGTGTACATGCGTATCAACAGGCATAACGGCCTGGTGAAAGGCATTGCTTAAGACAACATTCGCTGTTTTTCTTCCTACTCCCGGCAGACTCTCAAGCTCCTCCCTTGTTTCGGGCACCATCCCGTTATAGCGCCTAACAAGTATCCGGCTGACTTCGAGGATGTTTTTCGCCTTGGTATTGAAATAATTGATTGAGCGAACAAAGCCGATTACCGTGTCAAGTTCCATCCTGCTTATACTTTCGGCATCCGGAGCATACTTGAACAGTTCCATGGTAATGATATTAACCTGCTTGTCAGTTGCCTGAGCAGCCATAATTGTGGACACAAGCAACTGAAACGGGCTGTCGTACTGCAGTTCGCTTTTCGGATTCGGGTACTCGGCCCCAAGCACCTCATTAAGGACAACAATTTTTTCCTCAGGCCTCACCTCGGTCAGCTATCTATTTCAGTTTTCTCAATGTCGCTCTCACTCTTCTGAAGCTTTGCAACCGACTGATCGATAAGCCCCCTTCCATTTTTATGGACTTTCCCTTCAGCTTTAAGGTCATTATAGATTGCATCAAGAATTCCATTGACGAACTTGCTGCTCTTATCGGTGCTGTTAAATTTCTTTGCAATTTCAATTGCTTCATTGATCGACACCTTTGGAGGAATATCCTCGCAGTAGAGTATTTCCGTCAGGGCCATCCGTATGATATTTTTATCGATGATAGCGATACGGCTCATATCCCAGTTAAAGGTGTGCTTCACAATGTAACGATCAATCTCTTCCATGTGTTCCTTGATGTTCTTCAGGAGCATGTTGAAAAACTTCATTGCATTGCCGTCAGCAAGAATCTCTTCGGTCAAAAGCCAGCCTGCAGCAGAATCTATGTCAGTATCTCTTATTTCAATGGTATAGAGAGCCTGTAAAATCTTTTCACGTATTTGTCGACGGTAGGTCTTCATAAAAGAGCAGTTAATTTATTGAGGATTGGAGTATCTCACTGATAACACTATCGGTCGCAGTTAAGTTTTCATAGAGAATATGCGGATTGTGCTTTTTCAGTTCCGTCGATGAATAGAGCCCGGTCGCTACAGCTATAGACTTTGCGTTCACTGCCCTTGCACAGGCAATATCGTGCTCTGTGTCACCAATGATGACAATATTTTGTTCTGAAAATTTTTCCCCCGTGAGTTGGTATGCTTTATCAACAGCAACCTGAGGTAGTTCATTGCGACTCGCTGCATCATCAGCGAAAGCGCCGAATGAAAAGTAATGGTTTATATCGGGAAGTAGCAGTTTATGCCGTCCTGATCCCTCGAAATTGCCGGTCAGGAGGCCAATCATCACTTCAGAACTTGCTGAAAGCTTGTCAAGGAGTTCACGGATACCTTCCATCACTAGGATGTCTGTATGTTTGGCCTGCATGCGAAACATCTCGATATAGGTCTCCTTTGCCTTGTCAAATTTTTCGGCTATTGAGGCGTCACTCAGCCCGGCATTCTGCAGTACCTCATAGATAATGACACTGTCCATTTTACCGGCGAAATTGTGAGTGCCCGCACTTCCTTCAGTGCCGTAAACCTCCCGCAACGCATCCATAAGGACGCGGCGATTGATACTGTTCACTGTCAGCAGCGTTCCGTCTATATCAAATAACACGAGTTTTTTCAGCATATCACGATCCGGAACCTCTCAACCCTTTATTTTTTCAAGTCGTACAGGTATCAGTTTTGACACCCCTTCCTCTTCCATTGTGACACCATACAGGGCCTGGCAGGAAGCCATGGTTTTTTTGTTGTGCGTAACAATAATGAATTGGGTGTTATTCTCAAATTTTTTCAGAAGTTTAATAAAACGGGTAACATTTGCGTCGTCCAATGGGGCATCAACTTCGTCAAGAATACAGAAGGGACTCGGTTTAACCAGATATATGGCAAAGAGGAGAGAAAGG
>CAIVSG010000059.1 GCA_903908555.1 uncultured Chlorobiaceae bacterium | reverse complement strand
CGACAGTCAACTGGTGATTTGGTCCTCCGTAGCCTATTTGAGCTACATCATCAACGCCGTGCAGTACCTGGCAAGGATCTGGCTTGAGAAGAGCCATGAGCGGAAGATGAAGCTGAAAGCGGAAGCCGGGACAAATCCGATTTGATCAAACCTCACATCATTGTAAGACATCATGCACCAAAACTTTACAAAACTCTGGAACATCACCTTTCTCGTTGTTGGCCCTCTATGGGGGCTCTTTGTCTGGATGGTATGGACATCCGGACAGCTGAAAACTCCGCAGCATGAAATCCTGTTTTTAAGCGTGGTCGTTCCCGGCTTCATCCTGATCTACCTCTCAGGATTCCTTATTGCAAAACGTCACGCAACAAAACAGAACTCAGCATCCTCCTGAGGCAGGCACAAAGCCATTATCGGAATTGTAAATCCCCCCTTCCCGACACGAAGTGAGGGATCTCTCTCGAAACTTTAAACCTCAGTACTATCTTTCTCACTTGCCCACTGCCAACTGCCCACTGCCAACTGCCAACTATCTTTCTCACTTGCCAACTGCCAACTGCCAACTATCTTTCTCACCATGTCCGAAATCTTTTATTCCATCCCCGACCTCCGCCAACTCTCATACGGCACCACTATTGCCGGCGGGGTGCTGCTCTGGATCATCGAAGGCCTCAATCCCTTTTTCTCCAAAGAGAAGCCCCGAACTCTCCATGCAAAGCTCAACCTTTCCCTGGCAGCTCTCAACCTGCTGATCCTTCTCCCTTCAGGCATACTCATGGCATTCATGCTCGACTGGTCGAAAAATATCTGGCCGGGAATCGGGATACTTACTCTTCACCCAGTCGCCAAAGCCATCGTCATCATCCTGCTCATCGACCTATGGATGTACGTCTGGCATCGTCTCAACCATGAATCCGCATTTCTCTGGCGGTTCCACTCCATACACCACAGCGACCCCACCCTCGATGTCACCACAAGCTGGCGGTTTCATTACATCGAAATCCTGATCTCGGAACTGCTGCGTCTCCCTCTCTTCATGCTGATCGGTGCAGGTATCGAACACCTGTTGCTCTACTCGCTCCTCATGACCCCGGTCATCGAATTCCACCACAGCAACATCTCCATTCCACCCACACTGGATCGTCTGGCCCGCCTCATCATCCCCTCCCCCATGATGCACCGCCTGCATCACTCAACTCTCAGGAGCGAACACAACACCAACTACGGCAGCATGCTCTCCATCTGGGACCGTCTCTTCGGCACCTTCCTGACGAGAGACAATCTCGACGACCTCCATCTCGGTCTCGACAATGAAAGCGACTCCGAAAAGCAGCAACTCATCCCCCTGCTCCTCAGACCGTTCCATCCATAGCAAGCGCTATCAGCGCCGTTCAACCATCATACCCCATATCGGATCATGCCCGTGGATATTATCCGTCAAGCCCGCCCCATCCACAACCGGCCGACCCTCGTTATACCACCGAAAAATCCCTCCCCGCAGATTCCGCCAACTCTTCGCCCCCGCGTTCAAGCACACACTCCCCACCCGCTCAAGCAGTTCCGAACTCCGCTGCCCCACAGAACAGTAAAAAACAAGATCACGCCCTTCCAAAAGAGACCCATAAGAAGCCTCAAAAACATCCAAACCACTATCCGGATCAACCTGTACCGCAGTCGCAATACAACTCATCTCATACTCCTCAACACTGCGAACATCAAACACCAAAGGCGCTAAAGCCCCACCAAGCATAACAGCCAGTTCATCACTCCCCAGATTGTCCACCCGGTGCGCACGCTCGATCACCACAATAGCAGCATCAAGCAGCCTGTCACTAATACCAAACATATCCAATCATCCCGAACTATTCTTTCTTCCCTCAGCACTCAGCACTCAGCACTTCTTCCCTGCCCACTGCCCACTGCCAACTGCCAACTGCCCACTGCCAACTCTTCTTCCTTCCCTCAGCACTCAGCACTCAGCACTTCCCCCCCTGCCAACTGCCCACTGCCCACTGCCAACTATTCTTTCTTCCCTCAGCCCTCAGCACTCAGCCCTTCCCCCCCTGCCAACTGCCCACTGCCAACTGCCAACTCTTCTTCCTTCCCTCAGCCCTCAGCACTCAGCACTTTCATCCCCCTGCCAGTGAGCTAAGATACCGGTGAACATAAATCTTATCAACTCTCGAGAGTTCACTCAGCTGGTCAAAGAAAACCATCTGCACCCCATATTGCTGGCGAATCCGCTCAATCATTGACAGCCACAAAAGCGCTGTCATCTCAGCATCTGCCAGTGCACGGTGAAACACTCCGGTCTCCGGGATGCCCGCATGTGTCACCAATGTCTTCAACTTATGGTTCGGAGAATCCTGATAAATCCTTCTTGAAACGAGCAGAGAGCAGCAACAGTCACCCTCATACACCCGTTTCGCCCGCTTCAGCTCAAAATCAAGAAAACGGCGATCGAATGACACATTGTGCGCAACAATATTATGACCATCTATAAACTCCGAAAACTCAGCCATCACCACTTCACAGCAAGGCTGGCCTTTCAGCATCGCATTGGTAATACCAGTATATCCCTCAATAAACGGACTGATCCGAAAACCCGGATTCATCAGCTTTTGAAAGCGGTCAACAATAACCCCATCCTCAACAAGCACCGCCCCGATCTCGATAGCCCGGTCACCATAATGCGGTGACAACCCCGTAGTCTCAAAATCCAGCACCACCACACAATCCGCCAAAGTCCGCTGCATCGTATAATTCCCAAGTATCATTAGTACACCAGCAATAAATTAACCCTCAACTGCTCTCCTCTCCCCATCTTATATAAGTCCTATAGCCCCCATTCATCTTTTACGGCCAACGTTCCTTCTTCCCTCAGCCCTCAGCCCTCAGCACTTCTTCCCCCTGCCAACTGCCCACTGCCAACTGCCAACTTTCCTTCTTCCCTCAGCCCTCAGCACTCAGCACTTCTTTCTCTTCCCTGCCAACTGCCAACTGCCCACTGCCAACTTTCCTTCTTCCCTCAGCACTCAGCACTCAGCACTCAGCACTCAGCACTTCTTCCCCCTGCCCACTGCCCACTGCCCACTCCCAACTCCTTCTTCCTCATCACTCTTCTCTCATAGGCCCTATTCTTCTTTTATCACAACCACTGAGCCTTAAAAACATATGCAAGCAAACCCTCATTCAAAGCACTTGACGAGGTTTTGGCGAACAAAAAAAGTATTTTAGTGGCTAATGAGTGAGTATGTTCTAAATGTAGTGATGCCAAAACGAAATGCGAGAATATTATTGCGTTACGGTAATGAAGCCAAAGCACTGGATGTAAATTAGATGGTTTTGTTCGAATTTATCAATTTGTATAAAATAGCCGAAATGAGTAATATCTTGTGATGGAGAAGAAGACTCCACATTACGTTCTTGGTGAAATTCAGGCTATTGTCGCCGATAGGTTTAACTGTGTATTTACAAGGTTGGCATTGGCAGGTGGCCTCTCTCTTGGATTAACTGAGCCGGATATGCGTGAGGTTGTTCTTTCTCTGTCAAGAGCTGATTTTTACAAATCAATGACAACCTATAACGATCATAGTTTGTGGCAGGACGTCTATCATGGTGAAACTTTGGACGGTGTCGCCGTCTACATTAAAATTACAGGCTTTGCAGATAATAGACCTCCGGTTATTCAGTTTAAAGCCAAATAAATTATACCTCTTATGAACTGTCCTGCATGTGGCCATCCCGATATGGTTGATAAAGTCCTGGATGAAATGCTCTCTTATGGTGGACAATCATTAACCTTGCATAAAATGCATGGTGAGTTTTGTTCTTCCTGTGGCGAAGGCATTTGGGATGAAGAGAGTTACAGGCGATACACTGAAGCCCAGGCTGGGTTAGTGAGAACAGTTAAAGGTGATGTAGGCGCTGATATTCGACGTATCCGTAAAAAGCTTAATCTGACTCAGGCAGAACTCTCAAAAGTGTTTGGTATCGGAAAGATTGCCTTTTCACGATATGAAAGAGGCGAAACCCGCCCTCCTGCCCCGCTCGTAAAGCTTCTGAAACTGGTAGACCGTCATCCTGATTTATTACAGGAAATGGATACCATGTAACAAGCGCCTTTCAGCGAAGAATCAAAATCCAAGCAATACTCCCCATAACCGAACCAAAAAGAGAGAGCATCAAAACAATAACCACCGAGCACCCTCGAGTTGTCCGGTAATAAACCCGATTATAAAGTGCTTTCTTAGGATTAGTTATCCACCCATACCCCCGCGGAGCCTTAAGCCCAAGAGACTGCCGTGCAAAGCGCTTCCACGAAGTGCGAGCAGCAATACGCTTTTTAAGCGAAGGAATCCTAATCCCAACTTTCACAATAACCCAATTTTTTACTTTTACAGTCATCCCGACACAAAGTGAGGGATCTCTCTTCTCCCCCCTCAGCCCCCAGCTCCCCTTTCTCTTCCCTACCAACTGCCCACTCCCAACTGCCAACTGCCAACTTTCCTTCTTCCCTCAGCACTCAGCACTCAGCACTATCTTTCCACTCAGCACTATCTTTCTCTTCCCTGCCAACTGCCCACTCCCAACTGCCAACTTTCCTTCTTCCCTCAGCACTCAGCACTCAGCACTCAGCACTTCTTTCTCTTCCCCGCCGACTGCTGATAAAGATGCCGTTGAAACCCGATAAAAGTCGAAAGAATTTTATCAGTTGTCCCCAGTATAGCCACAGCATCAGGAAGCGCATGATATTTGAGCCTGAGCAAATGCGGCAGTTTTTCCTGATCGAGTTCCCCTACCCCAGCTTCGACATACTGCGCAAGCACAAACTCAATAAACTCCTTCTGTTTATCATCAAGCCCCGAGTATATGCTCTCTTGCGCCTCAGCTACCCTTGCCTCCCTTGTAATCGGCCTGTGAGCAAAAGAGATAAATTCAAGCACATCAAACAGATCGCTATTTTCAGCATTGATAAGCTTCTGTATA
This sequence comes from uncultured Chlorobiaceae bacterium, assembly GCA_903908555.1. Lineage (GTDB taxonomy): Bacteria > Bacteroidota > Chlorobiia > Chlorobiales > Chlorobiaceae > Chlorobium. The sequence continues at coordinate 4,648 of CAIVSG010000059.1, read as the reverse complement.
GACTCCAGCTCCTGCTTTCCATATCCGGCATCAGCCAGCTTTTCGAGCAGGGTTCTCCGTGTTTTCGGGTCCGACCACAGCTCCTTCAGCTCCTCTTCGCTTCTGAAGAATTCCGGCAAAACCCCAAACATCCCCTGAAGAAACTCCTCTACCGAAATCACCCTGCCATCGGCACTCCAGAACGACGTTGCTATCATGTGCTGAATCTCACGCTCTTTGCCGTCACTCAGCTTGATTTTAAGCTTTTTACGAGGCTCTCCTGGTGGCTCCGGCGGATCAGGATACTCTGGTGGGTAGGGTTCAGGGTCTTCCTTTATTGTTGGAGGCCCGCCATCTGTTATTGTAGTCTGATCAATAGGCTCACCGTCCCACTCCACATCCGAGAAGTGGTGGCAGGCATCAACAAAGTCGTAGATGGTGAAATACTCTTTTCCATCAAAAAGCCTGGTACCACGACCAATGATCTGCTTGAATTCTATGAGGTTGTTTATAAGACGCAGAAGAACAATGTTCCGGATATTGAGAGCATCAACACCGGTCGAGAGTTTCTGTGATGTCGTCAGCATGGTCGGAATGGTTTTTTCGTTGTCCTGAAACTCCCGAAGATGCTGCTCGCCAAGTTCACCATCATTGGCGGTAACCCTCACACAGTAGTTTGACGCACTGCCGCTCTTGAGTTGATTGATCAGATCGCGAATCACTGCTGCATGTGCCTGGTTGGCGCAGAAGATAATTGTCTTCTCCTTCTGATTAATTTCGGAAAGCAAAATCTTCACTCGTTTGGCTTCGCGTGCCTTGATTTCAATAATGCTGTTGAATTCCGGCTCTTTATAGATGTGCCCCTCTTCAACTTCACCTTCAATGACCTGATCGTCGGAGGTATAGATGTAGTCGTCAATCGTGGTCTTTATGCGCTTCACCCTGAATGGGGTAAGGAACCCGTCGTTGATGCCCTCTTTCAGAGAGTAGATAAAGACCGGCTCCCCGAAATAGTTGTAGGTATCGACGTTATCGGTGCGTTTTGGCGTTGCAGTAAGGCCGATCTGGACAGCAGGAGCAAAGTATTCGAGAATCCCTCGCCAGTTACTCTCGTTGTTTGCCCCGCCACGGTGGCACTCATCGATGATGATGAGGTCGAAGTAGTCTTTTGGGTACTGGCCAAAACAGGGGCTGTTTTCCGGGCCGGTCATGAAGGTCTGGAAAATGGTAAAGAAGATGCTGCCGTTAGTCGGCACCCTGCCTTGCTTTCGAATCTCATCTGGCTTTATGCGCAGAAGTGCATCCGCCGGAAAAGGTGAAAAGGCGTTAAAGGCCTGATTGGTCAGTATGTTTCTATCAGCAAGAAAGAGAATGCGCGGTCTTCGTTTGCCATCTCGGTTGAGGTTCCACCTGCTCTGAAAAAGCTTCCAGACAATCTGGAAAGCAATAAAGGTTTTGCCTGTCCCCGTAGCAAGAGTCAGCAAAATGCGCTGCTTCTCCTTAGCTATGGCATTCAGGGCCTTATTTACTGCCAGCTCCTGATAGTAGCGCACCGTTTTAGTTCCACCGATATCCTCGAACGCTACATGGTTGAAGCTCTCTTCCCATGGGTTCGGTGTAGTAAAGGTTATATGCCAGAGCTCTTCGGGTGTGGGAAAAGTGTCGATCAACCCTTCGGCACCGGTCTTCATGCATATCTGGTAGATCTCTCTACCGTTGGAGGCAAATGTGAATGCAAGCTGAAGCTTTTCGGCATAGTTCTTGGCCTGAGCCACCCCTTCGCCCACTGCCTGCTCATTGCTTTTAGCCTCGATAACCGCAAGTTTCCTACCCTGATAAACCAGCACATAGTCAGCCGTCAGTGACTTACCGCGAACACCCCCAGTCTGAATTTTCCCTGCAGTAATCGGATACTCCCGCTGCACCTTTGACCCATCAGCACCCCATCCACTCTCTTTCAGCTTCGGGTCAATAAGTTCCGCCCTCGTTTCTGCTTCGTTCATGGGATTACTTGTAATCTGAGGTGGGCATGCAGATATTGTGTTTAAAGAAGCATGCGATTTTGTCTCAACCGATCCAAATCTTTAATTTTGATGCTGTCAAGATAACTGCTTGCCTTGGTCAAGGTAATTTGTCGGGCATTAAGGGCATCCAGCACTGTCCGCACATAGGTATCACCAAACACATGCATAGGCTCTCGGTAGCGGTACAGTCTGGTTCCTCCCTCTTTTTGAAGAATATTCAACGTTGCATGCCACTGCCTGTAAGCTGCATACTCGCTTTGCGGCAAACGACCGGCATCAAATAATCGACGCAAAATCACCTCACAGCTCACGCCCCATGCTTTGCATTGCTGAGCGAGCCAGACATCATATTCCGAAACATTCAGAGGTCGTTCAGCATCCTTGATCATTGCAAGAAAATTGTCCGGCACCAGCAGATTACCAGCAAAGGAATTGGCTTCGCGCTCCCTCCCCTCATGAGAGTTCAAGTCGATGTCGTCATCAATAGAACTGCTCCGATGCAGAAGCAAATGACCAAGCTCGTGCATTAACGTAAACGTCTGCCTGCGCTCCGAAGCCTGTTTTTTTACAACAATTACCGGGCAATCTGGATCATACAGGGTAAAGCCGATAATCGGGTTCTCTTTCGGAATCTGCCACTTTCCATTAAACCCATTACTGCGAAAAACCAGAATTCCTTTTGCCTCCACTGCTTTGCGGTAAGAGTCAAAATCATTGCTCTCACCGAGCCCCAACCAGTTGCGAACAATACGAGCTATTTCCGGGACAGACTTGCCCTGCAAATCCGGCGGAGAGAACCGAACCCGATCCGTTTCATCTATATCGTCAAGCAAGCCAAGGTATACTTCCCTCTGTTTTTCGACCCGCTCAATAAATTTTTTAAGCGTTGGTGTAACTTCCGGTTTCTGGTTGGTCAGTGTCCTGAATTGCGTTGTATGCACTGCTGCCACATCAACCGGACCTGCTTCCAGAAAAAACAGCACCCCTCGGCCAAAATAGTCCGCCACCTTGCGTAACTGGTTGAAGGTCAAGCCATCTTCCCGAGCCATCACCCGTTCTATACTGCTTGCTGCAATATCAATCTCCAACGCCAGATCGCCCGGCGTAATGCCATAATCGGCACAGCACCACGCTATACGTTCCGGATTGATAGACTGAATATGTTCCATGACTGAGTTAAAACATTATTTCCGAACGATGTTCTGCTGGAGATTCACGAGCAATGCGCAATAAAACAGCCGGTTACGCATCGTAAACCTGATGTTAAATATAAGAATGCGCTAAGTAAAATACGAAATAGTTGCTGAAGAGAGTCACGATAAGCGCTTCACAGAAAAGGATTCCGTAATAAAACATGCCAGGCACAAAACAGATTATTCCATTATTTCCCCGTAGGGGAGACCCTTGTGGTCGCCCTCCGTTGATTGCAGAAAAGCTTACAGAGTTACTTATTGAGCTTTTTGTTTTTATGTAGGCACCGCTTGCTTCTCAATGGGTGGGTGGACGTTTCTGTAAGATTCCAGAGGCCGGACGCTTCCTTAGATTATCATAAATAAAGGCAGCAAACTTTGTGTTATCAGCCTGGTGAAAAGACTCTATGGAAGCTTGAATCATGTCGTCTTGGCTTATATGCTCCCATTCTATGAAGAAGCGATTGTTATGGGCGAGGTGGTTGATAAATTCTCGTTGTGCTCTGCCATTGCCTTCGCGGAAAGGGTGCAGGGCATTAATTTCTCCAAGATAATAAGCCGCTCGCTGACTAAAGGCAGCAGTATCCAATCCTTTCAAATAGTCTTCCTTTTCCAGCTTTTCAAAAACCGGATGGGCTGCGCTGATAATGTGCAGGTGGTTGGCAAAATAACTGTTATCCTTGGCAAGGTCGATATTCCGAAGTTCGCCAGCCCACCGGTAAACGTCACCAAACAAATGCTTGTGACTGGCTTGCAAATGGTCAAGATCGAAACGGCCTTCAAGAGGATTGTCAGCAAGTTGAAAACTTCGCCACGCTACTAAAGAGGCCTCCGCCGTCTTTAGCTCCTCTTCATCACTTATATCCAGAATGTTCTTGAGAACGCCTGTTTCAGGATTAAGGTAGTTGTCTTTCCCCTCGTACTTCGCCATGAGTAAACCTGCGGACTGTGTTGCGGATGCCTTCCTCAATTTTGATTTCGCCCCTCGCAGCCTTTTTCATCTCTTCAATCACGTCAAAAGGGACTTGTAGCCCTTCAAGTGATTGCTGAGCAACGGCATTTGCGACAGCCTTCAAATTATAGTCGATTTGCTGTTCTCTTGTCATAGGTGGAGCCTCCTTTCCTTGTAGTAACAAAAACCAGTCAACGCCTCGCAAAATAAAGACCTTGCCGGACGTGGAGCAAAATAACACATTTTTCCGTCTATTGTACAGGTCTGAGCAAAATACGAAGAAGTTGCTGAAGAGGCTCAGGACACACATCGCAATCCTCGCAGCACAATACCTGAAAATTTCATCACCTCACGAAGCCGGATTCATGAAAATTCGCTAAATTAGTATCAAGAATTTTCTGTTACCACCTTTTGCATAAGGAGAACCGATGACAACAGCAGAGCAAATATATAATACAGTCAAAGAGCTTCCTGAGCCGGCGCTGCGTGAAGTACTGGATTTT
>CAIVSG010000058.1 GCA_903908555.1 uncultured Chlorobiaceae bacterium | reverse complement strand
TGCTCGATGAGTTTCCCAGTCTTGGACGGCTTGGTTTTTTTGAATCGGAACTGGCCTATATGGCCGGATACGGCATCAAATGCGTCATGATTGCCCAGTCACTGAACCAGATCGAGATGGCTTACGGCCCAAATAATTCGATTCTCGATAACTCACATGTACGGATAACCTACGGCGCTCTCGATGAACGAACGGCCAAAAGGATTTCCGATCTGCTCGGGCAGGCGACAGAAAAGCGGCTGCAGATGAACTTTGCCGGTAATAGGCTTTCCCCATGGCTGGGTCATATCATGGAGAGCGAGCAGGAAACTCCGAGGCCGTTACTCACGCCCGGTGAAATTCTTCAGTTGCCGGGCGATGATGCTTTGGTGATGATAGGCGGATTGCCACCTTACCGGGCTAAAAAACTCATGTACTATCAGGACGAACGCTTCAGGGAGAGGGCCTGGCTTCCTGCCCCGGATGATCCGGATGAGCAGTATGCAGAGCTTCTCAAGAAAGGGGAGTGCAATTCATGGTTCGATCAGGCAGGCTGCAAGGTTCAACGGGTAGAAGTTCCATCTGGGGAGGTATACAGGAACAATGCCGTTGAGTCCGAAACGGAGCTGCCTGATGAAGATGGGCCAACCGAGGATCTTACTTTTCTTCACCGGGATGATCCGGATGATTTCTCACATGAAGAGAGCATTCCTGAAAACACGCTTTCTGTAGAAGATGCTGTAATCAACCGGAATGGCAGTCAACTTGGGCGGGCGCCCATAATCGATTTAAGCAGAACACCACAAGGAGGTCATTTACCATTATGAAACGCAAGAACATTCACCCTTATCTCTCTCCGGAACTCTATGCCCAGTTCAAGGCATACTGCAAGAGAATCAATGCGACGGAAAGCAGCGTCATTGGATCAGCGCTAAAAGAGTATTTCGATGATTCCGCCGATATGAAGCTGTTGCTGCGAAGGCTTGACCGGCTTGGCCGTCATGCCACCCGTCTGGAACGTGATATCAATGCCATGGCCGAAGCGTTCGCTGTTTTTGTGCAGCTCTGGTTTGCCCATACACCGAGTATCGGTGAAAATGAAAAAGATGCTGCAAGAAGGGAGGCCTGGAACCAGTACCAGAAATTTGTTGAGTATGTGGCAACCCAGATGGCAGGCGGTCATCGGTTCATTGATGACCTTGTGCATGACACCATAGCCGATGAAGATGAGTTGCATCAGGCTGCCAGCAACAATGCTGATTGATGCTGAAGATGTAAGTTTGCTGAATATGACGTATATTTGTCGATGCTCTAACAATTTAGGAACTTATAGAACAACGGGTTGTAAGCAGCGGTCTTATGCCGATCCGTATAAGTCGCTAAGAATAAGGAAATTAACTGCGTTTTATATGATTTTGAATTTGCGGCTTATATTGGTTAGAATTATAAAATATGCGGTATAGACGGATCCATCTAATTATTGTTAGCCATCACCATCAACAAAGGAGAAAATATGGCCACCAAGGCGAAGTATTCGATCGGCGACATCGTGAAGCTGAAGTCGGGAGGCCCGGAAATGACTGTTCAAGCTCTCCCGACCGTCAGTAATGACTACTACTACTGCCAATGGTTTGCGGGAAAGAAGCTTGAGCAAGGCCGCTTTCCCGCAGATTCCATCGAACTTGTTCAGCCAGTGAACAAGTAATGGGAGCCAAAGAGGTGGCGTCATGGATGCTCGCCCAGATGACCAAACATGGCTGTATCTACCAAGATGACGTCGTTGACCATCTCGTCAAGAGTGCGTCCGAGTCACTGCTCCGCGAGAACAGCGAGGGAAATCTGGTTCTCGGTCGCGCGGTTCTAGATGCGTTCATGGTAGTGTCGGAGCCCAGCGTTGTTTGGGTAAAACCGGACAGGTATTGGCGGTGGCGGGTAGATGAGGACGAACCTGGTAGAGAAGCGAGAGGCTAGCGGAGCAATGATGGCTAACATTGCATTTCACAGGACTGCCTTCGGCAGCCTGTGAATTTCGTCAAATAAATTTTCCGCCGCGGAGCACTGCTCATCCGCGGTCACGTTTTGCCGTAAGTATATGATAGATCCTTGGTTAACTGCAATCATCGCATACGTCGTAGCGGCAGTCGGGTCGTTCATCCCGACGCTGCTCGCGATATTGCGCGGTGTGACACCGCACGATGGTGGAGCCTCCTTCGATAAATCACCACACTTCAGCGATGAAGCAAAGACCCGTCTATCTCAGCACTTTTCGCGAATCGCCGGAACTTTAGGCTTTTGGAAAAAACAAGCCGAGATTTTCCGGCGGCTGCACTACTACACGCTCCTCTGGACTGTTCCAGCTACGGTTATCATTCCATTCCTTGTGCAAGCGATCGAACCCGGGAACGCGTCGAAATGGATGGTCACACTGGTTTCAGCGCACACTGCGATATTGCTCGGTTTTTACAAAGCCCTCAAAGTGGACTCGAATTTTCGGACTTGGCGCGAAGGTGAATCCAACTTCTACGACTTTTATCGTCGGATGCTTGATCGACCTCACATGTTCGGTGAAAGCGAAGAACAACAGTTAGCAGCATATTTTGACGCCGTTGAAAACCTCAGGAGCTTCATTCGCAATCGAGAGATTGACAATACACCATCTGTGGAGGAGGCCCAGAAACAGCTTCAAAAGGATCCGCTGACTCGAACAGAGAAAATAGTATAACAAGCGGTCAACCGAAGCCGACGATCACGTGAGTTTTTTCAATCAGAGTTTGCTAGTGACGGCCCGGTTCCCGCTATTTGGCCAAGAAGACGAACCCAATGAAACGGACATCGATCCGCTCAAAATCCGTGAAGCTGCTATTCGCAGCATCTGGTGGTTTTTGAGCATTTTCTGGGTGCAAGACGCGACTCGTTGATGGAAAGTCTGGCGCATGCTTTTGAAAGCAATTTTTGTGAGGGCTCGACAGGATAGGATGTTACCTCAACTGCCTGGAACGTGCTATCAATGCCATGGCTGAAGCGTTCGCTGTTTTTGTGCAGCTCTGGTTTGCTTTTACGCCAAGCATCGGTGAAAATGAAAAAGATGCAGCAAGAAGGGAGGCCTGGAACCAGTACCAGAAATTCGTTGAGTATGTGGCAACCCAGATGGAAGGGGGGTCATCGGTTCATTGATGATCTGGTGCAGGACACCATAGCCGATGAAGATGAGCTGCATCAGGCAGTCAGTAGCAGTGAAGATTGATACTGAGCATGTGGGTTTGCTGAATATGACGTATATTTCCCGATATTCGAGCTGGCAAGAATTTCTGGAACTATGGGGTATAAGCAGCGGTCTTATGCTGATCCATATAAGACGTTGAAATAAAATGAGAGTTATGGTATAAGTAGCAGAGAATAAGGAAATTAACGGCCTTTTATATGCGTTTTAATTTGCGGCTTATATGAATTAAAAAATCTGCGGTATAGGGGGATCCATATAATTTTTGTTTGCTCGTCTAGCAAGCAAGTTAGGAAAATAACTCGAGATGATCGGATATTACAAAAAACATATTTTCGCCTTATCCGATGCAATTTCAGAAATTCAGTCATCTCCAGAGCGTATCGATCTACTGAAGGAATTTCAGGTTCTTCTCATCCAACGAATTCTGAACTCAGAGAACAAGATAGACGAGCTTAAGGGTTATTTAAACGATCGGAAACGCGAACTTCGATCGAGCAGACCGAGAAAAGAGATCGCGAAAGCACTCAAAAAGAAAATAAAGTTCTATCAAAAGAGGATAAATAAACACAAATGGATGCTATTTGTATGGAGGTGCTTCGGAGATGCCATCGTATTTGTGTACCTAGACAAATTTGCAATAAAACCTTTCTTGTATGAGTTTGGGTCTAGTGAGGAAAAACAGACTGCAGGTAGGCTTGCGGGGAAAGAGGGGTTAAAAGCAGAATTATCTGTCGCCTTTGATGCGATTGCACATGGCGTCCCAGCCATATTATGCGATTTAACCAATTGCATACGTCATGGCGATATTTGTCTGCTTGGTGAAAGTGATCCCGTTGTGATTGAGGTTAAGTCTAGTACGAATACAAACCTTAGAATTGATCGCCAGATCGACGCAATCTCTGGGCTGCATGAATACTTAGAAACAGATCAATCGAACAAGTTATTCGGCGTCCAAAACACGAAGCGAATCGAACTCGGTGTTCCAGAGTTGAACTACCAGGCCTCCATTACCCAGCAAATAGCCCGAGCTAGAGAAAATGGTTTTTGCCATCAGTCACCAGAAAGAGGTTTGCATATCTTTGCCCTCAGCGCTATAAACACGGAAGAGATAGGCGAGATCATGTCTCGCCTTGATCAACCGATTATGTTTTTTCTGAATGAATCAAAGAATGCTGAAGCATGGGGGTGCTATTACCCATTCGTCTTAAGCATTGATCGACCAGAGGAACTATATGCGTTCCTGAAGGGTGACGTATCCTTAATTGTTGTGATTGAGTTCGGAGTTTGCCAAGCGCTTGCGCATGAGAAAGGCTGGACGCTTAACTATCGCGAGTCTGGTGATTATGCTTTTGAGTTCGCAGAGGCCGAGGTGGAGAAACCCTTCAAATTTAATCTGTCCCGTCACTTCGTAGTTCGCATTGCACATGAGTTTCTGTCACTGCAATGGGTAATGGAGTTTCAAGAACATAACAATCAAGAACTGAAGCTATTGGTCACAGAGGCCGGCGATGCCTAAACAATCACTTTCAACCGATCCCAAAATCGCTACGCTCTTTTCGGTCGGCTGATGTTTGGCGTTAGGTTCATAAAGCGAAAAGGTGGAGGAACTATGCTTGAAGTTGATCGACTTTTACAATCGATGTACGGAGGCTACGCAAAATCCGTCGCCTTAAATCCTGATGCTCGCTATTTCAATGGGACACCGATTAGACCTGTGGTTCCGCTTGATCACGGTACGGAATCGGTTTTCTTTCTTGGGGCGTATCCGTCGTCGAGGTTTGTTGCGTTCGGGGGCTTGACTGATGTTCCCGCCGGCGACAACTTGGGGCCATTCGAAAGCGAGAGATG
>CAIVSG010000057.1 GCA_903908555.1 uncultured Chlorobiaceae bacterium | reverse complement strand
TTTTTTTGTATGGCTGGAAACAAAAATCTGGCAAGAAATGGAAACCATTGAGGAGCACAAAAACATGAAATACGTTACCAGCGTAGAAAGAATCGGTATTGCTAAAGGCCGAGTCGAAGGCCGCTTAGAAGGTGAGTCGAAGCTTTTGAAAAAACTTTTGGAACGACGTTTTGGCGCATTACCTGCATGGGCAACGGAGAAGTTAAGCAATGCATCCGAACCGGCATTAGAAGCCTGGGGTGAAGCCGTTCTTACCGCACCAACACTGGACGCAGTTTTCCATACCGAAGCGGCTTCGAGGAAAAGTAAAGAGTAGGCAGGAAAGAAAGTGATGAGTGCCTAGTGCTGAGAAGGTGAGAGTTGGCAGTCAGCAGTGGGCAGGAAAGAACGTGAAGGCAATTGGCGGTGGAGAAGAAAGAACAGCCTTGGCTGTATATATTGAAAACCTCATGGGTGTGCCTGAAAAGGATAGTGCTCATGGGGCTTTTTTATTATCAGGCGAGTAGCCAATAAGTTAACCAGGCAGTGCAAGGGCTTGACGATCTGAGGCGTTATTTTAAAATTTACAAAACGAACCCATTCAGTTATTTGCAAAAGTGGGTACCTTTGCACAGTACTCGGCCTTGGCGGATGAAGGCCTTATTTTATTATATATTGGTGAGTAAGCTGGCACAGGCAATAATTCTTATCGGGAATACAGATGGATAAAGACATTCTAAAAAATGTGAAAAACGACAGGTTCGCCCAGTTGTTGGGAATTGAGATAGTTGACGCATCTCCAGGATATGCCTTGGTTGAAATGAAAATAGAAGACAAGCATAAGAACGGCATCAATACTGTCCAGGGCGGCGCAATTTTTACGCTGGCCGATTATGCGTTTGCAGTAGCGAGTAATGCTGATGGAAGCACCACTGTAGGAATAAATGCGTCGATTTCTTATTTCAAAGCACCCTCAGGAACATATATAAGGGCAGAAGCAAGAGAAGAGAGTAAAAGTAAAAAGATTAGCGGGTATAAAGTTGCAATAAAAGATGAAGATGGAACGCTGATAGCATCGTTCTCAGGTTTGGGATACAGGAAAAAGACTGAATAAGAGAACGGTTCGCTCTAAAATTAGCAGCCCCCCTGAATCATCCAGATACCCCCATTTTCTGGCGATTTTCCTTAGCCACCGGCCACCAGCTTCAGTGTCCTCACCTCTGATTCGAGTACCTCTCTTTTATTTTCATCATCAATGCAAACATTTTGAAAATAAATTGCATAAAAGAACGATCGTGTTTAAATTAATGCCAACCATTCAAGGGGACAGTATCATGGCCAGAACCAAGAAAGTCTGCACTCACGAAATTCTGGATGCAATTGAGCGTGTTGTAGTCAAGCTCGGGGTATCACGCTTATCTATTGACGCCGTTGCACTGGAGGCAGGATTCTGTAAATCCCGGTGTGTGTATGTCTATAAATCCAAGACAGCCCTTCTGGAGGGACTAATCGATCGCCAGTTTCAACGGGATAAAGAGCTTGTCGACATGCTTGTCCGGGAATGTTC
>CAIVSG010000056.1 GCA_903908555.1 uncultured Chlorobiaceae bacterium | reverse complement strand
GCAGTGCACCAAGTCCATCCACATTGGCGGTATATTCCGGTTCTTCAAAAGAGACTGCCACATGACTCTGTGCCCCAAGATTGTAGATTTCATCCGGCTGTACCTGCTGGATAATACGCGTCAGATTTGATGAATCGGTCATATCACCAAAGTGAAGCACAAATTGCAGGTGCTTAACATGAGGATCCTGATAGAGATGGTCGACCCGATCGGTGTTAAAGAGTGATGAGCGGCGCTTAATACCGTGAACCTCATATCCTTTTGATAATAAGAATTCGGCAAGATAGGCCCCGTCCTGGCCTGTAACACCGGTGATTAATGCTTTTTTCATAAAGATTGTTTTTTGTTATATGACACGGTTAGTAGCCGCATCACCTAAACGAGAGTGCTTTATTACGACCTGAAGTAAGGAGCCAACACAAACATCAAGGGTAAGAGTACTTGTGTCAATGGACAGCTCTGGATATTCTGGAGCCTCATAAGGAGATGATATACCTGTAAAACCGGACAATTCCCCAGCCCGAGCCTTCCGATAAAACCCCTTTGTATCGCGCTTTTCGCAGGCTTCAAGACTAGCATTCAGGTAAACCTCAACAAACTTATCTTCTCCAATGATTGCTTTAGCCATCACACGGTCCTCGCGATACGGGGAAATAAACGATGTTATGACGATCAAGCCAGAATCAATCATTAAGCGAGCAACTTCCGCAACCCGGCGGATATTTTCAGTTCGGTCAAGAGGTGAAAAGCCAAGGTCACGGTTCAATCCATGACGAACATTATCTCCATCTAATACAGTACACAAGACACCCTTGCTTATAAGGCGACGTTCGATGGCAAACGCTAATGTTGACTTGCCAGAACCTGACAAACCAGTAAACCAGATGACGAATGGTTGATGCGTGATGCCAAGTAACTTTTGACGTTCTGCGGCCGTCATCTGTCCCTGATGCCATACAATTTCCCGTTTTTCAGTCATATAAACACTCCACGACATTCATTTTGCAAAATGAAGCTTTCCCTAAACTGAAGAGACGGCAAAAAGCTCTCTGGCTCTTACCGACAGATCACGATATATTTGTAACGCTTGCTGTTGCAATGCTTCATTAACAGCCTCAACCTGCATGACCGAGGGCGCCCTGAACTTACCTTCAATCGAGATATTATCTACAGATATATTGGCCATTGCAAACAGAGAGCTCATGACTTTTTGCGGCTCACGACACAACTCCTCAAAACAAAGGAAGAGCGTGTCTTTTGAGGCAGTTTCGAGAAGATAGTTATAGGTATTGATCCAGAGAGCTAACCAGTAATTAATGTTCTCTGGGTCATTCTGTATTGGAGTTACACGCCAACGTTCTCCAAATTGAAAGGGTCGATGAGTGCCGCCAAATTCATGATGCCCCAACCACTCCATGTAATCGCGGCTGAATTTGTCTCTTTTATGCATTACACAAAACTGAGTATGCTGCTTTAAAAGAGAGATGGCCTGCTGCACCGGATCTCGAAAAGGAACGATAATCAGTGCATTGGGAAATGCACGACGGATTGAGCCAAGACGAAGAACATTATTATTGTTTTTTGAGAGATACCTCTGCTGTTCTGGGTGATCTGCACTTAATACGACATGACTGACAAAGCGCCGAAATTGGTCAATAACCTCCGTGTTTGGAGCATGAGGAGAGAGATGATCCTTAAAAAGATAGTCATCAGCCAAAAAAGTCTTCCAAAACACCTCTTCAAATGCCTCGGGGCTATCAAAATTTACCTCAATACCATCACCATGAGCCCGCTCCTTCGCAATCTGATTCTTTTGAAATGCCGTTGAAAGAACTTTCCAAAGGTTTGGCATCAAAACAAATGGCATATCTCGATAGGTTAACGAGCGAAACTCCCCTGTCTCATAGAATGTCCTCATTAAGATGGTTGTACCTGCCCGCGCCAAACCGCTGATAAATACTGGAGATTCCTCTTTCCTGCCTACCCTAAGTTTTGCAACAGTCTGATCTATATCGAACGATATCCGCCCGATCAATGGTGACCCTAAAGCAAGTCGATGAAGTACTCTATCTCCTAATGAGTAATCACTCACTTTTGACACAACCGAATATCGATTAACTGCATAGTAATAAGCAGATGCAACAACAGTCATCCAAAGCCAGCCTATTGGGCGAACAAGGGTGTCCATGGTGCTTGGCTTGGGAGCAAAGATCGTATCGAGCAGAAATGCACCAAGAACCATCAACACAAACAAGCCTGACAACAGCAAAGTGAGAGAGAGTGTTGAGCCCATAATGAGCTGAGCATAACGCAAAAGTACTCGCTCTTTCCAGTGATCTGAGATCCGCTTAGAATGCAAAACTCCTAAAGACTTCTGAGCCACACCCAACAGATCCTCAACCGCCCTCCGAAATGGAAGATGGCGAAAATATTTAACCGTTATAATCGCCAGTAAAGAAACACCAAAAATACCACTCACAATCGCCTATAAAGAGTCTATAGTTTCAGACCCACCTGTTGTCTTTCCTTTTCCTTTAAATATCTGCTTGTAAAGTCGCTTGAGAGGGTACCAGATAATAGCGGTAATGGATAAAAAAAAAGCCGTTAAAATACCAAGCACAACTCCAATAATGCCTGTGCCAAGTCCCGGCCCAATATAGGCGTAAGCGGTGAATGGAAAAACGAAGAGCATAAAAAGTATACAGAAAACAAATTTTTTCATCGGCTATGGTGGTCGGAGTTTATATGTTGGGAAAAATACGCCGAACTTCTTCTTCAGTCATGTAACGACACCAACTCAGCAGCGACAAATGATTCTTGTCAACTCTCTGGACAAACTCCCATTTTGCACTTTGGGGGGTAAGCCGAAGGAGGCGACCATTGTTACTCTCTTCTATAAACACCTCACCATTTGAAAGAATTTTTGAACGACCCTCCGTTTTTGTGCGAACTGCAAAAAAACTCATTGCCTGATTGAATGGTGTCGATAGGGTGTTTTTAGCAAAGTCGTAGAGGTAAACTTGATTATGACCATCCATTAATACCTCACCTTTACGATCACTTATCACATTGTTGCCAAATACCGAAATTTCATGATCACTTACAAACTCCACATCATGCTGATTCATCCAGGGACCTGTCTTGAGCCAGATAATCTTGTCAGTACTTGGCCGATAAAGAGCGATCGTGCTGCGATGTCGCATGCTCAACATGAGATCGCCCTTTTTCCAGTATTTTGTATCGCTCAGAGCAGGCTGAACTTCGTTGAGGTGAATTGGATCCTCTTCATATCGTCTACGAAAGCCACCAGCCAACAGACCCCGATACCCGTTCTCATATAGAATTTTTGTGACCGACTTTTTAAAGAGCACTTTTCCAGAAGGTGATACTTTGGCAATTGCATCATCAAGATGACTCAAAACTCCTTCATAAGAGGAGGGTTTCATCCTTGAACATACCCATATATTGCCCTCTGCATCCTTCTCCAGTGAGTGATGCGACATGCAATCAGCAATCCACTCAACAGAGGATGCAGGTCCTATTTTAATGAGTGAGTCCATACCAAAAACTAAACCGCCATTCTCTACTAAAAGAGGATGGAGCATACGTGCATTGGATTTTCGGGATTTGCTCTTTACCCTCTCCAATATAGCATCAATATCTGGCGTCCACTCTTTCAGGATGTGCTGATCCCGAATACGAAGCAATTTGACTGTAGATTGCTTTTTAATAGTATCATATGATGAAAAAAGCAGATATCCCTTGTCTTCACGAGTACCTGCCTGCAACTTTCCCGATTTGTTTAACCCGTCCAGCGAAGCAAAGTGATCTTGAATCACCTGATCGGAGCCAAATCCAGAGATATCAAGCACCACATCTTTTGCCAATTGAGGGAACGCAGCAATAGAGATCACCGCCTCACCATAGGTGCCAAGCCTATAATTTCCCAAAAATACATGTCTGACAGACCACCCAAAGAGTACTGTTATACACACCCCCAGAAAAACAGTCAGAAATAGATAATAAACTGATATTTTTCTATTCATTATGCTGTGATTCTGGTTTAAATACAAAAAAGGGCAAGTCACACTATGTCAGCCCGAGTAATCGGGCTGGTAACAAAAGTCTCTCACCCGAGCGGACGTTCATGGTTGAACAGAATACCATTACAGATGTATATACCATAAAATTCTCAGTAGTTGACCGATATCCAGTGTCCCCTACTTCCGTAAAGCTTCTTGCAGATAGTCAACGCAAAAGGTGCTTTCTATCGAGTTCGATCATCGCCAGAAGAGTACTTTCCGAGCATACCAGTCAATGACCGCCACGAGATACATAACGCCTTTTTAAAGGAGAATATAGGTAATATCTGTCGACCAGACCTGATTGTGTCTAATGACCTCAACTCCCCGAAAAAGATAGTGGGATCTTGTGCTCCGGATGCGGCTTGCTGGTGTTGGGACCCAGTGCCATACCGGCTAGCCCCAACATTCTTATAAGCCGCTGAACCCGTTTCCGGTTGATCTTGTGACTATTTTTACGCAGATAGCACTTGATTACTAGCCTGAAATTGATGATCCGCATAGTGCCTTCATCACCATATGCCCAAACATCAAATGACAATCTTCACATAGTTGCATATCAAAAGATGGTACCAAAACACAGTATTTAGACACTGCCTTCAAATTTCCTCCATCATATCCTACGACAGCCAACGTATCAGCTTTTATAAGATTAGCATATTCAACCGCTTTTATTACATTTGCTGAATTGCCACTCCCACTGATTGCCACCAAAAGATCGCCTTCATCAAGAATAGGTTTAAGCTGCCCTAAAAATATATCATCGTAAGAAATATCATTTCCGAAAGCAGTAATAAGGCCGATGTTATCACAGAGTGAAATACCGTAAAACTTTTTGTTGTTCGTAAGATTGACCATCTTATTCCAATCAGTTATGTAGTGTGAGGCCGTATAGGCGCTACCACCGTTACCACATGTTATGATTTTTTTGCCAGATTCGAATTTTGCGCGAATAAGATCAATCCCAAACTGAAATTCAGAGATATTAAGCTTTTCAGCTAATAAAGCAAATGCAGAAAAATAGTTATTGACAGTAAACGGTATTGTGCCCATTATTTTTCTAATCAGTAGGTTGATAAAATACAATTTGCGTTCCGTTTCGTTCAAATTGAAACTTCACAAGCTCCATATCCGGCAAGGCATTCGTTATATCTTGATGTAAATGAGGAGGTGCAAAAAACATCATAAACCCCCCATTTCCTGCTCCCAATAACTTGCCGCCTTTTGCGCCATGTGCTAACCCAGTCGCATACCAAGCATCAATTTGCGAGTCAGTGATCCCTTGAGATAACTGTGCCTTTAAACGCCAATTTTCGTCAAGAATTGATCCAAAATTGTCAAGTGATCCAGCTTCCAATTCAGCCTTAAGATCAAAAGCTAACTGAACCATACGGCGCATGAGTAACTTTTTATTTGTAGAAAGTAAGGACTTCGACTGCTGAGAAAGCACCTCGGACGCACTACGTGTACGACCTGTATAAAAAACTAATGTCGAATCTTCCAAGGTTTTAAGAAGTTCAGGTTTACAAATTACTGGATCGACAGAAACCGATTCGTTAGGGTGAAATCGAATAAGGTTAAGACCACCATACGCAGCAGCGTATTGATCCTGTTTGCCAATTGGTTCACCGCAGCGATTAATTTCGATATCGCATGCCTGGCGCGCCAAGGTTTCTTTAGAAACAAACTGATTATTGTATGCATAAAGACCATTGAGTATACCAACTGTGTATGTGCTGGACGAGCCAAGACCCGAACCCATGGAAGGAATATCGGCTAGAGATGCGATTTCAATGCCACCTGTAATACCAGTGAGAAATAGCGCCTCACGAACCAGGGGATGTTCAACTTGATCAGGACAATCCACCTCTTCAGTCCGTGAATAGTTAATGCGGATTCGCCCGTCAAACTTGCGATTCAGGGCAATGTACATATACTTATCAATCGTTGTAGACAAAACTGCACCGCTATCTTCCCTATAAAATGCTGGAAGATCACTACCGCCTCCTACAAAGCTCATTCGTAATGGGGTTTTACTAATAATCATAATTGGTCAATAAGTTGAAATACGGTGAGTCGCATTCTTAGCACTTGCACGAACAACGGGTAATTCATCATGATCACGAGAATGCAATCGAATCTCAACACTCTCCCATGGCTCACCACGCCAAGCATAATCAGCTTTCAGGCGGCGTAACCGCTCTTCATCATCTACATCAACAAAAACACGCACATCTGCAGAACCAATCAATGCAGGCTCCAACAGCGCTGGAACGCCTTCAAGAATGATAAGATCATCAGGACCAATCGAATGCTGATGCCCAGACTGGATACTGCGAGACATACGTTCATAAAATGGCAACTGTATCCAGTGTCGTCCGCCTTTAAGAATAGGAGTTAACATGGACACAATTGCTTGCATGTCATAACGATGGAGGAGACCAGCACCTTCAAGACGCTGATCAATTGGCCGCAGCCAGCCATCAAGCGAAAACATATGTACTACCCATCCAGCCGCTCTTAATTGTTCAGCCAATACACGCGCTGTAGAGCTCTTCCCTGCACGGGCAGGGCCAGCTACAAGTATCATCCGTTGTTTCGCTGTTACTATTGATGCCGTTATAGACAATAACTGACGAGCAATAGACGCATGACCATGAAGAATCCAACCTACTGCAGCTGGAAAATCAGGCATGACATAGTCTGGCTCATCAGAATATTTTCCATCAAGTCCTGCATACCCGGTGCGAACAAGAATGGTTCGCAAACCTGCATTCTTACCCGCACGAATATCAGAAGTAGTATCACCTACCATCCATGACTGTCCCCGATCAATGTTTAACTCAACTACTGCGCGATTAAACATCCCAGTTCGCGGCTTACGGCAATCACAATCAATTTTGAGTTCAGAAACCTCGCCCGTAAACCCACATTCCGGATGGTGAGGACAGACATAGAGACGATCAAGATATGCTTTGCCTTGACCAAGTAATTCATCAAGCCTGGCATGAATACGATGTAGCTCTGCCCATGTTACATCGCCACGAGCGACAACCGGTTGATTAGTCACTCCAACAGCCAAAATACCAGCTCCATTGAGTTCATATATCGCCTCCGCTACGCCTGGCAGTAAAACTAACTGGGACGGCAGATGAAGATGATTTACCTCAACATTTAAAGTGCCATCGCGATCCATAAATACAGCCTGCCTTGCATGACGAGAAGATAGACGTTCAGGTAAGCCAACCACAATATCTCTTTCAACCTTATCGATACGGTCTGGAGTACCCATATCTTTAATATATTCGGGAGTTCTATATGCATGAATAGGCATCTTTGCAACAAGCATAGCAGGAAACATGTGCTTGGCAAGATCGGACTTTCCAGTTACAGGTACCACTTTTATTAGAATATCTCGCTCCAAAACATAAAGAGCTGCATTAACAAGATTTGGGTAAAGCTCATTCTGAGGATGAGGGTATGGATGCATAGCCACCACTTGGAAATTATCATCAATCTCTACCAAATCAGAGTCATGCGGGTGATCATTAGGATGCAAAAACAGCGTTGCGCAAGCCCCACTTGCAATATGGCTCTCCCATACTGTACAAAGATCAACATCTGCATAGGTGTCACCATAGAGCACAATGAATCGATCATCCATACCGTCAAATGCATCAAGTAAAGCACCTGCTGTTCCTCGAGCAACCTGCTCTACATGATATGTTAGCTCAACCCCCCATCGCTTGCCATCCTCGAAATAAGCACAAATGCGGTCATACTCATAATGAACCAACAATGCAATACGAGTAAAACCATGACGTTTGCAAAGTTCAATTTGATGCTCAAGAACAGGTCGACCCATAATCGGTGCCATAGGCTTTGGAAGACTACCGGTACGCCCCTTCAAACGGGTTCCCATGCCACCCGCAAGGATAGCAACCTGGCTAGATATATTATTGGAACTCATAAGTTCGAGCATTAAGACTGGTCAATAATTACGGAGTAGCATGTAACTATATATCCTTTTCTGTATCGATCCGGGTAAACTTCCCCATACTGCAATAGCACAAATACCAAAAACACGTAGAGGCAAGTGGCGCATGCTCATATTTTTCGTCCTTGCTCTCAGATTGAAGCGCCAATGTAATGGATTGCGGTGTGTCGTCTGTTGACGATAACGCACCAATACCTCGCTTAAATTGGCAAATTTAACACCACGATTAATTAACCTCAACCATAAATCGAGATCTTCCGAAAATCGGAAACTTGAATCATAACCACCAAACCTATCAATAATATTTTTGCGCATCATCACCGTTGGATGAGCAATAGCAGTCGTTGTCAGAAGGCGCCGTTCTATACGAGAATGATCGGAAGGATATTGTCGAAAAGCAAGCGTCTTACCTTCTTCGTTCATGATTTCCAAGCCTCCACCAAGGATATCGATATCAGGATAAGAATCCATAAAGGATACTTGAAGTTCCAAGCGGTTAGGCATACATAAATCATCAGCATCAAAACGGGCTATCAAATCACCTTTGGCTTTGGAAATACCGAGATTCAGACTGGCAGCAAGACCTATCCTTTTTTCTGGATGGATATAAGAAAATCGCTTATCTTGTTCACAAAGCCTTTTGCACGATTTTGCAATAAATAAATCAGTGCTCTCATCAATAACCAAGCATTCGAAGTCTCCAAAAGACTGCGATACCAAACTTGCAAAACTCTGTTCTAAAATTCTTTCAGATTCATTGAAGGAAGGTATGATTATTGAGACTTTTGGTTTTACTTCTTGCATAAGTCAGATAGGGGATTAATAAGATTTATTAAAATCCTTTTTGGATGGCAATTTCATCAATTGCTCGAATAATCGCCTCAGAGGAGTTTAACTTTGGTGACCATCCATAAGACTGCAAACGATCAGTTGAATAGTTAAATCGCGGTACATCCCCAACCCAACCTTTATTCCCATTTCCATATTTGATTTTTGCATATGGACTTACGCGCGCAACGACCTGTTCGGCAATCCAACGTACGCTCACTCCTTCATCGACAGGGCCAATATTTATTACCTCGATTTTCTCATTAATCTTGCTTGATGATACAGTGAACATAGCATCTACTAAATCAGAAACATGCATGTAGGCTTTCTGTTGAGAACCATCTCCTAGAACATGAAGAACATCCTGATTGGATAAAAGCTTTAAAATAAAGTCAAAAATTACACCATGTGTGGCAGGAATTCCAACAACATTAGGAAACCGAAATATGTTTACACGTTCAAGGAAACTCTCAGCGGCAGCACTTGCCTGCGCCTCCGAAGCAAGTTTCATAGCCCCATAGTTAGAAATCGGCAACAAAGGTACTATACCTTCATGTAAAGGTGTTGAACCCAAGTCGCCATAAACCGCGGAGCTAGACGCAAAGTGAAAAGACTTTATACCAAAAATCTTCATACACCTTAATAGCTCGAAAGTAGTTAAAAAAGTATCCTTCAAATCCACATCCGGATCTGCGACTCCAGCAGGAATGTCGGAGTTTGCAGCGAGATGCCATACTTCAACTACTCTTCCTTTTGTTGCAGCAACATCAAACGCGTTCATGCATTCTCTTCGAATGGAAAGGTCAGCTTCAATTATATGAAGAAGAGAATTATGCGCAAACACATCAAGGTGTGCTCGAAGTCCTCTCGAAAAATTATCGACAACGGCAACACCTCTACCTTCGGATATCAATCTCCCAATAATTTGGTTACCGATAAAACCTGCCCCACCGGATACAATAGATATCTGAGACTCATCAAGCTTGGTATTCATAATTCATATATAGGTTTTCGATATTAAATTTAATAGGGATTATGTCAGACATTCACTTATAGCTGTATTTTCCACCATTCGACCTAAACGCATCAATTATACCCAGGAAAGCATATTTCAGCCGATCTCGCCTATGATCCATCATAATTAATATCAGTACTAGCTTCGCAATGAGTTTTATCGATTGCATTAAGGTCCATTTTAATGGTGTATAACTTCGCACCATTAATCGTAATACATTCCTGTATTGATAGTAATGCCTTATAGGAGATGGAATCCGAAGCATACCGATTGTTCTAACACCTAAACGGTGTTCAAGCTTAGCATCATCAACAAGGACTAACTTAAACCCTCTCTGAAGAGCACGCCATCCCCAATCAAAATCAACGCAGTCTATAAAAAGTGACTCGTCAAACTTCCCAACAACTTCAAATATCTCACGAGATATAAGAGTTCCTGAACTATTCATATCCCGACATAGTGTTAAATAACTACCATTGGGACGTGCATTA
This sequence comes from uncultured Chlorobiaceae bacterium, assembly GCA_903908555.1. Lineage (GTDB taxonomy): Bacteria > Bacteroidota > Chlorobiia > Chlorobiales > Chlorobiaceae > Chlorobium. Next base: position 23,260 of record CAIVSG010000056.1, on the reverse strand, counting down.
CTAATATCTTTCCCTGTCATATCAACTGTCCGAGCTCCAAAAACAACCATTTCAGAGAAAACAGATTCTAGTGCAGATTGCAATCTCTCAATCATCCCAGGAATCAGCGTACTATCATCATCAAGCAAAAGAGAGTAGTTGGCCCCTAGAGACCAAGCTTTTGAAATAGCAGTATTTTTTGCTATTGCAATTCCCTTATTACCATTCATACAAATATAAGTACCATTATGGAATTCCGTAATTTTTTGAATAACTCTATTACATGCTACATTTTCAGAATTATCCGCAACAATAACCCCAACGTTACATATAGAAACTGCAGTCAACAAGGAATTTAGTCGGTTAGGGTTAGAATTGTAAGCAACGATTATTGCTACGATATTTGATTTATTTTTGATATCAGACATTTAGTATGCGATGAGAAATATAAGAAAATGAAGTATACAGGTTAACATCGACCTACAAGTCGTTTATCAATATGTTTTGCAACGAATTTTAGATTTTTGTAAAACATTAATCCATCAAAGTGCTTAATATTCTTTTCAGTAACTCGGCTTAGGCGTAAATCTAATTATTTCATAAATTTGCATAGCTGGAACATTATCAAGACTGTGAGGGAATCTATAATCAAGAGCAGAATTTCAGTTACTGCCAACTAAACCTATTTGACTTAGATAAGATGTTATCTATTCTTTCAAGAAGCAAAGCTTCAGAATATTTTGCGCATTATTACAATCATTTAAAACTTAAAATAACTCCTTTTATGATGAGTTTAATAATTAGTAAATAACACTTTAGTGGCATCATAAATATATTAATTTGAAGTTTATTGGCAACCTTTATATATTCTTTTAACCACAATATAGGTAGTTTATTAGATATACCGCCAATAGAATATGTACATATAATCTGATCCGAAACAAAATATTGTTCATACTTTTGACATAAACTCATTAAATATAAATCAGCGGCAAGCTTAAGGCTTTCATCATATAAATATTTAGCAAATATTTTTTTCTTAACTATAAACCCCTGATGCCAAAATATCGATACAGGAAAATAATTTTTACCGTTATCCAAATTTTTAACATCTAATTTTGATATTTTAGAAGTTTCTTTAATTATAATTTTATAAAACAATAAATCATAATTAAAATTAATTTCAGGGATTTCATATAATTTATCACCAGCATTAATCCACCAAAGGTAATCCTCATCACCAGCATAAGAGGCTCCAATATTCATTGCATTATACAAACCTCGATCTAACCCTTTTATTATTTTAACATTATCATAAAACCTTATTTCTTCTTCCATTATTGAAGTTATGGATGTCCCGTTATTTCCATCAACAATTATCCATAACTTAATGTTATGCAAATTACTTTTAATCGAATAATATGTCTCCAACATATCAATCGGATTATTTTTGACTACAGTAATAATACATATAGACATGGATTCATCTTAAAAAATTATAGCGGAATAATCGCAAAAATATTTAATAATTAAAATCATATAAATATGAATTATTATTTCTTAAAAAAATTACAAGGAAAATGTAATTAAGAGACTTGAGCGAATAAATTATCATGTGGTTGCTGACTCCTGAACATTTTAATCTTTTTACTAGTAAGATAAGTAATAAATACACATCCCCAATAACCGACACTTTCCAATGGTGACGTAAAAATAGCAAGAAATGAGGCATTAAACAACAACATAATAGCTAAAAAGTATTTTGGAGAATTGCTATAATAATATTTTTTTAAAATAAATGCTGATATAATACCATAAAACATTCCAAAAAACATAATGCCGATTACACCCCCGTCAGAGTAAAGAAGATACATAATGGTATAATGTGCGTTATATTCACGAATCTCATTTCGTTGATTACTGACATCTATTCTATCTTGTCTATCAGCGCCTGTATTTTTTAAGCCAAGTTCAAAAGATTTATCAAATCTACTTATTAATAAAGTAACCGCACGATCTATTCCGCCAAAAACAGCCCGACCATATGTAATTTCGTTATTAATAAACGAATTTTTATCATTTATTGCTTTATCAAAAAGCAAGAAACCTATGACATGATAATCATATACAGAGCTACTTGCAATTTCGACAAGAACGTTCTTGCCTTCATAATTATCTCTTAATGTAGATACACCTACAAGTATTATTGATATAATTAATAATGAAAGGAATAGCAATTTTATTTTGAATTTTTTACCGTATACATACCCCCCATAAATGGTTAAAACTACTAATGTATATAAATTAAATCTTCCCATCACAATTATTGATTGGATAAAAGCTATCAAAAATGCGCAATACAAATACTTAATATCTGCTTTGTATAAATAAAGGGTTATTGATGAGATCATAAAAAATAACGATAATGGCTCAATTATTATCAAATGAGTTAACTCTACTTGAGCACTTCCGTAAAGAATTGAAGGTGTGTTATATGTTGAAAATGTCTTTATACGATAGCCGATTATACCTTCATCAATAAATATTTTTATGGCTTTATAACAATAAAATCCATCTACAATTAGAATAGCATTAAATATGAACTTATTTATTTTATGTAACTTATTTAAAAATGAATTATCATCACCCCCATATCGTATCAATTTATATTCCCTTGGAAAGTAGTGCATTAAAACATATCCGCAAATGGTTGTTAGACTAAGAAGTACTGCTAATAAGTTTGTTGTAATTGAAGGTGTAACAAGTCCCGTTGCTCCAATATTTGCAGCAGCAAGCCAAAATACCCACCACAACTGCATAAACAAAAAAGGTGAATGCTTCTTTATCAAATACATTATTAAATTATTCTTTGTTTTGGATAAATATGGGTAAGTGGCAGATGATTAAAGCTAATCGAGGGTAACGCCTGAATGTTAAATGTGCCATGCTCTCATCTAATGATTTATTCACAGCGATGATGTGGGAAACAACAACGGCAGACAGTTTATCGGCTTTATTAATGGATCGACTAACCGCAAATGCGCAAAGGATGGATTTATTAGTACACTTTTCTACAGAATATTCACTTATCCCTCATCATCAAAACAAGCTTATTTATACACGATTACATATTTGGTGATAAATAGCAAGAGTTTGATCGGCGCAACGACCCCACGAAAAGTGATTGAGTCGTTCTTGACCAAGTTTTATGAGTTCATGGGTTCTACTTGAGGAGTAAACCACCCGTTCGATAGCGGCTGCGATATCCTCAATTGCTGCAGGGTTAAAGAATTCAGCAGCATCTCCAATAACTTCAGGCATAGAGCTCGTTTTGCTACTAATAATGGGACAGTTGTGAGCCATCGCCTCTAATGGGGGAAGTCCGAAGCCTTCATACAAAGAGGGATATAAAAAAGCTGCTGCGCCTCCATAAAGCTGACTAAGAAGTTTATCATCACCACCAAGTTGCTTAACTTGCTCTGGCTTAAAGCCTAACTCCGAAAGAAGAGTCACTTCCAATCGAGTGAGCCTACCACCGCAAAATGTGAGAATATCAAAATCTTTTTTTAGCATTTTGGATATTGCAATGGCACGCACAAAATTATTAAAATTTTGTACCCTTCTCGACCACCAACATAAAGCAGATAGGGTCTTTTAGTTGTAAGAGATTGCACACAGTTCTGTTTTACAAACGAGAAATCCTCAAATCCGAGATGGACCACAGATACTATTTTATCATCTGTCGCAAAATGACGAATCAAATCTTCTCGTGTACTCTCAGAGATACAGATCACATGATCAGCCCGATCAATAGCAATGCGTTTCATCTGTGAGGTTTGGTCACATGGAGAAAATTTAGCAGCAAAAAGTTCATGGATCATATCATAGACTGTAATCACAGTTGGGATCCCCTTTGGAACCGAACCTTCTTTTGAATAATATGTTTCATGCTCTACATGAGGATTCCATTGCTTCATTGCAATTTCTGAAACAAACTGATTTAGTGGCAACATCAATCGACTACTCTTTGGAGGATAACGTTTCAATCCATATCCATTTACTATTCCGGATGGTAATTCTTTTAAATAGTGATTCCAATGAAATGGCGCAAAAACGCGAACCTCCTGTTCCTGTGCAATTAGTTGTTCTACCAATCGGACAAAGTAACGTAAAATACCACCGTAAGTTTGAATGCAAAAGGCTTGATAATCGAAGGCTATACGCACTTTATAAATACCCTTTTGTTATTTAAGATTTGTAATACTCAAGACCGTTCAGAGCGCCATAAAATGCAATAATCTGATAGCGATAGCTGAAACGAACAGGAATTATTATCTGGACATTGAGAAATGCCAGTTTTCAGCATGAATTATCCGGTAAACCTGCTTTCGACATGGCATCAATCCGTTATTTTCTCTTACCGAGCGAACCTCTCCCGTCAAAACTATTGTTTTAACCGCTCATTACCGGCGCACTCTGACAGGCTGCAAACAAACGATCCAGCTGTAATCGTTCAAAGGTAGCTCGTGGTACTTTCATAATCAGTTTCCCCGCATGGCGGACAATCTTGCCTGCCGTATCGATGAGCTGACGACGGAAGGTATCAAAATACACGCTTACTGAAATGACCGGTGCGCTGACATCCTCCTTGAGCCCGCTGCAACGACACATCCATCACCGATAGTAACACCGCCTAAAATTATACTTTTAGCACCAATCCAAGTGCCGTTACCAATAAAAACAGACTTTGCAGTACCAGTACAGGCCCTCCTTGCCGTTGGACCAATTTCATGACTACTTGTCATGATTTCAACGCCTAGGCCAATATCACAAAAATTACCAATTTTAATATCAGCAAGAACATGTGTATGCACCAGAACACCTGGACTTAACCATGATTGTTCACCAATATGTAATTTAACCGCGACCAGAAAACCCAACCACGGCCACAATAACTTGAGTTGTATGGTATATTTATTCCCGATATTCGTAGAAGTAAGTTACGAAGCAGGAATAAACGAGTGGTGGGCAATACTACCAAAAAAAAAAATTTAATATGTCTAATAATGTTTCCTTTTAAAAGGGATGAAGTCTGCCAGTCTTTTACTGCCGATTTTCTATTAATTTCGGGAAAAAGCAAAAAAAAATACCTCTCACCTCTGGTACTTTGTCTGCCGGTACAAAAATAGAGACGGGATGTTAAATAATAGCCGATAGGTGAGAATTAAGACGGTGTTTAAACTAAGTTATCTCGGCCTATAAAGGTGGTAGACTTTACTGCGGACTACCTGGCACACTTTCCCCCGGAATGTTCAGTACCAAAAAGATGATCGAGGCTACCGTCTTGCAGTGCTTATCTAAAGCGCACTTCCGCGAAGATCCTCACAAATCATCCCTGCAATAACTTCATTAAGCCCCAAACAGGCATGCCAACCAAGTTTGGCTTTTGCCTTCCCAGTATCAGCCCGACTTATCAATAAATCTGTTGGGCGAAAATATTCAGGATTTTGTTCGACATACTCTCGCCAGTCAAGATTATATGATGCAAATGCAGCCGAAACAAATGATTCAAGCGTATTAGTTTGGCCTGTGGCAATAACATAATCATCAGGGATGTCCTGCTGCAACATCAACCACATTGCTTCCACATACTCTGGAGCCCATCCCCAGTCACGAGCGATATCAAGTCTGCCAAGTTGTAGCTTTTCGTTAGAGCCATTGGCAATGCGGCGGACGGTACTAATAATTTTCTGAGTTACAAATCGTTCAGGGCGTAATGGTGATTCATGATTGAAAAGTATTCCACTACAGGTAAACAAACCATAAGCCTCACGATAGTTATCTACAAGCCAAAATGCTGAGGCTTTTGCAACAGCATAGGGACTACGAGGATGAAAATGCGTTTTTTCATTAGCGGCCATTCCACCTGTATCACCAAAACATTCACTGGAACCAGCATGGTAAAGTTTTACTGGGAAGTCTACCATTCTGCAAGCTTCAAGAATATTCAGTGTACCTAAAGAAATACTTTGCATTGTCTCAGCAGGTTGCTCGAAAGAGAGTCCGACCGATGACTGACCTGCTAAAAAATAAACTTCAGAGGGCTTGCTCTTCTTGATTGCCATAAAGACACTTCGAAAGTCTTCTGGAACCATTGAGAGCAATTTTACTCGATCACAAATTCTCAATCGAACGAGATTAGTGAAACCATTACCTTGGGCATCACGAGATGTGCCCCACACTTCGTACCCTTTCTTAAGCAATAACTGGGCAAGCCATGAGCCGTCCTGCCCGCTTATCCCGCAAATCAAAGCGGTGTTATTCATTTACTATTCGACAATTTACCATAAATAGCAAGAGTCTCTTCAGCGCAACGCCCCCACGAAAATTTATTAAGACGCTTTTGCCCGAGCATTACAAGTTCACTGCTTCTGCTGGGTACATAAACTACCCGTTCAATAGCGTCTGCGATATCGTCAATTGCTGCAGGGTTAAAAAATTCGGCTGCATCTCCAATAACTTCTGGCATCGAACTTGTTTTGCTGCTAATAACGGGACAGTTGTGAGCCATCGCCTCTAGGGGAGGAAGTCCAAAGCCTTCATACAAAGAGGGATAAACAAAAGCCGCTGCGCCTCCATAAAGCTGACTAAGAAGTTTATCATCACCACCAAGTTGCTTAACTTGCTCTGGCTTAAAGCCTAACTCCGAAAGAAGAGTCACTTCCAATCGAGTGAGCCTACCACCGCCAAATGTGAGAATATCAAAATCTTTTTGCAGCCTTTTTGATAATGCAACTGCACGCAAAAAATTATTAAAATTTTTATATATACCACGATCACCAACATAAAGCAGATAGGGACTTTTAGTAGCAGGAGATTCCCCACTCTGCTTATCAACTGAAAACTTTTCAAACCCAAGATGGACAACCGTGACTTTTTTTTCATCCGTATAAAAAAGGCGTATTAAATCCTTTCGAGTACTCTCAGAGATACAGATAACATGATCAGCTCGTTCAATAGCAATGCGTTTCAATTGTGAGGTTCGGTCACGGGGAGAGAACTTATCATTAAACAGCTCATGGATCATATCATAAACTGTAATCACCGTAGGGCATCTCTTTGGGGAAGAATTTAATCTTGAATAATAGGTTTCATGTACTACATCAGGGGTCCATAACTTAATTGCAATTTTGGACACCAACTGATTCAGTGGCAAGATCAATCGACTACTCTTTGGTAGATAACTATTCAACCCATAACCATGTACTACACTGGTTGGCAACTCCTTCAAATAGTGATTCCGATGAAGAGGCGCAAAAATCCCAACGTTTTGATTCCGCGAAATAAGTTGTTCCACCAATCGAACAAAGTAGCGTGAAATACCACCGTAGGATTGGTTACAAAAGGTTTGAGAATCGAAGGCTATGCGCAATTTATATATTTCATTTAACCATTAAAAGATGATCCTGCCAAGTTTTTGATTTTAGTTTGAAATTTAAAATAACTGGCAAATACTTTGTTAATTTTAAAGGCTATTCGAAGAATTTAGTGGGTTTTCAGCCCCCCATTAACGCCATTGTGGCCAGGATAGTGATGCTGGTGTGTTGGTATTGAGTGAAATAATCTAAACAGGGCCTGATCACCATGCTGGCCAAGTGCATCAATGATCCTAGACGTTTTGCTTCTATTATCAATCAAACAACAGAACAAGTGGGTAATTTTCAGAATTTCACCTTCTTTGATAATTCCCACTCGGGCGAATACATGTCAAGACATTTTTCTAAAGTCGTATTTTTATCTCGTTCGAGATCAAAAACAGGACATTGATTAATCATATTAGCTCGATCTTTTCCATTTACAAAACACAACTTTCCATTATTACTCCGGGCCTCTCTGATTACTGACGGAAAAGCCCATACAGCGCCTAATGCATCCAAAATAGATTTGGCACGATCATCACGAACAAAGAACGCATTGCAGCCTGTTGAATTTGTTCCGACAAACGTATACCCCTTCTTTTTACCAAGGGAGACAAGAGCACGAAGTGAAGCACCAAAATACAAATTCGAATAATGAGCCTGAGAACGCAGAAAATCCGCTTTATAAGGAACAGTAAATTCATATCGATCACCCAGAACAGCATTGTATTCACAAACAACGATAGCAGGATTGATAGAATCAATGGCCTCCCAAATCCAATAATCATTTCCATCAATATCAATGCTCAATAGGCCAATATCACCCTGCATTCCACCCTCTGCCAACAAAACATTGATATTCTCTCGATCGATAAATGCTCTCTTTGCAGTAAGTCCATATCGCCAATAAATATCCTGTTTCTTGATATTCTGTATATGCTTTTCAGAACCATCTATCACCAGTCCTCGCCAGTTGCGTAATTTCAATAACAATCTTGTATTAGATTCTTGATAATTCTCAACACCAAACTCTACAAAAGAATGCGGTATGCTTGGCAGCCGTTCAACCAACCAATCAATAATACCATCTTCACCCCATTGGGAAAAGGCACAAAACTCCGCTTCATACAAGCCAGAAAAACCTTGATTAGATCTATTTACTTTAGCGGCAACCAATGCCTGACAAACCAATTGCTTCTCCCCCAATTGATATATGGGCACAAACGCACTGAATAAAGCACTCTTGATTTTTTCTTTCAACGCAATAATTATATTCATATCAAAATTTTTTTATACAAATCAATTTTACCGTATCCAGTGGTAAGGTTCTTGGAGGTTAACGTTATTAGAAGGCAAGTTAATTAAAGAGAAAATTTTGTTCTAACAATGAGGAGTAACCCAACATTTCAAAGTTATCGTCTTTCGGCTGCCAATTTGAGTCCAGCATTAATGAAAACCTTTTTGATTTGTTTCAATATTTCACCGAACACTGGGATTTGACCAATTTTCTGTTTTATTGAATTAAATGGAGTGATACCAAAAACCAACCTATCAATCAATGCATCCGCTTCCACTGAGCGCTCAATTGTTTGGGGATGACGTAAGGGGAACTTTAATATCTCTGGAATGGATTCCTTTATGTAGTCAGGTGTATCACCTGTTGTATGAGTGGAATCTGCACCGCAACCAATGTTTTGTGTTTGGTTATGGAATGGTAGTGCAGTAATCAATCCATGGTACCAGCAGGCGAACAACCATTGGTAATCCCAAGTATCAATTTCGCCATTAAAGACATTATCAAAAGTATTACGCCATTGTGATTCAAATAACTTACTACCATCCGAGATTATTTTCAGTCCCCCATTATCACGCCATTGTGGCCAGGACTGCATAGTGACATCATAGTGTTGCCATGCTCGGCGCCAACTGGCCCAGCCCCATACATGGTTATATCTGGAAAAAAAATAGCTTTCTGTAGGTGTATAACGTTTAGAGATCAAGTTGCATCCACTGATTACTCCAACTCTTTCGTCATATCGATAGCGTTCCAACAATTCATCACAGTATTGAAAAAAGCTTGTCATGGGTACCACATCGTCTTCCAGGATGAGGCCTTCTTCTTCGTTTTCAAAGAACCAGTTGATACCACCAGATACTCCCATTTTGCAGCCAAAATTCTTATCACGAAACAGTGTTTTCAGCTCACAGGGCCAATCAACAGCTGTTACAATTCGGCGGACTTCTTCGCACCGCTCTCGTTCACCTTCGCGATTGAGCCTTGGTCCATCTGCAGCAACGTAAAGTTTAGAGGGTTTAGCAGCTCGGATAGCTTCGAATACTTGTCGGGTGGTATCGGGTCTATTAAAAACAAGAAATAATACTGGACTTCGCATTTTTGTTTAGTTTTCCTGTAACAGTTTACTGAAATAGGCGATGGCACTCTTAAGCCCCTCTTCCAAAGTCACCTTCGGTTGCCAATTGAGTGCATTTTGCGCCAATGAGATATCTGGCTTACGCTGCCTTGGATCGTCTGAGGGAAGTGGAAAATAAACAAGCTTCGATGAACTACCTGTAAGGGTAATAACTTTTTCAGCAAGTTCAAGCATCGTGAATTCAACCGGGTTGCCGATGTTGACGGGGCCAGTAAAACCCGTTGGAGTTGCCATCATCCTTACCATGGCTTCTATAAGGTCGTCAACGTAGCAAAAACTGCGTGTTTGATTACCTTCCCCATAGATAGTGATATCTTCACCCTTGAGGGCCTGAACAATAAAATTGCTGACTACTCTGCCGTCGTTTGGATGCATGCGCGGCCCATAGGTATTGAAGATGCGGACTACCTTGATATCAAGATTGTTCTGGCGGTGATAGTCGAAAAAGAGTGTCTCGGCACATCGCTTTCCTTCGTCATAACAGCTTCGTATTCCTATGGGGTTAACCCTCCCCCAATATGATTCTTGCTGAGGATGGACTTCGGGGTCACCGTAGACCTCACTTGTTGAGGCTTGAAGAATCCGTGCTTTTACTCGTTTTGCTAAGCCAAGCATATTGATTGCACCGTGCACACTGGTTTTTGTGGTCTGCACTGGATCGTGCTGATAGTGAATGGGGCTAGCTGGGCAGGCAAGGTTATATATTTGATCTACCTCAAGATAGAGCGGAAAAGTGACATCGTGGCGGATTACCTCGAAATAAGGATTACCGAGAAGATGAGCAATGTTTCTTTTGCTTCCGGTGAAGAAATTGTCTACACAAATTACTTCATTGCCTTCGGTTAACAAGCGTTCACAAAGGTGGGAGCCGAGAAAGCCAGCTCCACCGGTTATGAGGATTTTTTTCATAAATAATTCATCTTTTTTTTTCAAAAACAAATTAATTTCTCCACCCAGAAATACTTACTATCTGTTTCTTAAAGATTGCAGGAGCAAGAAAAATATTAGATAATACGGCTGAGATCAATTGTGCAATTACTGTTGCTGATGCAGCACCTAAGGCACCATACTTTGGAATTAGGAAAAGGTTCAGCAATACATTTGAAATTGCACCAATAACTGTTTTAGAGAGTGATAATATGTTTTTTTGTTCATTTATAATCCAAATTCCTTGAGCAATACCTAATGCAACAGGAATATTTGCAAAAACATGAATAGCCAGAACATGTGCACTCGCTTTATAAGCAGAACCATAGAGTAATGCTACAATGGGCTGAGAAAAAAGGGCAATTCCAACACTAAGAGGCAACATTGTCCACCACATCAGACTAAACAGCTGGGTAATGGACCTTTCATAGCCAACTGGATCACTAATTTTTTTTCGCGCTACTGTAGGGCCAATGCTTTGTGAAATCATCATCGGTATAAAATACCAAGTCGATGACAAGGGTAATGCTGCAGAAAACACACCCAATTCACGCACCCCTATCATTTCGCGAAGCATAATCTGATCAATACGCATATAGACTATGATTGCCAGACTTGATAAAATATATGGCCAGGATTCTCGTAAGAGTTTTTTTGCCCATACAACATCCCATGCCCAACGAAATGGGGCTGGAAATTGACGATAGGCAACCATAAGTGCTATAGCTGAAAGTGCCAACTCAGCAAGGCTTACCGCTGCAAATAAAATTAACGGAGCCTTGACTACTATTAACCATACTTTTAGTCCACTTGCTATGATATATGAAATAGTCTTTGAAAAAACCGTAAGTTTGCTTTGTGTCTGGCTCTGGAACCAAAGATCAATAGTATCAGCCGCTTGAAATATAAGCGAACCGGATATAATCGCAGTTAATATGAGAGTATGGGTATCCCCTGGCCTGAACATAGCCATCCCTGCTACAGCCACAAACCAGCATATAAATCCCGTGGTCAACCGGAGCCATAATACAGTACCTAAAATTGCAGGTGATGCATTTTTTTCGCGAGCAATATCACGGATAGCAATTCCATCAAGACCGAGAAGGCTTATTGTCTGAAAAAAAGCAACAAATGCCATGACGTAGGCAAGTTCACCGAATTGCGAAGGACCAAGGTAGCGTGCAACCCATGCGCCAACAAGAAGACCCATTCCAAGACGCAGTGCTTTATCTGCAAGTAACCATCCAGTGTTATGAATGATAGAGTGAAGGTTTGTTCTCCCTTCGATGCGACGACGGATATTAGCAGGGATATATCGAAGCCAGATCGGACCTGAAAAAGTGGTCATTAAATTACAGCTTCTTTAAGTTTTACAGTAGAGTCTGGTTAAACCGAAGTTCCTCTAAAGAAAAGATTGTAAAGTTAAGCCACTCCTGTTGGAGTGGCAGCCTATGGAGTAATAGGTAAATCCGAACTGCTCCATAAATTCGGAGCTGTAAATATTTCTACCGTCAAAGATAACCGGATGGCTGAGATCCCATTTAATCATGTCAAAATCAGGACTGCGGAAAACAAGCCACTCGGTCATTATGGGATGCATGTACCTAGGCCAATGGCGAGGATGGCTACTTTCATTTTGCAAGAAAGTCCTGAAGTACGAGTGATGAGTTCTGAGTGCTGAGTGCTGAGTGCTGAGTGCTGAGTGCTGAGTGAAATCAAAATAGTTTGCTGTTGGCTGTTGGCAATGAAAATAAGTTGCAGTTGGCGGTGAATAGTATCTATTGACTACTTACTTTTTATTACCTACCACCACTTTCTTTTTGGATACTCCGCAAAAGAAGCGTATTATTGATGTGTAAATAAATTTTAAGCCAGAGACTTATAACAGTCGTCCAGATAGGGCCGAGAAAGAAAGTGCTGAGGGCTGAGGGCCGAGTGAAGAACAATAGTTGGCAGTTGGCAGTTGGCAGTTGGCAGTTGGCAGTTGGCAAGGTAAAACAAGGGAAAGAAAACCCTGAAGTTGCTAATTAATAGAGTCTTCGGTTATCAGGGATTCTTCGATTATTTCTTTTCTTGGGGATCGGTACTCTAGGCTGATAGTTTCTTTTGGTGTTGGTTGATAGATTTTTTGCTCACTTGGAGTTTGTTCCAGTGAGGGGGCGAGTCTTGTGATAATTTTGTAGCTGATGGTGTAGAGTGCGAAAATACCGATTGAGGCTACTATGAGTAGTGTGGTTTGTTGGTAGTATGCAACTGATATGGAAGCTGTAATTATGACTAATAACCAACAAAATGGGGAGACCATGCTGTTGCGTAAATGTTTTGGCACATCAGGAAAGTGTCTGTTGATTGCATTGATTTTTATGAGGCTATGCAGGTGTGCTATATCGGCTTGGCTGGTGCATGATTTGTGTATGAGGCGACGACCCATGCTGTATGTGGTTTCTATAAAAGGATAGCTGCATATCAGTAACGATGCCCATGGTGAAACTGTGGGGTTGCGCATAGGGAGCATGACTGCTACCCATGCCAGCATGAAGCCGAGGAGATAGGCTCCGCTGTCGCCCAAAAATATTTTGCCCAGTGGGAAGTTAATAATGAAAAACCCGGCGGTAACTGTGGTCAACAGTAAGCATATATGCATCAGGTTGGTGTCGCCGACTTGCCATGCAATGAGCGCAATGGCTGAAAAGCTGATTATCATGGTTCCAGAGCTGAGACCGTTAAAACCATCTATAATGTTTGCCGCATTTGATATCCCTGCAACTGCAAAAACAGTAACTGCTATGGAGATTGGTAGATATGAGAGCAAACTATCGATGCCTTGAATATCGATATGGTTAATTGTGTAGCCAGTGAGCCACCAGGCTATAGCGCCACTAAACATCGTTGCTATGAGGCGCGTCTTGACTCCTACTTTTTTTGTGAGGTCTTCAATAACACCTGCGGCAAAGGCTGGCAAACTGGCAATGAGCATCAGTTTGAGGAGTTTGGTATCAGGTGTTGTGGGGAGAAAACATGCTATTATTAATCCACAAAAGATTGCGATGCCGCCTATACGAGGGGTGTGGCATGCGTGAAACTTTTGTATGCCGACGGTTGGGTCGCAGGTGTGCTTGCCGTGAAAGCCTTTCGTTAAGACTAACAGTAGGGAGATTATGGCAGTGGCGATGAAGGGGATGTAATAACTACTAATGTCAGTAATCATGAGATTATCTTAATAGTTGGCAGTTGGCAGTTGGCAGTTGGCAGTTGGCAGTTGGCAGTTGGCAGTTGGCAGTTGGCAGTTGGCAGTTGGCAGTTGGCAGTGGGCAGTTGGCAGTTGGCAGTTGGCAAGAAAAAAAGTGCTGAGTGCTGAGTGCTGAGTGCTGAGTGCTGAGCGGAAGCGAAGAAAGAAAGGGCTGAGGGCTGAGGGCTGAGAAAGAAAGTGCTGAGTTTTGCCAACTGCCTACTGCTTACTGCCTACTGCTTACTGCCTACTGCTTACTGCCTACTGCTTACTGCCTACTGCTTACTGCCTACTGCTTACTGCCTACTGCTTACTGGTTACTGGTTAGTTCCAGCGGAGGGTTTTTTTTAGGGTTGTTAGTTGGGCTTCGGTTTCGGTGTCTTTTTTGGCGTTTTGCAGGGCTTCTTTTATGAAGGCGTAGAGGATGGCTAGAAATCCTGTGGCTATGGCTGATAATAGAACCATCATGGCGCGCTTTGGCTTGGACTTTCTATCCGGGACAAGGGCTTTGTCGAGGACTTGAATCATTGAGCCTTCTTTGGCTTCGTCGATTTTGGCCATTTCAAACTGTTTTGCGAGTATCTCATAGACGGTTTCGGCGTATTTGAGGTTTCGCACTTTTCGCAGGTATTCAAGGCCGGCTTCTGGGGCTTTGCTTGTGGATACGGAGCCCGTTTCAATTTTTGCCAGTTGTGCACGCATGCCACCAACTACCTGCTGGGTACGGACCAGGTCGGGGTTATTGCCGGTGGCGAAGGTGCGTATGGCACCGAGTTCAACCTCTTTTATGGCAATCTGGCCTTTGAGTTCTGCTCCTGCCTTGATAAGAGCTTTAGCCTGTTCATCAAGTTGTAAAAGGCCGGTTTTTTCCTGCACCTGTTTCAGGGATATTTCTGCATCACCAAGGGCTTGTTTTGCTTGGAAAAGCTGTTTTTCAAAAAAGAGGCGGCGTTGTGATGCTTCTGTGACAGCAAGTACCTGAGTCAATTTCTGCAGTTCTTCAACATAGCCATTGGCTATCGCTGCTGCTCGTTTTGGGTCTTCATCTTCTACTTGGACAGCAATAAGACCTTCTTTACCGGATGTGATAACACTGGCTTTTGCGAGAGCTTTACGGGTTTCGCTTGGAAACTTTGTTTCATACACCGCCTGCAGTTTGAAACGACTGATCAGGTTGTCGCTTACTGTGCAGCTTTTAAGCATGGCGACGTAGAGGTCGTTAGGATTTTTTAAGCCTCCTGAAGCTCCGGCTAGACTGCTGAGGGCGCCAAGCTGCCCGAGCAGTGCGGATGCTCCGGATTGCTGCTGGGGTGGCATTATTTGCGTTGTTGCGGTATAGGTTGGGGGGATGATAAAACTGATTATTGCTGTAATTACAGCGACGATGAGCGGGGCGCCTATTATTACTTTTTTGTGTTTGGCGAGGGTGATGGCGAGATCTATGAGACTGATTTCGTCGTCGGTATGACTCTTAGTAATGGGTTTCTCTGGCATGAAAGAAAGTGATGAGTGGAAAGAGAGTGCTGAGTGCTGAGAAAAAATAGTTGGCAGTGGGCAGTGGGCAGTTGGCAATTAAAACAGTTGGCTGGGCTTAGATATTGGGGTGTGTATAGAAAAACTAAGCTGTTTTTATTTGCCAAGGAGGCGCCCTTGCAGTTCTTTATAGTTTGGAAATAGTGAGTCTATACTTGCTAATTTGGCATTGTAAAGAATTGATGTTGCGATAATAATTCTGTCTGCTGGATCCTGATGAATATCGGGAAGTGTGACTGCTTTATGCATTATTTCGCAGGGAACTGGAAGTGATTCTACTCCTGAATTTTAGAGCGCTTCTTTTAACCAGTCTTTAACTGAAAGCGGTAGCTGAAGGCGCCCTCGTTTTTCCAGCAATGAAACCTCCATACATGATATTGCAGAAACTGCAAGATGAGTATCGAGTTTCATGGCAGTTACAATTTTTTCTGATAGATCTTGATTGCCGTTAATAATCCATTTAACCCAGATATGGGTATCAAGTAAAATCATGTTAGACAGTTCCAGTCTTTTTCTGGAATTATTGGGGTAATAATTTCACCTTGTATTGAACCTTTTCCTGCTATAAGTGTTGATGGCTGATTTAGTGTTTGTGACGTAATCGAACCTTCATCCTTTTCTGGAAGAATTGTTACGATGACGTGTGCTTGCTTGACGGGAGGCTTGTCGCCTAACCATCTCATAGCTCCATGTTCGTATATGGCTTCATAACTTTGCAACATAAACAATCCCCTTTATAGATATTCCTGAGAAAGAAAGTAACGAGGGCTGAGGGGTGAGAAAAAATAGTTGGCAGTTGGCAGTTGGCAATTGGCAGTTGGCAGTGGGCAGTTGGCAATTAAAACAGTTTGATGGGGTGTGAAAGAGAGTGCTGAGTGGAAAAAAAGTGCTGTGTGCTGAGTGCTGTGTGCTGAGAAAAAACAGTTGGCAGTGGGCAGTTGGCAAGGAAATCAGTTTGCTGGGCTGAGAAAGAAAGTGATGAGTGCGATTAGCTTTTTTGCCATTGCTCAAATTCGGTGAGGGTCATGATTGGCGGTGTTTTAAAGCTATCCTTGATAATTAGAAGATCGTTGTCGCCAGTGACTAAAGCATCCGCTTTGGCCACTACTGCCAGTGTTATAAATATTTGATCTGCTTTATCTCTAATTACCGGTAGGTTACGTGGCACCTCACGCGTGGTGACTGTTTCAACGTAGGGCAGAAAATCGGCCAGTAATAAAGATTGCTCTTTTTTTGTAAGCTTGAATTTTGGATAGGTCAACACTTTCAATAATTCAGTGACCGTTTCCTTGCTGACTAATGGAATGATAGATCCGGATTGCCAGCTATGGCGCAACCATGCCATCTTTCCCCTTGAAAATATCAGTGCAGAGATAATGCAGTTCGTATCAAGTACTATTCGATAGCTCAGGCTTGTGTTTTTCTTGCCCACTGTGTAGCGTCCTGAACATCATGATCATTAATACCCAAAGTTTCTAATTTGGCACGTACTGCATCAGCCTGCTGAATACGGACGGGGGTAAGCATGATGCGACCATTCTCAACTGCTACTTCGAAATAATCTGTTTTAGCAATTGAGGTTATGATAGATTTTGGTAAGGTCAATTGATTCTTACTGGTGATTTTAGCTAGCATATCATTAACTCATTACGGTAAGGAAACAAGGATATCTTACAAAGAAAACTAACAATTACCAAGTTCGGAAAGAAAGGGCCGAGTGAAGAAAGAGAGTGCTGAGTGCTGAGTGCTGAGAAAAAATAGTTGGCAGTGGGCAGTTGGCAGTTGGCAATATATAACAGTTGGCAGTGGAAGATGATGACGTTATGGGCTTGGGGTTTTGGTTTTTATAGATCCCTCCCTTTGGTTGGGATGGCAGATTTTTGCTGACTGCCTACTGCCTACTGCTGACTGCCTACTGCCTACTGCTGACTGCCTACTGCTGACTGCATACTGCCTACTTTTTTTATAGCGTTTTAAGGGTGGCGAGGCCGGCGGCGCCTAGGCCGAATTGGTAGAGGATGCTGGTCCAGTCTTTCAGGCTTTGCATGAAGGTTTGGCCTCTTTGGATTTTTTCGGGGACTACTATGGCGTCGCCGGGGTTGACTTTGCCTCCCATGCCACTGGTGCGGTTGCTTCGTACGGTTCCGTCGGCGCAGATTCGGTAGAGCTCTGATTTTTCGCCTGTGCTGCTTACTCCTCCGGCTAAGGTGAGGTAGTAGCTGACGTTGCGATCAGGCTGATATATAATGGAGTTCTGTTGATAGACTGCACCTAAAACTTCTACCGTTCCGGGTTTTTGAGGGATATAGACCGTATCGCCATCCTGGAGTGGAAGTTCGGGCAGATCAGTTACTATAGCATGAGAATTTTTAAGGTTGAGGACAATACGTCCCTCAGATTTGACAGATCGCAGTTTTGCCAACAGACTGCGTTGCATTTCCAGTTCAGCTGCAATCTGGGCGGCCTGCGCGGGATCACTCTGGCCATTAAGCCTTTGCTTGGCATTTGTTTGTATATCTTTTTCGTAGCGATCAACAACTTCATTCATTTTCGCTTGCTGCTGGATTCTGACGCTTTCGCGAGTCAGCTTCGTTCCAAAGATGTAGCCATGGTCAGTAATACCACCTGTACGAGAGATAAGCTGCTCGAGTGTTTCGCCTTTTTTGAGTTCAAAAACCCCGCTGTGCTTTACTGCTCCATCGACGCGGACAAACGATCGCTCTATTTTGACTTCCAACGGAATTGAACCGGGTGCAAAGACACGGATGATATCAGTTGGCTGAACCTCAAGCTGTGCAAGGCTTTTTTCTATCGATGACCAGTCTGCCTGCAGCTCAGCAATAGTCTGGAATTGATTGGCAATATTCTTTTCAACTATAACATTTTTCAATCCAGCTGAGGACTCAAATCCCCCTGCCCAGCTCACTATTTCGGCAATTGAGGCCTTTTGTTTCAGTTCAAAAATGGCTGGTTTTTTAACATCACCAAGCAATGCAAACTGCGGGCCAACTGCCGGGATATATATGACATCACCATCATGTAGGCCTAAGTCGGAGGATTTATCGCCGTGAAGCAGAATGTCATAGAGATCAAAGGATACAATTGACTCGCCTCCCCTCTTCAGTTTGATGTTGCGCATACTCCCTGTCACCGATGGCCCACCAGATGTAAAGAGAGCGTTGAGGAGCGTGCTCATTGCACTCAGATTGTATGACCCGGGTCTTAAGGCATGGCCGACTACATAGACCTGGACGCTGCGAGTCTGAGAAATGCTGGCGCTCAGTTCGAAGCTCTTGAATATTTTACCAACTGCTTTTTTAAGGTAGCCCTGCAGGTCACGATATTTAACACCGGCAACTTTTACTGATCCAACACGAGGCAAATAGATTTCACCACTACGACTGACCGTTGCATTAACATCTATATCCACCATACCCCAGCCGCGAATCTGCAATGCATCTCCAGGGCCGATAACATAGTCAGCATTGACTTGTACGGTACCTAGTGGTGCGAAGGTACTGGGAACATTGCGAAAGAGGTCACGGCCAAATACTTCAAGTGCTTTGCCGGTAGAACTTTCTACATAGGTTTGAAAGGAGCTGTTTGTTTTAAAAGCCTGACCCGACGCAAGTGGTTCACGTTCTTCTGAAGAGACATGTGATCCACGAGATTCAGACAGAGGTGTGGTTATCGATGGATTACCTGTTTGGGCTGATACTGAAGTGGTCGATCCTACACCAGTAGTTCCTGTTGGTGCTGCTGATCCCAGCCCTGAACTTTCAGCAGCCAGCGCGGAGAATGGGAGAAGGAACAAATAACATGCAGCAACAAGATGAGAATAACGCATAGATGAACGGTTAATGGCATTTGAATACAGTAAAGGGAAAAGCTTCGCTGCCTTCAGTCACAATTGAAGATGAATGAAGAGTTAGAAGTACCAAAAACATGCCGGAATGAAGCTAGAGACTCTAACCGCATTAATATTAGCTTTTTAGGCTTTAATTATAAGTTTTTTACATCTCAAATACAAGTTAACAGACCTCTTTCAACTTATTTTTTTTTGACAATCATAACAGGGGAAGATGTTGTAAATGAAGTCATTTTTTCAATCGCTTCTTTAAAGAATTTCCCGGAATAGGAAGTCTATACGCTTGTATATAATATATATAAAACTAGCCAATTCAACGCGATTTCTGCTGGCAGGATGAGGGATGAGAGTGCTGAGTGAAAGCAGTGGGCAGTGGGCAGTGGGCGGTTGGCAGGTTTCGGAGTGCTGAGTGCTGAGTGCTGAGTGCTGAGTGCTGAGTGCTGGGTGCTCTGAGCGAAGATGACGAAGGGGGCGGTGGGCAGTGGGCAGTGGGCAGGTTTCGGAGTGCTGGGTGCTGAGTGCTGAGTGCTGGGTGCTGGGTGCTCTGAGCGAAGAAGACGAAGGGGGCAGTGGGCAGTTGGCGGCTCTTGAAATACTGAGCGGTGCTGACTGCCTACTGCCTACTGCCTACTGCTGACTGCCTACTGTTTCAGGCCGAAGAGGGCTGAGCCGTATTTGGCGAAGTCGGCCAGGGGCTGGAAGAAGAGGCCGAAGTATATGGTGAGGAACATTAGGACGGCCATGATGATGTTTGGGAGGAAGCCGGGGTTCATGTTTTTTTCTTCGGATGAGGGTGATTCGCGGAGGTACATGTTGAGGGGAATCAGCATGTAGTAGTAGAGGGAGATCACGCTTGTCATGATGCCGATGAGGGCGATCCAGAGGTAGATTGAGCCTTTGGATAGCAGTGCGGAGAAGATCATCAGTTTGCCGATGAAGCCGAAGGTCGGTGGAAGACCTACGAGTGAGATCAGGAATACGGTTAGTGCTGCGCCGGCCAGTGGCATTTTTTTGCCGAGGCCGCGGTAGTCTTCGAGATTTTCGCTGCCGGTTTTGTTGGCTATCTGAATGACAACATAGAAGGCTCCGAAGTTCATGAGAAAATAGGAGAGCAGGTAGAGCAGTGTGGCCTGTGTACCGAACGCATCCATGACAATGACGCCGAGCAGGAGGTAGCCTGCATGGGCAATGGATGAGTATGCAAGCAGACGTTTAACGTTTTTCTGCCAGAGCGCTACGACGTTGCCGTAGATCATGGATGCGACAGAGATAATGATGAGCAGCGATACCCAGTTGAGACCAAGAATATCCTCATAGACCGGTCCGCCATGCGGTACGGCTGTATAGAAAAAGCGCATGAGAAGAGCAAAGCCTGCTGCTTTGGATGCTACAGAGAGATAGGCTGTGATGGGTGTTGGTGCACCTTCATAGACATCCGGTGCCCAGAAATGAAATGGCACAGCGCCTATTTTGTAACCAAAACCGGCGAGAACAAGAAGTGTTGCAAGAATCATCACCACGGGGTCGTAGCCATGCAGAGAGAGCGCGGAAGAGATATTGATGAGATTGGTCTCTGCGGTAAGTCCGTAGATAAGCGAAAAGCCATAGACCATGAGGCCTGATGATACCGCTCCGTAGACAAGATATTTCAGCGCAGCTTCGGAAGAGCGGGGGTTGCGCTTGAAATAGCCGGTGAGAATGAAAGCCGAAAAACTGACGAGCTCCATGGAAAGGAAGATCATCATCATATCAGCTGATGATGCCATCATGATCATGCCGATGACCATCGCGACAATGAGCGCGTAGTACTCGCCCATACTTTTCACTTCACTCTCAAACTGGTCGTCAGCCATCGTTATGATGACGGCGAGCATGCCGGAAAGGACAAAGAAGTATTTAAAGAAGATGGCAAATTCGTCGAGAACATACATCCCGAAGAAGAGCTCGCCAGCAGGCATAAACTGCTGCTTGAAAATAAAGAATATGCTACCCGCAAGCCCGAGAAGGGTTGTTATGGAGAGCAGATTGTTTTTTTTGCCTTTAGCAACCAGATCAATGACGATCAGAAGCATAAAAAGCACTGACAGATATAGTTCAGGTATAAAGAATTCAGCGCTCAGCGTAATACTCGCGATGATACTTTGAATTTCAGCACCTGATGGCAGCTCGAACATAATTCTCTACGGTTTATACTTTTACCTCATTCTAACAATAATAAATATACCTCTACCTGATCGCCAGCGGTGTGAGCACTTCAACAAGCTTGTTAACACTTGAGGTTATCATGCCAAGCACGGGCATCGGATAGATGCCAAGGAAAATGGTGATGACAACAAGCGGCACAAGCATAGTGAGTTCGCGTGCATCAAGGTCAATTTTGCCTTTCCAGTCGTGGAAATGAATGTGTTCGTGACCGTCTGCACCTATTTCAAGATCATAAGCTGCATCGGGCTTTCGCTTTCCAAGGAATACCCTCTGCAACGACCAGAGCAGATAGGCGGCGCCGAAAAGAATACCAAGCACTGCGACCATAGCGATTGGGCGAGTTGTTATGGAGCTGAATGCACCAACAAAGACTAATGCTTCGGAAATAAATCCGCTGAGGCCAGGAAGACCAAGGGATGCAAACCATGCAACAGTCACAATAGCTGTATAGACTGGCATGTAGGATGCAAGGCCACCGAATTTGTCGATCTGGCGGGTATGCGCACGGTCGTAGATGACTCCGACAAGAAGGAAGAGCATGGCTGTAATAGTGCCGTGGTTGAACATCTGGTAGAGTGCTCCAACCATTCCTTCGCTGTTGCCTGCTGCAAGACCGAGAAGAACATAGCCCATGTGACTGATGGATGAGTATGCAACCATCTTTTTAAGATCCTGCTGTGCGAGGGCGCAGAAGGCACCATAGATAATATTAATGGCACCGAAAATGCCGATAATGTACATGGAGGCATGGAAAACTTCCGGGAACAGCGGGAAGTTGATACGCATCATCCCATAGGTGCCGAGCTTCAGAAGCACACCGGCAAGAATAACTGAAATAGGAGTCGGTGCTTCGACGTGAGCATCGGGCAGCCAGGTATGGAACGGAAACATCGGAACCTTGATGGCAAAGCCTACAAAGAGAACCGCAAAGGCGATGTAACGCCACATGGCATTTTGAGGTCCGAGAATGGCGTCCGGAATGTAGTTTGCCTGGTTTGCCATTGCCACAAGACTGAAGGTGTGGTTGCCGGTGACAGGATCGATAACACTGAAATAGAGGCCGATCATGACGAGCAGCATAAAGACAGAGCCGAAGAGCGTATAGAGGAAGAACTTAATGGCTGCGTACTCTCGGTTAGGACCGCCCCAGATACCAATGAGGAAGTACATAGGAAGCAGCATGAGTTCCCAGAACACATAGAACAGGAAGAAATCAAGTGCTACAAAACAGCCCATCATCGCTGATGCGAGCAGGTTGTAAAGAATAAAGTATCCTTTTACCTGTTTCTGGATGGTCCAGCTTGAAAGAACACCTATGGCCGAAACAAGCGCGGTCAGGATGATCATGGTAACGGATATTCCGTCAACACCAAGGAAGTACTCGATGTTCAGCGAGGCGAGACCGCCAAGCTTCAGACCGATCCACGGCAGTTTTTCAACGAACTGGAACGAACCGAGAGGACTACCTCCGGGACCAGCAGTTATTCCAGGCAGTGAGGGATCGTAAGCTCGCCAGATCAGAACTGCTACCACTCCCTGGGCAAGAGCCGCAAGCAATGAAACAATTCTGATTATCTGCTTTTGCGATGAAGGCACGGCAAGAATAATCAGTCCGGCAATAATGGGCAGAAAAACAATTAAACTCAGCATGTTCCGTATCTGTAAGTTT
>CAIVSG010000055.1 GCA_903908555.1 uncultured Chlorobiaceae bacterium | reverse complement strand
GCATTGGAAAGCTGGGTATATCTCGATGGCTGGATGATGGGAGCCGGATGAGCGGAGACGCTCCTGTCCGGTTCTGCGAGGGGCTGGGGGTGAAACTCCCCCGGTCTACTCACCTTCAGAAAAGCTTACTGAGTTACTTATTGCAGATCGCTTATTATAACCACCAGTTTTCCACACCTCCGGTGAGTTATTAGCATTGTTTTAAGCAACTTTCAGATTTACTGTAAGGGTTGAACCTGTTAACGCCAAAGCCGAAATATCAAGCAGCATACACCTCATAGATAATCCCATTCGCAATAACCCCGGCAACATGGGCAATATTCTCTGCTGATTCTGAGAACTGGGCAAGAACATTTGCCTGCGTGTTTACATGTGTAGTTAACGTATTAAGCCACCAGTCATAACCACCCTGGTCATAGGTGCGTCCAAGGACATGCTGATAAAGAAGGGTAAGAAAGTTGGCATCTGTCGGATTCGTGCCGTACATCCCAACAAACTCATTGCTGTGGGTAAAGCCAAGAGCAACATCGTTTAATGAAATGCCTCCAACCATTCCTTTGTACCAGAAGCCTAACCCACCGTAATCAGGTGTACGGTCAAAGGCTGCTTTGTAGATACGGTATGACTCCTGAAGGACTGCATCCGGTGTTGCTGCGATGGTCAGGGTGTGGTCTGTGAACTGAAGAGTTTCGATATTGATAATCGTATCAGTACCGTCTGTTCCAACCTTATCATGGATTGAGAATCCTGACCCAGAGAGTGCAATGGTATAGTCAGCTTCCTTTCCGTTAAAAATAACGATGTCAATACCAGCACTACCATCAAAAATCTCGTTTCCTACTCCTACATGAAATTTAAAAATATCATTATCATTCGAACCTATATATGTTGTTACCCCAAACACTGAGCTATCATAACTGTTTCCCGTAAGGTCTTTAACCGCAGTTCCTGCTATATCGAAGTAATATATTGTGTCGTTGAAAAGATTTGCTTTCGTAGTAATGGAGAGCGAATTACCGTATGTGCCAATAAGATTATAATTCGTTGCAACATCCAAGCTTGCCACCACGGGTCCAATAAGCGAACCGGTGTGAATTTGTATTTTACCGATACCTAACTGAATCGCTTCGCTGAAAGTCAGGTGTATGTTAATGTTACCCAGGTTTGCTTGTTCTGATGATTCTGGAACACTTGATATACTGACAGTTGTCACCGTTGGTGACATAAGATCAGGATTACCTGAAAAGCTTGTATCAAGGCTTCCATCAATGTTGTAGCGTACCAAAGCGAAATCACCGTTGCTATATCCTGCCACCAATATTTTGCCTTCATTCTGCACCGTAATGCTTTGACCTGGACCATCAAAACCGTTAACATTAATTAGCGTTTTGAGCATGCCCGTTCCCGCAAAACTCTTATCAAGGCTGCCGTCAGTGTTATAACGCGCTAAAGCGAAATCGGTGTTGCTTCCCCCACTCACAACAATTTTTCCATCACTCTGCAAGGTCACGCTGTGAGCTGTATCATAATCTTTGTTATCAAGAATATCTGTGGTAAGCATGCCCGTTCCCGCAAAACTCTTATCAAGGCTGCCATCTGTGTTGTAACGTACCAAAACGAAGTCACCGTTGGTCCCATCCACACTGCATGTTGTCCCTGCAACTACGATTTTGCCATCGTTTTGCAAGGTCAAGCTATTGTGAAAGCCATAATAAAATTTGCTTGTATCCGTCGTGAGCATGCCCGTTCCGGCAAAACTCTTATCAAGGCTACCGTCAGTGTTATAGCGCGCTACAGCGAAATTGCCGTTGCTTGTACCAGCCACAACGATTTTGCCGTCACTTTGTATAGCAACGCTATTGCCAAAGTCCCAACCAGTACCTCCAATATTGGTGGTAACCTTACCATCATCTGAAAAACTCTTATCAAGGCTTCCGTCCGTGTTGTAACGAACCAAAGCGAAATCGCCGTTGCTAGATCCTGAGACTACAATCTTACCATCTCTCTGAAGCGATAGACTTAGGGCGAAATCATACCAGTAGATATCCGTCGTGAGCATGCCCGTTTCTGCAAAACTCTTATCAAGGCTTCCGTCAGTATTATAACGAACCAAAGCGAAATCGCTTTTGCTTTCGCCATCCCCAATGATTTCTCCGGCCACAATGATCTTGCCATCGTTTTGTACTGCAACACATTGGCCATAGTCCGACTCGTGCAAGTTGTAAATATCAGTGGTAATAAGCTTGCCATCTCCAGAAAAACTCTTATCAAGGCTTCCATCATCGTTGTAGCGAGCAACAGCGAAGTAGCCATTGCTTGTACCAGCCACTACGATTTTGCCGTCACTCTGCAATGCTAGGCTTTGGCCATAATCTTCTCCTCCAAAATCAGTAATAACCTTGCCAAGAGTATCAGCTGCTAAAATACTATAGGCCAATTTTGATGACTGTGCAACCATAATGATTCAGGATAAATTTTCAAGAA
This sequence comes from uncultured Chlorobiaceae bacterium, assembly GCA_903908555.1. GTDB lineage: Bacteria > Bacteroidota > Chlorobiia > Chlorobiales > Chlorobiaceae > Chlorobium. The sequence goes on along the minus strand of CAIVSG010000055.1, from coordinate 9,426 downwards.
TGATTTCTATCGAATGATTTGTACCTAAAATATCACCCAGCATAAGCCTCATAAATAATCCCATTCGCAATAACCCCAGCAACATGGGCAATATTCTCTGCTGATTCTGAGAACTGTGCAAGAACATTTGCCTGGGTGTTTGCATGTGTAGCTAACGTATTCAGCCACCAGTCATAACCTCCTTGGTCATAGGTGCGACCAAGAACATGCTGATAGAGAAGGGTGAGAAAGTTGGCATCAGTCGGATTAGTGCCGTACATATCTGTAAATTCCTTACTCTGTGTAAAACCAAGGGCAACATCATTTAATGAAGTGCCACCAGCCATTCCCTTGTACCAGAAACCCAAACCTCCGTAATCAGGAGCACGATCAAAGGCTGCTTTATAGATTCTATAAGCCTCAGAAAGTGTCGTATCTGGCGTTGCGGTAATATTAAGGGTATGGTCAGTGAACTGAAGTTTTTCGACATTGGTTTCTGTCACAGTACCATCATGACCACTATTATCATGTATTGAAAATCCTGTTCCAGACAAAGCGATTGCATAATTTGCCTCGATGCCGTTAAAGACAACGGTATCAAATCCTAAACCACCATCAATAGCTTGGGGTGATGTTCCTGTATAAAAAGTGTCATTGCCTGAAGTGCCAAGGATGGATACAGCTGCAACTGTCGTAAAGTCATAGGCCACCGTACCTGCATAACTATTGCCAGCAAGATCAGTGATACTCCCTGCATCTATTGTCACGAAGTAATGGGAATTATTTGCAAGGTCTGAATGATGGATAGTCAGTTTATCACCTGAAATCGAGAGGTTTCCGCTTGTTGCCGCATCATAGCTTGTTACCAATGGGCCTGTCGCGGAACCGGTGTGGATTTCAATCTTACCCGCACCTCTCTGAATAGTGTCGATAAAGGTCACAACGATATTAGAGTCGATCGCAGCGCCAGTTGCACCATCTGTGGGAGTGAAGGTTGATACTGTGGGTGGAGTGATACTACTATCAAGACTCCCATCAGGATTGTAACGCGCCAAGGCAACATTTCCTTCAGAGTTAAAGTCCTTTTGGACACACCCAGATACCACAATCTTACCGTCCGATTGCAGTGTTATGCCAGTAGCGTATGAAATACCAATACCCAAGTCAGTAGTGACTATCCCGTCACCGGAAAAGCTCGTATCTAAAGTACCGTCTGTGTTGAAGCGTACCAGTGCAAAATCGCCGTATATTGCGCCAACAACAAGAATTTTGCCATCAGGCTGTACTAATAGATCGTTTGTCGCATCCCATGTATACGTTAAGGAAAAATTTCTGAAAATGACTATGCCATCACCAGAAAAGCTCGTATCTAAAGTGCCGCATGTGTTGAATCGTACCAGTGCCAAATCGCCGTTGATTGCGCCAACAACAAGAATTTTGTCATCACCCTGCGTTGTCATGCTATAAAGGTATGCGGAAATATCCGTTGCATAATTTGCCTCGATGCCGGAAAAGGTAAGTTTACCGTCACCGGAAAAACTGTTATCGAGACTACCGTCAGTGTTGTAGCGAGCCAAGGCAAATACATCTCGGCCGTCCATCGATCCGTTGTTCAGTCCTTGCGAGCTCGCCGCAACCAAGATCTTGCCATCGGTTTGCACTACCACAGTTCTCCCTGAATCGGATGACGACATGAAGTCTGTGGTAAGTTTACCGTCACCGGAAAAACTTGTATCGAGACTACCATCGGTGTTGTAGCGCATCAAAACCAAATCAGCGGTTATATTAGAACCGGTTTGTCCCAAGACCAGAATTTTGCCATCGGGTTGCAGGGCTACGCTGCTATTTTTCTCTGAAGGAGTAGTCAACAAGCCATCTCTTGTCCCGAAGTTATAATCTTCTGAAAAATACATACCTATATCCTCATAACCATCAGTATTCACCCTTACCATCCTTGAATCTCCCGCCATCACGATCTTGCCATCCGCCTGAACAGCTATACTATAAGCTCCAGATTGGGAATAAAATCCTGCCCACCCATCAAATTTCCCATCAACTGAAAAAGTTGTATCCAGACTTCCATCTATGTTATAGCGTTCAAGAAGACCAAATCGTCCTGAAACCAGTATCTTGCCATCGCTCTGCACTATCACGTGTTGCGCATTCGATTTCACATCTGTAATAATCTTACCGCCACCCGCGGCAAATGTTGATGCTGAGTTTGACATAACCTATTGAGGTTGAGTTATCGTTATCGATCCATAGCCAAGCATGTGTGGGGGGAAGTTCCTGAAGCGACGTTGCCAGACAAAGCTAACTCCCCCTACAAGCAGCCAAAATTACACTCTTAAAGATTACATCAGTCTCAGGTATAAGCCTCATAAATGATTCCATTCGCAATAACCCCAGCAACATTCGCAATATTCTCTGGAGACTCGGAGACCAGAGCAAGAACCTGCGCTTGAGTATTCGCATGCGAAGTTAAAGTTCCCAGCCAAAAGTCGTTACCCCCCTGGTCATAAGTTCGACCAAGAACATGCTGATAAAGAAGGGTGAGAAAGTTGGCATCTGTCGGGTTGGTGCCGTACATCGCAACAAATTCATTGCTGAGGGTAAATCCAAGAGCTACATCATTTAATGAAGTACCTCCAACCATTCCCTTGTACCAGAAACCTAAACCCCCATAATCAGGCTCACGATCAAATGCAGCTTTGTAGATGCGGTATGACTCTAAAAGGGTTGCATCTGGTGTTGCTGCGATGGTCAACGTATGATCTGTGAACTGAAGTTTTTCGATATTGGTTACCGTATCAGTACCGTCTGTTCCAACCTTATCATGGATTGAGAACCCTTTTCCTGCAAGGGTAATTGTGTAATCTGACTCATAGCCGGAAAAAACAGTGGTATCAACACCAGTTCCTCCATCCAGATAGTCATCGCCAGCCCCTCCATTCAAATGATCATTGTCTGCGCCTCCACTGAGCGTGTCGTTACCGGCATCGCCATAAAGCCAGTCATTGCCAGTTGTAGAGCCAATGATATCATTACCGTCGCCACCATGTATGGTATCATCATCAACCCCGAGCAGAATATTCTGGACACCACTGCCGGCGTAAACGAGGTTTGCACCCGCGCCACCACGCATGGTTATATTATCTCCAATAATAATAGCAAAATCAACGTTGTTCAGATCCAGTTGAGAACCAGCAGGCAAATTACTGGCATCAATGACCAGCGCCTCTTGATGTCCTGCATTTCCATCAACAACTAAAGTATGAGGGAACACGAGAGAGGGGGCCGAAAAAATAAGGGTTCGTACTGTCACATGTGCCTGGTCGAGACCTGGGGTTGCCACATAAATATCTATGCCATGTTGTATGGCAGGGTCGGCGGCAAGCGTGGAGCCGGCAGATGCCAAAAGATTTGATCGTAAATCGCTGATTGCAGTTCCGCTCATCTCATTGGTGATCAAGGTCAAGCCTTCTGGTCGGGTAACATTTAGAATCGCTGGATTTGCCAACGCAGGATCAGTCACCAATGAAATAATATCTGAAGAAATGCCTGCCGAGTAGATGATTGGTGTTGTCGTGACCGAACCAGCAGGGGATGTGATAGTCGTCGGTGTAATGGTGGTATCTCCGCTGCCCATGAAAAATGATGGCATAACAATAGCAGTCGGATTACTGTTGTTTCCAATGACGGAACCAGTGAATATGTTAAAGTGGTTTGTTGATGTCTGGTTCTCTATCCATACTCCCGGGGTGCTTATGCTGCTCCAGCTTGACCATCCATGAATTGTTGCAGTAGAAGTATACTGTTGTCCAGATGATGTTTCAATAAATACCAGCTGATCAGGTAAATTGTCCCCATTGGTATCAAGAAGCTTTGCAGAACCAGATGATGGTATGACACAAGTAGCAACAACGTTGTCGCTTCCTTTTGTCTCAAGCCAGGTAATGGGCATTACTATTCCTGGTGTATGGTTTGTTATCGTGATTTCTAGCGGCCGGGCATGACTGTCGAATGATGTTCCAATTATACCAGTGTACTGTCGGGCGGTAAAGTGGGTGGTATCGCTCCAATCTAACAAATAATTGTAGTTCCTGATTTGTGTTATTCCGTTCTGATCACTCCATGAGTTCCAAATATTTATATGATCAATTACACCATTAAGGTCGTTATCACGCAATGACCATTTCTCAGTAGAATTTGGTGTTTGGAAGCGTGATACTACTGCATCACCAGGAACTGTATCCGGCGTGAGCGCAAATTTTGGGTTGATATTTAAGAGGAAATATCAACCGACAGCGCTCCCTTGTGCATCGTAGGCTAATCGGCCATACCAAAACCAGCCGCTGGCAGGTAAACCACTAGTGGTATCCTTAAGCTTAAATATGCCATTTGCCTCCCAAGTGACTGTGCCTGATGACGACAACGATGAATCCGTCGATGTAATAATATAGCTCTCAGGGCGACCGTCGTTATTCGTATCAAAGTAGTCTGTTGTCGTTATTTTACTAACCGTAACAGAACCCTGATAGCCAGGTAAGCTTTGCTTTGTTGTATCAAAAAAAAAATCTTGAAACGCTTCATACTCGCTGGGAGTACCAACAGGCGTGCCGTTAAAGTTGATGTTCATGGCAATATGGATTACTGTGTTATTATGTTCGTGGCACCAACCCACCACTCTGACCGGTGAAATAGAGCCATTATTGTTGCGAAATACAGCAAGAAAAAAACAGTAATCATGTATCTGGACAAAATCACGCTAGTTACCGATCAAGCGTAACATGCGAAAATGACATTTTATCCTTTGAGAACAGTGTATCGGAACGGACAAATAAAAAAACAACGAGATTAGGCGTATCTGGAGATTAATCAGGTAGGAGAAGGGATTTTTAATCAGCTTAAAATATAGCATAGTTCATGATGTTAACGCCCTTATGGGAACAACGAACAGCCATAGATACTTCATTTATAGTAAGAAAATGATGTTTTAATCTATTCAAATTAAATTTTTCTTCAAAATGATTATCGCATAATCATACTTTATTTACGTCTACTCAAGTGACATATCTGACAGAAATTTTGCAGCCAACTTTGCATGGCGCGTGCCGGATAAAACCGCACTTATATGAAACCGCAGCTTAATAGCAATGCGTAAAAGTCCAGCAGCGTTTCCATTCTATCGCCTGCCGCCTGATCCCCCCATACCTTGATATGGTCTATGCTGGCCCTTTTCTGTTTGTATCCATGAGTCAGACCTTCCCTATTCAGCATCCCCAACAAGTCATTGTTGAACGGCATAGGCACTTTTATTTTGGAGGCTGCACTTGGGATTGTGCTGCTCTTAATTCCAGAGAGCGTACCCGAAACCAATGCAGGGTTAAGCAAAAAACAGGTGTCCAAAAAATCCGCATAGAAAACAAGTGCGACAAAAACATTTAAAGCTGTTCACCCAGCTTGAAACAGTCGTGACGTTCCAAAGGTTTGATAATTATATGATCAAGGATATTGACAAGGAACAGAGCGTTATTTCATAACCCCAAATCCTGTGGGGACATAAGAATTATTTTGTATGTTTCTTTTATAGAGTTCTTCATGAATTGAGTGGCACATATTTCCAATAATATTCATAAAACATACCAGCTATGGCAAACGAAAACAACGGCATTTTTTCCGACCTTTTCAGTGCGGTCGGTGCTCCAATCCAGAATGTAGCAGACCTTGTTGGTGATGGTGTCAATGCAGCAGTTTCAATCGCCCAGAGCGGCGTAGATCTCTGTGGTACGATCGTAACCAGCTCGGTTAACACTGCCACTCAGATTATTCAGGGCGTAGCAACAGGCATCTCATCAGCCATCACTCCGAAAAAGTAAGAATCCCATCACATTATAAACCACCTTACCCCATTTGGAGCAAGGTGGTTTTATGTTTCTATTAAAATCGTTTTACTGCCTGCACAAAAATCATAGGGCTGTTTTCGGGAGTGGTTTCACCTCGAACTTTCCATGCGCATGTTGCCTGAAGGCTATAGTTGTTTGCATCCAGCCATGTAACTCCGATTCCCGCTCCTGTCAGGTTTCGGGTGTTTGTCCCTGCATCGGGGAGAGGGTTTGTATGAAGCTCAGCATACCCATGGTCAGCAAAAATTATTGCCTGCACTCTGCCGGGCAGTTCTCCGATGCCTCCAAACTGGTAGCGAAACTCCGCAGTTGCTATAACACCATTGTTGGCGTACGATTCTCCGATCTGCCATGCCCGTATTGCACCGGGGCCACCAAGAGAGAGCTGTTCTGAACTGTTCAGGTTTTTACCGCTCCATTGTCCATAACCACTCATATAGAGCGACAACCCATTATGTATTGTCTGGGTTCGTGCCATACTCAGGTTAAGCTTTGAATAGCTGCCGTTGGTATGCAATCCGCTTGATGACAGGTCAGTCAAGAGAGTTTCAGTGTCAGTAATTTCTAAACTTCCGGCTGCAAGTCCAAAAGAGAATGTGGTGGAGCCGCCACCCGAAAATTTATCAATTTGCACACCGGCAAGGCCAAGTTGATATGAAGCAGTGTGACGTTGATTTCTGGATTGCGGGTTCTCAATCCTGTCATTCAATAATTTCCCTTCTACTGCAACTGTCGCATTCAGGATCAGGTTTCTCCTGCGTACGAGCGGATGGGTAATGGAAAGACTAAGGTTGTGGGCATTACCATCAGCGTTCAATGTTTTAAATGAACCACCAAGCGTATAGGTGACAAAATTGTAGTCCACTCCTATTTTTGTGCCGTACGACATCACCGGCATCGTATAGTTTGCCCGGGCATTCTGAAGCTCTCCGGTTGTCGAACTCTGCAGATGCAGGGCCAACTGATCTCCGAGGTGAAAAGGGGAGTAGAGAACCAGGGTGCCACCAGCCCGATTGTTTCCAGTTGTATCGTTTCCGTAGTTGTCCATGTCCAGTGCAAAGCAGTATGGCTTGCCTTCGGTGACTTCAAGAGTTGCTTTTGTTGTGCCGGATATTGAGCCCGGTTCCAGCATGATTCGCGAGGAAATATTTGGCAGTTCGTTGATTCTCATGACTATTGAGGTCAATGCTCCATCTTCAACCGGTCTGCCTGCAGGTAAATGACTGACATAGCTTTTCATGAAGCTTACCGGGGTTCTAGTTTTCTCTGGAACGGTTTTAATTTCTATGGATTCAAGTAGGCCTTCAACAACTTCTATGAGCAAAGGCATTCCTGGTTTTATCGATTGAGGAGGGAAAAATACAGATGCAAGAAAATACCCTTTGTCGCGGTATTTATTGGTGATTGCGGCAGCTGCTGAATTCAGTTCTGTAAGTGTCATCTCTTTTCCAATGGAGTCTGACATGAGCGCGGCAAGCTCACTACTGGCAAACCGAGTGTTGCCTGTGAAAATAAAATCTGACACCATTACCCTTGTTCCATCCCGTACCTGCTTTTTAGGAAGAACTATTTTTTCCAAAGGTGTGAACGTCTGCCGGGGGGGAATAGAGGCCGGTGGAGTATTCTCTTTGAGTAGTCGTCCGGCATCAGGAAGATCAGCGGCAATGGCAGCACTTCCGAGAAAGGGTGAGATGAACAAGAGCATTTTTATCGATGCCGACATGCAAGACTCCATTAAATCAGGTTATTCAGTCTGTTATCCAACGTTCACAAACACGACTGTCCGGGCTTCACCGCCAAACTGGTCTTTGGCGATAAGTTCCACCTGATACGCTCCTTTTGCATCTTGAGGAGGGGTGCCGCTTAAGACTTTTTGTTTTGGATCGAATGACATCCAGGAAGGAATTGAAGAGCCGTTGACCAGGCGTACCTCTATAGAGATTACCGCCTCAGGATTGTTGTGTTTGAATGTGCCTTGTGGGATAGGAAGGATGAAAAATTCCATTGCAGGCTCATGTGCCTCGATGGCTGAAACGGCAAATATGTCATGAGCAGCCGACGCTTGGACAGGCTTTAGAGCTTGAGAAGATTCTCCAGATGACAATTTGCTCTTTTCGATTACCGGCAAGTCGCGGATAGTAATTACCGGTGAAGGGTTTATGCCCATTGCTATTTTGAAAAACTCTTGGCCGTTGCCTGTATTGCCTGCATCATGGCTCGCCTGTTGCTGGATTGACTTGATTTTACTGGCGCTGATGTTTGCAGCAGTTACAGTGGTTGAAAGCGTCTTGTCAGTAAGGCCCCCTCCATTGCTATTCTTGGTATCGGTTACCAGGTCTCCTGCACGGGGATTGATTCTTACCGGGGCGTTGATAATGTTGAGTGTCGGTAATGTGTAGTTTTTCGTTAACCCGCTGCCGTCCTGCAAGGTTATGGCATTGATGTAGTTTGTAGCATTGCTGGCAACCTCCTTGTTTTTAGAGGTAGCGCCTGTATAGTTCAGCGTTTCGTTGCCTGCAAGATTGCCAAGGGTTACACTGCCGGTCAGGCTTGTTTCTCCGTCGTAAGTTTTAATAGCCGAAAGCGTGAGTATCCGTTTGTCAATGGTCAGGTTAGCATCATGGAAACTGATCTTGTAATTGCCGTTTCCGAGCTTCCCTTGATTGATGGTATATGCGCCAGCGTTTTCACCATCTGTCCGCTCAAGTGCGCCGCTGAAGCTGTCGCCGGGTATGAGTCCTCGTCCGGTGCCTAAGGAGTTGGATTGCCAGGTGAGAGTTGGATCACTCTCCCCATAGCTCTTGCTTTTATCATCAGCCGAAATGATAATCGGTCGTTGTGTGATTGAAAAGGCACTGTTATCGGAGGCAAACGTGACGGCATAGTTTCCAGCCCTGGTGCCGGAGCCGAGGCTGATATCATAACTGCCGACACTGTTGCCAGCCTGCCTCGTTAGAGTGCCCGTAATATCGACTAATTCATCACTCACCGTTGCGCTACCCAAAGTCCCGCTAGTGATGCTGACCGCGAGGTTTGGATCAGACTCACCGTAAATCTTGCTTTTTGATGTGGCATGCAGGGTAATAGGGCGCGCAGTGATGGTAAGATCGGCTGCGGTCAGGGAAATGAGATAGTTATTGTTGTTCAGTGAGCCCTGAGTAATCTCATAGCTGCCAACATTCTCACCGGGAGTCCGCCCGAGCTTGCCGCTGAAACTACCACTGTCACCGTAGATCAATCCTCGACCGCTGCTTTTTGATTCCGCTACCCAAGTCAGTTTTGGATCGCTGATGCTGTAGGTTTTGCTTTTGTCATCAGCCGAAATGATAATCGGTCGTTGTGTGATTGAAAAGGCATTGTTATCGGTGGCAAACGTAACGGCATAGTTACCAGCCCTGGTCCCGGAACCGAGGGCGATATCATAACTGCCGACACCGCTGCCGGTTTGCCGGGTCAGGGTGCCGGTAACGTCGCTCAATGTGTCATTTACCGTTACGCTGCCCAAGGAGCCGGTGGTTATATCTACAGCCAGCTTAGGGTC
>CAIVSG010000054.1 GCA_903908555.1 uncultured Chlorobiaceae bacterium | reverse complement strand
CGGTACTGGTCGCAAAACACTTGTCGAAGGCCAGAAAGTATTGATGGAAGTGACCCAGGGAGCAAAAGGCCTTCAGGCTGAAGACGTAACTCCTCTCTAAATTAATCTCGAACCATAGAACGGTTCTCACGCCGTTTTGTCCGAGCTGCTTTGTCTGCGGATTAGTTATCAGCGCTATCGTTTTATAATGTGGTTGTTATGATTAACCGCACAAGGCTTTTTCAGGAGAAGCCGAACAGTTTCATCTATGGCAGAAACACAAAGGGCGCATAACCATGCGCCCTTTGTGTTTCTAATTTCAAAGAATTAAGGTGTCGATACCCGGCATAAGAACCCGAAGACGAGCTAGTATGAGCATTATTTTACTTGATATCGGAAATGTGATTGCAGCGGTAGATTTTTTCAGATTCTGCAAAGCAGTTCTTTCTGAGAGCTCTTCTGACGTACATGCAGTCTACAGAAAATATTGTGGAGGAGAGCTGAAAATGAAGTTTGATCAGGGCATCATTCCGCCACTTGACTATCTCTGTATGATTGGACGTGATTCACTGACTGGAAATATGAGCCATGGTGAAATAAGAGAGCGCTGGCAGGATGTGTTTTCCCCGATGAAGGAGGCAGAAGCGGGTGTGGAGACTCTCAGCAAGAAACATAAGCTCTGGATAATGAGCGATACTGATCCTCTGCATTTTGCATTTCTCTTGACTAAATATCCGCTTTTAAAGGAGAGGGAGCGTTACTATCTTTCTTATGAACACGGTTTTTTGAAAAGTTCACCTGAAGCATTTCAGCATGTTCTTAATGATTCCGCAATGGCGGCTCATGAATTTATACTGATCGATGACAATCTGGAAAACTGCCAGGCGGCGCAGTCCGTCGGAATAAAAAGCATCAGATTTGTAACATGGCCAGAAACTTTAGCCGCTCTTGAGGCCTTATAGTAAGGTTCACCATAATTGGAGCTGAAGATGTATGCAGAAAGGTGTGAAATAGAGCTTTATAATGGCTGATGTCAAAAAAATAAAACAAAAGGTAACTGTTCCGGTTAACGAAATCGAGCTGCATTCCATGCGTTCTCAGGGAGCCGGAGGGCAGAATGTGAACAAGGTTGAGACCGCAGTTCATTTGCGTTTTGATATCAGGGCATCCTCTCTTCCTGAAGAGATAAAGGATCGTTTGCTCAGCATGAGAGACAGGCGTCTCTCATGCGAAGGAGTTCTTGTTATAAAAGCACAGCGGTTTCGCTCAAGGGAGAAAAATCGTGAAGATGCTCTTGACCGGCTTCAGATGATTTTGGAAAGTGTGTCAGATCTCCCTCTACAACGAAAAAGTACAAAACCAACCTTCACTTCAAAAATTAAACGACTTGAAAAAAAGGATAAGCGTTCAGATATCAAGTCGCTGAGAGGTCGTATCGACTGGTAGTTAAGAAATGGCAGAGATAACACAAGAGAGTAAGTAATGGGCGATAAACCGGATTTGATTCCAGGCATTTATAACTATTGCGACCGATGGTGTGAGCGGTGCGCATATACGTCCTGTTGCCTTCAGTTTCAGATTGAATCCGAAGAAACAAGTAGCGGTGATGCCTTGCAGAATTTTGATGCATTGAATGCCCGGTTTTGGGAGGATATGAGTGAAGCTCTGGTTCAAGCTATGTGTCTTTTAAGAGAAATGGCTGCACAGCATGGGATCGATCCGGAAGATTTGGATAAGGAAACTGCATTTTCCGAACTGCAGGAAAATTTACATCGCAATGCCCGTGAACACCCTTGTGCGGCGGCAGCTCTTGTTTATTCCGGCATGGTTAACGAATGGTTTGTTGCTGTTGACGAATTTTCGGAAGCGGAGGAATCACTGTTGACCAATTACCCTCGTTCTCTTGATGAGCATCTCCAGGTTATCCGGCACTATCAGTATTTTATTTACCCTAAACTGGTTCGTGCTTTAGAAGGTCGCATGGATGAATTATTTATAGCTGACCATGAATTGCAAAGCGATGCCAACGGCACAGCCAAGGTTGCACTGATTACCATGGATCGCTCCCTTGCTGCCTGGAGCGTACTTTATGCTGAGTATCCTGCTCATGAGGATACAACACTTTCTATTCTTGTTCATCTTGACCGGTTGCGCCGTTCAATTGAAGTGGTATTTCCTGCCGCACGCGCCTTCATTCGTCCAGGATTAGATTCATAGCCTGCCTGATTATTTTTTTTAAGACAATCACTACTAAAAAAAAGTTATGCTTACCACAAACGAACAACATCTTGTAGAGTTTCTTCTTCAGTGCCAGCCCGGACAGCCAAGAACCCGAGGAAACTGGGAAGTTGACCATCACGGTACCCCCTTCCTTCTTCCTTCGATAGGAGGCATTACTCTGAACGTTCAGGTTGGAGATGCGGCTTTTGGATGGCAAGGCGATCATATCGAGCCGGGAGTGAGTTGCACAGCTGATACCAATAAACCCTTTGAACATCCAAACGTTGGATTGCAGATATACTCATGCGCCGGCAATATTGCCACAGTCGCTACAGGCGAAGCAAAAGGAGCAGAAGGACGTGTGCTCGGTCATCATGGAGGATCGGAACATGTGATAGTGGATTTTGTGCGCGATGTAAAGGAAAAGCTTCTCTACAGCGATACCATCATTATTAGGGGAAAGGGGCAGGGTCTGAAGCTTACGGACTATCCGGATATTACCCTGTTCAATCTCGATCCTGACCTTCTTAAGGTCATGAATATTCGTGAAGTTGAGGGTGGAGTGCTTGAAGTGCCGGTTACAACAGTTGTCCCTGCGGTCTGTATGGGATCAGGAATCGGTTCAGCCCATGTGGCAAAAGGCGATTACGATATTATGACCAGCGATGCTGAAACGGTAAAAGAGTATGGTATCGACAAAATCCGTTTCGGTGATTTTGTCGCACTCCTGGATCACGACAACCGTTATGGCAGAGCATACCGTAAAGGTGCGATCAGTATCGGAATAGTCGTACACAGCGATTGCATGGAAGCCGGCCATGGACCGGGTGTTACCACGCTCATGACCTGTGCATCACCTCTCATCAGGCCTGTAATTGACCCAAAAGCCAATATTGCAGACCGTCTCGGTATCGGAACAACGTTGAAATAGTTTCGAACTATAATTATCCGGGTAATATTATTGATTCTTTTTTGTTTTGTTTCATTTATGAGGTATTATATCCGGATATAATTGAAACAGAAACTCATAAAAGATGAACAGAGAAAATATGCAACATTGCACAGCATTTTGTGGCACTCGCTGTATTGCATCGGGAAGCCTGATAGAGGTCATCAAACAGGTTAAAGTGAATATTGATAATGGAGAAGCGCTCTCCGTATTGATCTTCGACGATGTAAGCAGTGAGCTTATTGAATTGGATTTCCGTGGAACGATGGAAGATGTTCTGAGCAGGTTGGGTAATCCAGCAGCACTTGATCACAGGGATGTAACTACTCCTCGTGGGCCGGGACGCCCGAAGCTTGGGGTTGTTCCCCGGGAAGTCACCTTACTGCCCCGTCATTGGGAGTGGCTTAACAGTCAACCTGGTGGAGCATCCGTCGCTCTTCGTAAACTTGTTGAGGAAGCCAGACGCATGAACAGTGATAAGGATCAGTTGCGCACTGCGCAAGGGGTTCTCTACAGATTCATGTCCGCAATGGCTGGTGATCTGCTGGGCTTTGAGGAGGCATCAAGGGCTTTGTTTGCTGGAAATTCTGAAATTTTCAATGAGATAGTAGCTGTTTGGCCGGTCGACATCCTCAGTCATCTTCGGAGACTTTCAGGCAATGCATTCCCTATATGACGTGTGAAGAACAATAATGAGCATAAAGCAAAAAGCCCTCCGTTTCCGAAGGGCTTTTTGCTTTATGCTCAAACAGGTACTCTTCTCAGCAGTTGCGAACTGTTGAAGAGTTACGATCTTTGATGGTAGTCTCGTCGAACTCGTCCCAGTTGTGCTCGTCGTGCTCACGCTGGTAACCGGCCTCTTTAAGACCGAAGCTCATGTCGGCAACCATTTCAGGGCGAAGCTCCTTGAGGTTTTTGACCTCAGCCTCCGTCAGAATTCTTGACTTATCAAATCCAAGATCAATCTCGATCTTGCGATTCTTGGTCTTGACGCGATCGATGTCGTAGAAGCGCTTGGTAATGGTGGTCTGGGCGAACGCCTTGAGACAGCCAAGCATGTACTTGCGGACATAAGGATCCTTGATCCATGGGTAGCCGAAAAAGGTTTTGCGTGCGTAGAAGCGTGCATAAGATTTCAGCACAAGTTTCAGCACATCCTCACGCTCCATGTTGTCGGGCTTGATGATCGGCGTCACAAAGTTGT
>CAIVSG010000053.1 GCA_903908555.1 uncultured Chlorobiaceae bacterium | reverse complement strand
AGGCTCGAAACATCAGTCCATGAATCGGCTTACCACTGGGTTCGGGGTTTACTCTGCGATGCCGGCTTTGAGCATGAAGAGGTCACGATTGAGCGCACAATCTACGCTGTGGCGTGTGATGCGGTACTGCTTGATTTTCGCCAATCCGCTGTAAACTATCCAGCTCTCCTCCATACAGCCGATTACACCTTCACGCAGCCCATCGGTGCGAGGATTCATCGGGAAGGTCATCCCGGCTTGCTCACCTTCTCCGTTCGACACCAGGGAGGAATAAATTATGCCATTCTGAACCCCAATGTCCTCTCCAGTCCAAGGCAGCAGAGCCAACTGAGCTACAGGCTTTATGGGCAAACCATTACGGTAGAAGAGCATCCCGGAATGCCCTGTATGGAAATAGAGATTGATACTTTCTTGTCTTGACTGCTCAGACAACTACACAGGAAAAAAGATACTCAGGCGCCGTTAATAAACAAATTTAAAATACTTTACAACCGACTAAGGTTTTTTTGAATCACAGCCATCACCTCATCAAAAGGCGGTTGTCCCTGATAATAAAGCGCTGCACGACGTTCATACTCTTTTTTGTACAGCATCCGCCGGGCTTCGTCAGCCATAAGAAGTGCATCATTTTCAGAGAGTGGATACTGAAGATCAACTGCCGAAAAACGACGCTTTTTATGCTCGAAGTACTCAGCGGTACCGATAAATGCCTGCACCTGTTCATTCTGCAGCAGACAAAAAACATCGTAGTAATGCCGCATAAAATTCAAAGGGAACTCGTCGCTTGAATCCTGGTGGCGACGATATTTCGTCACAATCGCTTGCAGCTTTTCAACAAAGGTATAGCCGGGATGATAACATTGAATGTGCAGCGCTCTGTTATCAATGACATCAACATGCTTTTCCAGGGCGAAATCTACCGCCCATGAACTGATGTCCATCGGCTGATTGGGAATGATATCATCAAACCCGACTTCAAGCAGAACTCCCTCTTTGGCGCTGCCATCTGACGCAAATTTGGCGTCATAAAAAAGGCGAATACCGCCACTGAAATATTTCGGCTGGCTATCAAACATGGCATCCCGCTCGACCTTGACTATGCCTGGAATACGAATACTGGCAGATAAATAATCATAAAAATCCTTGCGACTTTGGCGATCCTTCTCCTTGTCATGATTTTTCGATGTCCGAACAGGCACGCTCTGAGGCGGAACAATGTGAATGTCAATATCTTCGGAGAAACGGTGGATAATGCCGTACCCCTTGGAAAGAGAGGTTCCTCCTTTAAGCTGAAAATCGTATCCGGCTTTTTGGAGCCCATAAAGAGAGTGCACAAGCCAATAATCCTTCTCAACCAAATAAGGATCTATCCTGCGCTCACCCGCCACAACTCTGATCAAATCAGAAAAATCATGGCGTTCATGGAGATATATTTCAGGCGACATGGCTCATCTTTTCAGCGGTGAAGAGTTTTTCAAAAAAGCTGCGGGCTCTTGAACCTGCATAAAGGTCAACGGTCTTCATCAGTTGTGATTGATCCATACTGCGGGCTTTCACGGCAACATTTCTGAGAATGCGCTCCTTGTCCTCGTCCAGGAGATGAATATTGTTCACAAGATCCACAATCAAAAACTCAGGGGTACTTTCAGAGGGAAAGCGTGGTCTTTTCAAAAAATAGAAGTGGCGCCCATTGAGTGTATGCTGCCCGTCACGCCGGTAATTGTAAACCAGCTTTTCGTTATAGAGCTGGGTGGTGCCAACACCAAGAGCATTATAGCTGTT
>CAIVSG010000052.1 GCA_903908555.1 uncultured Chlorobiaceae bacterium | reverse complement strand
TATGGTGCCGATTCTCCTTTCAGCCCTATGGCCATATCGATGGCATGTTTCGCCTCATCAAATCGTTTCTGCTTATGCATCAAGAGGGCAAGATTGAACCAGGGCGTACTTATGGTCGGGTCTGCTGCACTGGCCTCGGCATAGAGTCGTTCTTCTCTGGAGGTATCCCCCATATAACCGCAGTAGAGGGCCATGCGATTAATGATGTAGGCATCAGGTTCATTACGCTGGCGTAACAATTCTGAAAGCCGGGAAATCGCTTTTTCATACTGTCGAATTTCAGCGCAATCTTCGGCCAGGTTCATGACAATATTTCTACGCTCGTTTGGCTGGATTACACCGGTTCGTAGCTTCTCCTCAGTTTCCTCTATGCGCAGTTTGATCACCTGGGGATTGGATATATTTGTGAGGGGATGCTCTCTACGTTCTTTAAGCGGCTTCACATCGTCGCGATCAGCATGAAAAGCACGTACATCCAGCACTTGGTTTTCGTCATATCGGTATTCCAATCGGATTCGTTCACCGGCTTTGACTGGTGCCGGGATGTCCCATAACTCGCTCATAAGAATGTGCAAACCAGCGTCTTCCCGTGCCACAACTTCTACCCGCACCGTAACAGGATTTCGGGGGGAATCCTGCGGCAGCATCAAATTTGTAATCTCCCGATAACCACCCTCTGGTGGCCAGGGCAACGTACCTCCCCTGGGTACAAGGTCAAATGGACCGTTACTTGTTGCTAGAGCAATGGTCTCCTGGCAGATCGGTTGAATGATCGGTCGTTCCTGAATTGCCAGCGACAAAGCATTCAAAGCTGCTCCACGCGCAACTGCAGTCTGCATTGCATCAGCGGTTTCAAAATTGAGGGTATCAGCTTTCTCAAAGGCGGTTTCAAGAGCGAATCGAACCTGAGGAATCAAGCAGCTTCCGCCAACCAGTAAGCATAGGTCTATCTGCTCCTCCTTCAGGTTGCTTCTATCCAATGCATCCTGAATCGGCACAAATATCGATAGAGTCTGGAAATATTCCGTTTCACGGGTAAACAACATGTCCGTATCGAGGAAAGGTGTGAGTACCTTATCAAAAGATTCCAGACTCAACGTAGGATTAACAAGTGTGAGGCTGCCTCCTTCGGGCAATTGACAAATAAATTTCTTATGGCAGGTCTCCGTAACTTCGGAAATGTCTTCATCGTTATCTAATGCCTGAAGCAATTTTTCACACAAGCCTATTTTAAGCTGTTCCGCTACTCCAATTAAGGCCGGCTCAATAATTGTTTTCTTGGTTTCAAAATCCAGAGAGTGTCGGTCCAGTCCGTTCTGATCCATGAGACTCGGAAGAAGGACTTCATAAAGGATCGCTTGGTCAATATCGCCTCCCCCCAGCCGGTTGTAGCGTGACACTGACAGTGAGGCTACCATCAGGTTGCCGGCAAGATCGGTACTCACCCGGAAGATTGCAACATCACAGGTGCCTCCACCGAAGTCAAATACCATCAGATGTTTTGTCTCTCCGATTTCGACAAGACACTTTTCAGGATGTTCTGCCAGATAGCCGATGAATGCTGCCACCGGTTCGTCAAGGAGATCGCCGCCTCTGACTGTTAGTTTGGCCAGTGAAGCAGCTTTGAAGGTATCGTCACGCTGAGCGGTCTGGAAGGACGCAGGAACAGTAACAGTCGTGCGAGCAGGTTCAAGAGCCTTGTCTTTCATAGCTGCATCCCTGAGAAACGAAAGTATCCGTCCGCTCACTTCGGCTGCAGACTTATAACCGGCAGGGGCCATGTTATATGTGCGACGGAGACCCATATGGTTTTTTACGGCGGCAAAGAGGTTACTTTCATCAATCATGCCGGCTTCACGGCTCTTGCTCCGCAGCAATCTGGCTCCTTCGCCGACAATTTCCTGTCCATCATGTATTGCGACAATTGAGGGTACAAGCGGATTCCAGTGGCTTCTATTGCCAGTCGGCTGTTCAACTGCCAGGCAACGTACGCTAATATCAGTCTTGCTGGAGGGGTCATATACAATTTCCGCTACGGTGGAGTTTGTGGTGCCCAAGTCAATGCCGAGTACCCGGACCGGTTTTTTTGATCTTTTGTTTGTGATCCCTTCGGGGAAGATAAGGCCTCTAACTTTCATGGCGCACCTCCTAATTTGTTGTGATGCTGAGATTGTTGGATTTAGTACCAGGTGAAATTACAAAGTGGATTGCTACTTATATTTTGGAGTAACTGTCTTGTTGATTTCAGAATAAGCTCTTACCACCCCCGAATAGTGTCCTATGTTAAAAATAAATTCAGAATAGAAAATAAAAACGGCGTGCTCTGTATATTTCAGAGGCACGCCGCGATACGAATGCGAACTATGGAGGTTGTTGGACTTATGATGTGCTTCAGTTTTTGTTCATTCCCAAATAACGTCTACGGTTAAACGAACAGCATGGATTCCATAAAGTTACCCATATGATAAAGCAAAAGATCATTAGTCCTCCAACAATTGATCGGACCCATATTGTTGGATGGGTGGCAAGCAAATAGCCAAATCCGCATCCAATCAGTGCGAAGATTATGACCAATAAAGTGCCACGTAAGCCAGTTGCTAAAATATCTTTCAGATTGTGCCATGTCACTTTCAGATAAGCCAACATGCGGAACTCCTCTATCGCGACCACTAATTACTGCTACTTCCCCA
This sequence comes from uncultured Chlorobiaceae bacterium, assembly GCA_903908555.1. Taxonomy (GTDB): domain Bacteria; phylum Bacteroidota; class Chlorobiia; order Chlorobiales; family Chlorobiaceae; genus Chlorobium. The sequence continues at coordinate 35,831 of CAIVSG010000052.1, read as the reverse complement.
ACACGGCCTTAACCCTGCGATCAATCTCGCCCGATTCTACAAGTGCATCAAAGCCCTTCTCGAGGAAATATCCGATCAGCTCTGGCTCTTTTGCATCTGCCGATATTTCATCATCGAATAGGGATACCAGTTTTTTCATCTTATGGAGAGTTTCAGGTTTTATAACAATTCTCTTGGTAATTTTATCCATAGCCACTCCGTTACTCTCACCTATTTCAAAAACAGCACCAGCGCTCACATCATTTACAGTTTTAGCCATATTACCCCCATAATGTTTGGTGAAGCTGATTATATATAAAATACGCGTAACTTTTATCAATATCAATATTTATTTTATTGATTCAGACATATAATATAGATAATATAAAACAACATATACAGCTCTTGGACCGAGATCTATCAAGTCTGAGTGCTAAACAATGGGTACATAATATAATACAACAACTAGTTGTTTTATATGGAGGTGGCAAATGAAGCTCGAAGCAGATAACCTGGTAAAGGATTTACAGAGATGGATGGCCACGTACATGCAGGAAGTTGCCAATAAGAACCTGGCAGGGCGGACTATTACTATTTATACCGGAATCCTTGACAGCTTTGTGGAATATGCCCGTCAGTATCAGGATGAACTAGGTCTTTCCGATGTAAACCGGATGTTTTTGAATGGTTATTTGTCTAATATGGAGAAGATAAGCAATAAGTTTGGGGCAAGCACAAAAAAACTGCATATCACGGTATTAAAGTCATTTTTCAACTATATTACAGAAAACAATGATGATAATGCGGATTATACAAAAATGTTTAAGAAAATGGTAGTTAAGACAGATATTAAAGAAAAATCAGGCTTTAACGGTGATGAGGTTTCGAGATTGCTAAAATATCTTGAAATAGAAAAAAAAGCCCCGCGAAACCGTTTAATCAATTATCGCAATTCTCTTCTCATAAAAACTATGCTGTATGGTGGGTTAAGGGCACATGAACTTTTAGATCTGCAATTGAAGGATTACGAACTTAATACGGAGCATGAAGTTTATGTTCTGCTCGTCCGTGGGAAAGGTGGTAAAGAGCGGTATGTCTATGTGCCGTATTCTATTGCCGCCGATGAGATTGACACCTTAACTGAAGCGAATGGCCGCGACTGGGCTGTCTGTACTACGCGGACTGGTGGCGTCATTAACCTGACGAATATGTACCAAATCGTAACTGGGATATATAAAAGGGGTGGGATAGAAAAAAAAGGATTGCACATTCTACGGCATACAATGGCAAGGAGGCATGTTAGTGCCGGAACAAATCTTGAGACTATTAGGGATTTACTTGGGCATTCTAACATCAGTATTACGGCAACTTTTTATGCCAAGACGAATGAGGCAAATAAGATGGCTGCGGTGAGCAGAGTATGGAAGAGTCAGGCGTAATCCTCGCTTTGCGGGTAGGTTCTCGCGCCGTGAAGCATCTAGGTTGGAGGTGGGCTCATCGAAAAAAGCCACCCGGGCGCCCATGGTCTGCAGCAAGGCCAGGCGCAGTGCGACAACCGGCGGCTCCCCCTTGTCCATATGCCAGAATGGCCGCGTCTAGTTGATCCGCGACGCGTCGCCAGTCGGAATGCTGTGACAACGCCCGTATAAGCCGATGACGACGCGCTTCCGCTTTCAAGGGAATCAGGCCATTTGCTCGGACTGAAGCCATTTCATCATCAGCCAGTCGTGAACCATGATAGCCCGCAATGTTTGTCGAGCGAATCCAGCCAAGCGTTGCGTCTATGACCGCGTCGCGAAGCGATAAGTCGAAGATCAGATCAAGTGCATCCTCAACGTACTCCGGCGCCGCTGTCGTTAAAGTCAGCCCAACAGAGTTCGGAAGATGTTGGCTTAGCGTAGCGGCAAGCTTCGGCTCCCAGTCGTCAATGTCGTCAAAGTCAATCATTTCAAATCTTCTTAGCGGAAAAGGGGCCATTCGGCCCCGTTATTGACGGCGGTGGCGCTGTGCGGCCTACAAAGCAAGACATTTTAGAGAATTATTGAGAATTCGCGTCCCAACGTTTCGGCCTCTTCTGCAGCTGATAGAAGTACACTGGGCTGGATTGGCAAAGTACCTCGGTGCCGATGAAGATAGGTTGCAAGCCACTCAAATGGGTGGAATACAGCCCACCCGTGATCAAAATACTTGTAGCAAAGTCGCGCATAGTGTTCAACCTCCGGAATCGACGGGGACGGCCCAATTGCGTTTGGTTGTTCCACTGCGGATAGACTTCCAGCTAATGCCAAGATAAGATCTAAATACATGATCCATATTTTGTCACCCATGCTTCGCTCTTCCCAGTCTGCTTGCTCCACGAACGAAAGTATTACCTCCTCTCTCAGGTGACAAGCCCAATCTGCCAGGAGATGGTTCTTCGACGAAAAGCTCGCAAGTATATTCATGCCGAATACTTTGCGGAGAGTTTGCGAACATTGACTGCTTAGTTCAGATTTTAAAGGCAAAAACACACGCTCCACCTGCCGTGCTACATCAAGAAGTCCGTCTGCGATCAGCTCCTCTGTAAGGAGATCATCAAACGGCGATGGTGAATCCCATCCCACAAGTAGATATCCTAGTTCGGCAAGACTATTACTCAGATACTCTTCGAATTGGATGGTTTGGAATTTATTTGCAGCAGCTAGATAAAAGTCAAAAGCCTTCTGCTTCTGATTCATATCAGCGGCACAATTGCCCATATGGTGCAGGAGAGATCCGATGTTAATCTGGTCTCTCCCCTCCCGCACAAGACCAAGTGCTTGTTCATAATAGCGCAAGGCCTCAACAGGTCGTTTGGCATTTTCATGCAAATCACCCTGTCTTTTCAAGGTCATTGCCAACATATGTGTGGCCCAATTGGAATCAGCCTGCCATTCATCCTCATCCGTTCGAGCAATCTTATTGGCTGCCCCTTGTGCAGCCTTTTCATATTCAACGGCAGCGGCCGCGAAGGCTTCGAATGCGGCATCAGTTTGCTTGTTCATTCGTGCAAGTTCACCACGACCGCTCGCAGCGTTAGCGATTAGAATAGGGTCTGACGAGTCCTCTGCTAGACGAACAAGTTCCGCAACCGTAGCGCTGACAATCTCGGTATCTGCGGAGCGTACGGCAAGGGTAAGTAAACGAGCCAAAAGCTCGCTTGCTTGATGTTTATTTCCAATCCGTTTGGCTGCGTCAGCACCCATCTGCAATATCTCAATACCAAGCTGCACGAAACCGCTGACAAAGCAATATACCATAAGGCATCCGGCCATGATGGCGACGAGGTTTAGAGATCTCTCACTCGCTCGATTCAGCAATATTTGCATGGCGTTCATGAAATTAGGCAACTCAATACTGAAAAGTTGAAGTCCCAATGCCACATCGCCGTTCTGCATAAAATTACTATCAAGAAATCGCGCCTGGACGGTCATGTCCATGACAAGCAGATACTCAAGTTCCTCAATCTCTTGAGGGGCATTTTCTAGAAACTCGAAATTGACAAACGCCCGAATTGGCGAAAGAACGTAGAGTCGAGTTCCAAATGGCATGGTTTTGTTAACATCAACAAGGTGCCAACGACGAAGGGCGGCAATATCCGCCATATAGTCATCGATTCCGAATGCAGTTACTTCCGCCAGTATATCAGAAAGAAAACCAGCCGGGCACTGAGATGCCATCCAGAGGACTTTACGTTGTCCTAAAGTGAGCGTTTGGTAAGACACTATTAAACAAGCGCGAAGCGACGTATGAGTATTCTGCCGGTGCCGCGCTGGTTTCTGAATCGCGGCGCTTCCGCTTCGTTGAATCCGTTCCATGACAGTTGACGCAGACCTAAAGTATTGTAGGAGGCCTGCCGTGACTTGTAGAGTAAGCGGATGCCCCTGACAAAACTCAATCAGATAGCACAGTCCTTCTACCTCAATGTCGATGTGTCTCAATTCAGGAGCGAGCGCAGATTCAAGAATGAATAAACTTGACTCATTGCTAATAGGATCAAGCTTAAGACGCATCTCAAGATCCAGATTGATCAGTTCGACCTGGGACGTGAAGATGAGCTGCGGTGCAGTTGTCATTGTCAGGAGAGTTCCAAAAAAGTCTTCTACTTCGTCCATGTCCGCAGGCAACATCTGTTCGACTCCATCGAAAACAAGACGAATTTCTTCATCGGCTAAGATGTCCGCAATCGAGCAAGAATTGACAGGACTACCTGGCTTTGAAAGAGCTGACGACAAGGCAAATAGGAGATCGTTCACTGTCTTGTAAGATTCAATGTTTATCCAAAGAACAGGACGTGGATCAGAGCTGAGTTTAAGAGCATTCAGCAAAAGCTGAGTCTTACCAATTCCTCCAGGCCCCTCAATACTGATGGATCTTTTCTGCCGAAGCGCTTCAACCAACTCTCCCAAATCATGTTGTCGTCCAACAAATTGTGATGCGGGATTGGGCATCCGACCTAATTCGCTTTGTGTTGTATTCGCACGCGGAAGTAAACGATCACGAATTTCAGCGATTAGTCGCTGTTTGAGTGCATTCAGTTCAGAGTATGGAATCAGCCGTTTCGTCTCAAAAGCTTCATGGCACTCAACGCAGAGACGGATCAGATTGTGATGGTGATGTGAACGGGACTCGGCGTAAGGTGTTATGTGAGCATTCTCAAGCTTATAGCCCCTTCCGCACCTCGCACATTGGCCGCCGCACTCTACCTTCAGATAATCTCCAACATATGTAGGAAGTGGCGGTCTGTGAGCACCAAGCTCCGACCACGGTTGTCGTAAGTACTTGTCGAAGAATTCGAGGTCTGCGCGGAGAAAACCCGAACGATCACCTTCACTTGAATATTTTAGGGTGAAATCATCTCCAGCGGCTTTTTTCGGAGGGTAAACTGCATAGGCAAACAACAACTCTGGCGTCACCCCGAGAAAATGGGCGGCCTCAGCGGGGCTGAGAAGCTCTGAGGAGGGGCGTTGGTCTTGAGGTCTTTTAACTTGTTCTTGGGACATAGGAGTGTCCTGGTTAACCAGATAAGAAAGTTAGTCAACATGTTCATGTGAGTTTTTTATTTCAAAAACAGGGATATTTTCAGTGTTGTAAACATTTAACCTAAGCTTTCTTAGCAAAGAAAATACAATTGGAACTATTTCTTTGAGAGATTGCTCAATTTCTTCTTTGCCTCTTGACTCCATATCAATAACCGAAAGGAAATACTCACTTTCATTCTTTTTATATTCAAATACTTTGAATCCCTTAGATGCTAGGGATTCAAAAGTTTGCATAATAGCTGTATCTCCAGAAATATCGACTTCAGGTCGATTTTCTGACATGACATTTATATTATCAGCTATAAAGAACGCATGCGCCATTTGATGAAGATATTGGATCTTGGATATGGCCAAATAAGTTCTACATAAATCTTCTCTAGAAAGCGCAATTGATTTCTTATTATCGTTTGAACCATAGTTACATATTATCTTATTAGCGTTTTCGTTTACTAAATAACTATTGTGATTTGCTATGTTGCGCCATTGGTTTAATGTAACACCACTGAGCGCATGCTTGTATAAAATACTTAAATCTTCATAAGCTTTAACGAGTGTCGCCACTGCATCGCCTAAAGATATTTGCGATATTATTTCGATTACTTCCGGACAAGTCTTTTTGTTCAGAAGGTGAAGGCCAAGAAGCTCCTTTATAAAAGGCTTAAAAGATCCTTCGATAAAATCCCCAAGCTCTCTGAAACACACTTTTGCATAAAAATTCAGTCGTATTATATCCTTATGTTGCTCTGTATGAACAACAGCGGTAGTATTTCTAAATGCTTGGCTGATAGTTGGCTCATGGGTTTGAAGGAATGAAATACATTCAGTCTGATTTTTATGTTTCGCGGCCCTATATATTTCAATTATAGTTAAGAGAAAAGCTTCAAATATACTGTTTTTATAGTCTCTACAAAATGCATTATAATAATAAATCAAGAATCCTGTATTAACGGTGAGTTTGAGGTTGGTTTCATTTTCAAAATAAACTTTAAATTCCTTATATATTTTAGAATTAATCTCATCGCTTTTTAATCCACTTAAGCTCTCAGGCCATAGCTCATTATTCAATTCATTTTTGAGTCTAGAGTTTTCTTTCATAGTATATTTTCACCCAAAGAATCTATACTGTAAGAGACTGATACTTTATTTGCGCTAAATAACATAGCCAAGAAGACCTGAAATCTTATCTTCCCATCCAATTCTATGTGCAATTAAACTTCGATGTAACCTCTAATATAAAAGTAACTCCATCCTGAAAGGCTCCTGAACGAAGAAGCAAGGCATTATTTCCTCACGTGGTTAACTCCATCAATCAGAATATCAGCGATCCCCGCTGCACCCTGTGTTGTCCTCCCCAGTCCCAGCCGTACCGTCTGAAAAGTTTCATCATCGGCAAGTCCAATCGCCTTGAGCACATGTGACGGTTCAACCTTGATGGTCGAGCAGGCGGAACCTGTGGAGAAAGAGAGCCTATTTTTCAGGCGATGGATCAATGCCTTTGCCTCGACGCCTGGAATGGTGAGGCTAAGGTTATGAGCAAGCCTGTTTTGCGGGTGCCCGTTGAGTTTGATATCTGGAAACGTTTGCTGGAGTCGCTGACAAATCACCCCTGCAGCCTTTCTCAGCCGATTGTTTTCATAACTCATCTCTTTGATCGACAAGGAAAGTGCTTCAGCCATGCCGACAATGCCCGGCACGTTCAGTGTCCCTGACCGCATCCCCTTTTCATGACCGCCACCGAAGGAAATAGGGCTCAGCTTGATCAAAGGAGAATAAGAACGGACAAAGAGCCCACCAATCCCTTTTGGGCCATAAAACTTGTGGGCACTGAAGGAGAGCAGATCAATGTTCAAGTCATAGACGTTGATCTTTTCATGCCCCACCGCCTGGGCCGCATCGGTATGAAAGATGATCCCTTTCGACTTGGCAAGAGCGCCTATTTCCTTGATCGGCTGAATAGTGCCGATTTCGTTGTTGGCAAACATTACCGAAATCAGGATCGTATCCTTCTTGATCGACTTTTCCAAAACTTCCAGATCAACGACACCGTTTCTATCCACGGGGAGTCGCGTAATTTCCGCACCTTCACTTTGCAGGTAGTTCAGGGTATCCAACACGGCAGGGTGTTCGATTGCCGATGAAATGATGTGATTGCCCTTGTCCTTAAAGCGCCGGAACGCACCAATCAAAGCCAGGTTGATTGACTCCGTAGCACCGCTGGTAAAGACAATTTCGCTCTCTTTTCGACAGCCAAGAACTTTTGCTATAGCCTGCCGTGCCTCATCAACCGCCTGTTTTGCCTTATTCCCGTGGATATGGTCGATGCTGGCAGCATTGCCGTAGACCTCGCAGAAGTACGGCAGCATCTTCTCCAGCACATTTCTGTCTACGGGCGTTGTGGCGTTATGATCGAGATATATTGGCATTTCCATTGTCCCGTTCAATCCGGTACGTCCATAACCATGCTCATCTGTTCTTTTTCCAGCAGACACCAGCGAACCTCGCACTCAGGGTTATTCAGCTTTATCCTGCCAAATGTTTCCCCCGCTTCGTTAAGCGCAGAAAAGATGGACTCTTCAACAACAGAGGGTTCTTCATCGGCAAGCCAAAAACTTTCATACAAGTGGTAGTTCCCGTCAGCCCACGTCAAGACCTGTATATTCTGAGTCAACGGAAGTGCGTTCTGACTATCCCAGACCACGGGGCAGGCGCCGCTACTGCTCTGCTTGCCATTTTGACAAACGGAAGTAAAGACGTAATAGTCGTTGTATTCAGGATCTATCCGCATGTTACACCTCAATTCACCTTTATCAACTGAGCCAGATTTTCCAGCCCCCGCACACGGTTCACCAGCAGTTCAACGCCGCGATTGATATGTGCTAGGAAATAATCTTCTCGTTCTTTGGCCTTGATGTGTTTCTCCTGACACCATTGAATGAACAGTGACGTCAACACCAGTTCATGCTCGCCAAATAAGGTATATCGATTGATCTCCTGCCCCGACTCCTCAGTGAACAGCTCCAGTGACGGCATGTTGTTTTCGGCGATGGAAATACCCAGAGCAAGGCGACAGGCGATGTTCGGCGTCAGGCCGGTGCGGCTCTTGAACAGTTGCAGTTTCTTGGTCGATTCTTGTGACAACTTGATGCGTTTGAATTCCAGTCCGTTCAATTCCAAAAGTAACCTTCCTTTACCACGGTTGATTTACTCTCTTCGCAATATTCAAGGTTGTAGGCGTGCGCCACATATGGGCGAAGCCGATCAAAATACTGCTGGTCAACTTCCGTATTGGTTGAAAATATCATCATCTGGTGTGATGCATGGGGGAAAAATAGCTCGACCAGATTATCCCGATGTTTTGAATCAAGTCGTGCAAGTGGCGTATCGACAATGAACGGCAGCTTTTGCCCGGAGGTCTTCGCCAAGGCCCACAACATGGACATGGCATAAATTTCCAGCTCGCCAGATGACAAGCTGTTCTTATTAATTACCTTGTCTTTGCGGTCATACAGAGTGACATTGAATGTTTCCGGATCAATCTTGATGCGGGTAATCATGTCATCCTTACGATGGACGACCTTAAAAATATTTGTGAACTCTTCCTGCAAGCTATAGATCTTCTGTTTGGCAAGGTGCAGATGATATTTTGCCAGCACCTTCTCTACCTTCAGAACAGATTCCAGCTTTTCATCCAGCTCTTTTGATGACTCAATTTTGCTGTTTATCTGCTCAATCTTCCGTTCCAGCTCGCCACGGGTGTTTGTCAATTCCACCAACTGTGCGTCCAGGGCTGCCTGTTTCTCCGTAAGTCCACCAAGCTCGATATTCAGGCCCTCAAGGGTTTCATACATCGGTTTGATAAACTCATCATCCGGCACTTTGGCAAGCTGGGTAACCGTATCTTGCAGATCCCGGAATTTGACCTCATACATATCAGTCAAGACGGCCATTTCTGACGGGATGACGTTGATGGCCTTATCAATCAAGCCCAGTATTTCCAAGGCCTGCTTCTGTGAAAAACCGAAGATTTCTGGCTGGCGATCTTGCTTGGTTTCCACCGAAAAAAGCATCTCGATTTCCGTTTTGAGTTTCGACTTAATTTTACTCAAAGTGCTCGAATCAAGCCCATCTATTTTCAAGAAGCCGGAAGAATTAATGACAGAAAGCATTTCGTGATGCTTCTTCTTCAGGTTTTCAGAAAGGAGCGTGTTTGCTTTGTATATGTTCTCATCCTCAATCTGTTTTTTCAGTTTCAGTGCATACGAAGACGCAATAGCCACCGGCAGATAACCGGCTGCCAACTCACGTAATTTGTCCTTAATCGAATCAATATCATGCTCCAGGCTTCGTTTCTTCTCTTCAAGGCTGACCCTGTTACGGTAGTACCCTTCGCCCTGCGCCGACATCTTATCTCTGTAATCTGCAATCCGGGCAGTCAGCTGTTGAATTGAATTTTCCGGGCTGGCCTTGTCATCATTCAGTTTACGGATATCAGCCTCAACCTGTTCTTTTTGCCCTTCCAGCGCCGCGATCTCCTTGGCAAAACTTTCCGTGGAACCACCTTTCAGAGACTTGCTCCGATAGATCTTCAAATCCGCTTGCAGCCGCTCCACCAGGTCAAGACCCAGCAGGGACAGGATGGACCGTTTCAGTTCTTCGTTGCTATCGTCAGACATCATCTTCTGGATCTTTTCACCGTCAAAAAAGAACAGTTGCGACAAGCCCAGCGGGATGATCTCCTTTATAAAATCCTGCCAGCCATCCTTTTCAACATCATCCAGCGGCAGACCATTCTTTTCGATGGTCAATGTTTCAAGCACCTTCTGACCGGAAATTTCCCACATGCGTTCCACTTGATACGTGCAGACAGTCCCGAGGTACGCGTATTCAAATTCAACGGCGATCCCGGCGCTGTTGGGCTGGACAACTGTTATCTTGGAGCTGTGGATCTTCTGTTTCAGGTGTTCCTGATATTTGGCCGCAGTGATTGTTCCGAACATTTCCGGGCCATACAGGCAGAGCTTGATAGCGTCAAAAATGGTCGTTTTACCGGCACCGTTCAAGCCGCCAAAAAGGATGATCGGTTTAATCGCCTTCGTGTCATTAGGACGTAGGTTTAACTCATGCGTACCGGCAAAGTTTCCGAGATTTGTTACCGTCAGTTTATTGAATATCATTTTGCGACCCAAGCCAATCGAGGATTTCTTCTTCAGTGTCCCAATCTTCATTGAAGATACGATCTATCTTCTGCAAAATCCCCGCGCGTCGGCTCATACCCTGCATCCGGCGCTCCTGATCGATCAGTTTTGTCGGTAGTCCGGGATTGACACCTTCCTCTTCGCAGAACTGTTTGAGCAGTTGAAAATCCTCCTGAGAGAATTTGACGCCGTCATCATGCAGCCAGGCATGATCATTACCGATGGTCTTCCGGTAAATTTCCGGGACCGAATCTGTCCACTCTTCTTCCCGCCAATAATCACGGATGTACTCCAGCTCTTCAAAAGAAATAAGACTGACGGTGGCATCAGGGCCGGTTTTCCGGATATCATTCTGGATCTGCAAAAGCCTCTCAAGAAACACCTTACGCCACTCCAGTTTATAAGGGCCATAGGCAATCCGCGTCCCATCACGCACATAAGAAATTTTACCGTCGCGGCGTTTGTGGCTGCGATAGATTGTCTTCTTTTCGACATCCTGGGTTTCGCTCAAAAAGTCCCGGAACTCTAATAAAGGCGTCATCCATTCTTCGCCGTTGTCGATCAGGTTTTCCATGGTGGTATCTTTCTGAACCAATGTGCAGGTCCAGCAACCAAAGCGGCTGCTGCCGCAAGATGGCGTCGATTTATCTACCACCATCGGGCACTCGCCACCACTGGCATTTTGATACATGGCCGCAAGGTCACGGTTATTGCCGCCCCATTGGCATTTATGACTCAGCAGGTACGACCAGACATCGTCCGTCGTCATCTCCTCAATAGGGGTAAAGACAAAGGCAGCCGGAAGCGTCGGATGTTTGGAAAGCCCCATGTGATCACGCGCCTTGCTGCTCAACACCTGGGCGCGAGAAGAACTCTCGTCCCGGCGGGCACCAAGAACAACGGTTGCCTCACCCCATTTATCGACATACTCCGAGATAAAGCGATTGACCGGTTCGATCTTCAGGCGCTCCGTACACCAGCGAAAATTGCGGCTTGGCGCGGGGTAGCCCTTGCCAATCAGATTGACCCAGAAGCTGTTTTTAAACAACGGTGTCAGGCGATGGGCATAGATAGGAAGGTTGCTGGCACGTGCCGTCTGGTTGATCTGCTCCAAAGTCGTGGCGACATAATCGATGATGTAAGGTGTTTCCACCAGGGTATCCGTGGAGATGACGTGAACGTCCTGTTTCAGCTGTTCACGCGGCAGTTCTTCAATGGCATCCCAGACAAGCTGCATGACAACCGTCGAGTCCTTGCCGCCGGAATAGCCGACCACAAGCGGACGATTGTAGGCCAGATACACCTTTTTAATGTGCTCTTTGATCTCTGTTATTTTATCCATGTTGTATCTAGGCTTTCCTTAGAAATGTGTCTTCAATCTGGCGTTCTTCAGGTGACAGCGGGAGTTTGAAGTAGGTTTTGAGGTAGTTAGTAGTCAAGGTGACACAGGTGTGGGACTTGCTGATTTTACCATTATGCATTGCCCGCCCTTCCCACAAAGCGCTGTTCTTTCTGGCCCAATCGATATCATTCAACCGTTTCAGATCTTCTTTATAGTCCCGTCCAGCCGTGGAGAGAAGTTCTGCGCCCAGTTTTCCGATAGCATGCAAGGCAAGCGCATGGGCATGGACATAGTCCAGGCGCAATTCGTGTGTGCTGATGTCCTTAGTTGCCGCAAGCTTCCAATCGCGCATATTTTCCGTAACACAGCTCCAGAAATCAAATGCCACTTTCATCTCTTCATCAGAAATTGCCTTTGTTTTTTCTGACTTGCGCAACAGCGCTAACGTGCCCTGATAAATGCCGCTCAAGGTGAAAAGCTTGGTGGAACGATTGGATATGGAAGTTTTTTCCATCTCAGTCAGGTTCCTGAATACCGGTATATTTTCAACTACTTCGCAGGCCAGACTTGATAATGGGTCTCTATGGTCGAACAGGATCCCGGTTGAGCGGGATGGACGGAGAGCGTGTTTATTGAGGTCAGCAAACATCTGTTGGGAATGCTTTAAGCCTTTATCGATAAAAAAAACAACAGAGATGGTTTCATCGCCAAGATCAGGCTGTTCCTTCAAAGCCTCTTCAATTGCTGCTCTGCGGTGCTGACCGTCGTTTAAAATAAAACGTGCTTCAATAGGTATTCGAAGCGTTCCAATGTCCTGATGCTCTTTCCCATTAACGACAAGTGTTTCAAACGTCACTTGGCTGTCAATTGAAGCAGTAATTGCAGAGAAGATGTAATTTTGGCGATTGGTGGTTATGTACCGCGACATCTCAGGTATTCTGCTCTTGTTGAGTACTCGCTGAGAACGAAGTTCGGGAGGTAATTCCTCAGGTTGAAACAAAAAAAGCCGGGGAACTATTTTGAGGGGGCACATTGATATATAAAACTCACGGCCTGCCTGCCTGCCTTTTATTGCAGAAAAGATATATTCCCCAATTGACATAACAAGACCCCTCTAAAAAAACAAGTTTAACTTCCATTGTATGTTGGAAGTTAAACTTGTTTTTACTGGAAGTCAAGTTGATTTATGGCTTGAAAATCTTAATAGCCATCATTGATAGCTCTTCCATTCTGGCTTCTAAAGTGGCTGAGTCCCAAGTCGCATTCTCAGCAATTTTATTGTTTAATTTCACGCCAGACGCTGCAAAAATGGGCTTTTTCTGTACGAACGGCTTGTTACCAACGGCCTCGTTATCTCCTGTTCCTAAAAATGTAAGGTTTCCCAGTTTGTTCACCAAGGCGTCCATTGCTACGTTCGGCGTTGCCGTGTTTTGTGCATAAACGTGCTCTATAGTGGTATTAGCGAAGTCAAACACTCTTGAAGGATCAAGACACTTAGGTGCGTTACTTGCTCCTCCTGCATACCACCTGTAATAATGCTCAATTGTCATCAAGAAATATTTCAGAGGTTTGTTACTGACTTCATCTGAGTAAACCATTTCTTTTATACTGCTTTTAAAGAAGCTATCAGTGGTGTTTTTATTTAGCAAGGCCTGTAAATCATCTCTTAATTCTTTGACTTGATAATTAGTCGGATTATTTCTTATTTTTACAGCATGTTTGTAATAGACATTTTGTGCAGCGCTGATATGCGCCCCGCATATAATTTTGTATCTAAAGACAAACCGTTCCAATATTTGAACAACTTCAGCGAAGGTTTTCTGCTCAAGATTGCACGCAGCCAACAACAAAGGCAGACAGTTGGTATGCTTTAACTCTAAAACAAGAAGTCTCAACCTATCACGATGCCATGCTGTTATGCCTGGGGCAACAGGGTATGGCCACTCCCCACTACAAATTTTCTCAAGCTTCCCAAAGTCAGATTTCAGCTTATTAACTTGTTCAACAAGTTTCGTTGCCTTTTCGTCATCAAGGGTGGGTTGTTTATGCATTGGAAAGAACTGATCTAAAAACTGGTCAAATAGTGTCGCCTGCCCAGGTCGCTTCCCCACAACCGAGGCGTACACAGCTCTCAACGAGTCTTCAACTTGGCTGTTTTTCTTCAACATTTGATTCCATGCATCCTCCACTACCTCTTGCTTTTCTGAAAATTGCACTCCTTCAAGCATCTCTAAAGTGCGAGCGCGAAGAAGCTCCCCTTCTGTCAAATCCTTGCCTCTATCATTCAATACCTGGAACATCATATATGCTTCTTGCTTCGTATCTGTACTCATATGGATAACTGTCCAGTCTGATTGCAACACCTCATCAATTCTACTTAACGCTAAGGCTTTATCCAAATCAGTCGCCTGCTTGTTAACAAGGTTTTGGAGATATTTACCTATTTTATTGTATGCATTAAGAAGTAACTGATGTGAATCCCTTGTCACATCAGGGCCAGCTTCTTCAATGAGGACTTTGAAAAAGGCTTTGTCTGGGTTAGATAGCTCAAGTCTATGAATTTCATGGACTTGCAGCTTCATTGTATCCTGAAAAAACAAGTATTTACCTCTTAGTGCGTCATATTTATCTTTCAAAAATTTGGCTGGATTGTCAGGTGCAGCTTTGTCGACTTCAGACTCTAATTTAATTAACGCTTTTCTCAGTTGGGCGACAAGCATTGTAAATGATGCCAAACGTTGCTGTCCGTCAATAACTTCAATATTTCTCCTCGCTGAGCCTGCGAAAGGTATATTTACAGTCACCAATCCGCCAAAAAAATGGTGACGACCATTACCAGTCATCCTTGCTAGTTGGCATTGCTCTAGATCCTCTAAAAAATCATCTATTTCGTCCGAATCCCAAGCATAAAATCTTTGATACTTTGGCACCCTAAAAATAAACTGTTGATCAAATAACTGTCCAATTGTTAAGTGAGTAGGCGTAATAATCATTTTCATTCTCCATATTAGATATAAATATCGTTATATTTCATAACAATGTCAACAAGTTCCATAACGGTTGCCCATGTTCATCAAACATTCTTGATCTTAAATCATGAATTCCAGCATTTGCATATTCCCCAACAGCATTCAGCATCTCATCCTGACTGAGCAACACATTAATATCATCCCCATCAGCCAGGGAAATAGCCTTAACCACCGGAATATCCGTCTGAGAACTGAATAGTGCCCAACTAAATATGGTCAACTTTTTCCCGGCAATATACATGTTCTCTTCCATCTCAAATAGTTATTGTGGATATACATAATGGAGCAAACTATTTTCGGAAAACTTCATCTCGATGCCATCTTCATATAATCCGCAGAAGGCATCAACAAATTAACTTTTGGAATTGTTATTTGTACTCCATCAAATTTATAAAATAATTCTTTAACTCTTGAACCACCATTTATTGATGAAGATTAAAGAAGGCGATAATCATCAGTTATAGATATGGCCCCCATATCAAAAGCTCGATGATGTAATGAACAAAGACAAAGTCCGTTATTTACCGAACAAGGTATCAATTCAGACTTTGGAGGATCCGTATTGGATTTTCGGGGGAATTACCGATTCGGCATTGATTAATTTCCAAAATTTATCATTCAATAATCTCCAAAAAGGATATGAAAATTATATGTGCTTCGTACGGGACTAAATCTTTTAAGCAAATCATCTAATTGCTTGTCGATCTCATTTTCATATGAGAAGAGCTGCGTATGACCCCTGAAATATTGAGCCAGAACATAAACTAGTAGTAGCGGCTTATGAGGGGCCCGTAAATCGCCACGTTTCCAGCGAGATATGTTCTGAATGAAGTTCTTTGAGTTCTTCAGCATTCATTACTAATCAGCTCCCAAAACGCTAAGTCCTTCAGCTTAGCGATCTTTTTATCGCCATCTATATACAAGCTGTAATGCTTTTCTAGCGTTCGAATCTGCTGCATAAGATCCTCTTCTGCTTGCTTATCCTTCGCATTGAATATTGCTTTGATTTCTTGGTTTTTTAACTGTGATACACGATGAATTATCCACGTAAGGATATAGCTGGAATAGTCGGTTTCACTTGTTTTGAAATGCGTTAACTCTTGAGTCGAAAGAATCGTACCCACCCCAAACTCTCTGCCCTCTTTGAGGATTTTTTTAAGACTTTCGAACTCTTGAGACATAAAGTTATCGGCCTCATCCACCAAGATCATTTTTGATATTTGACGATAATTGCCGTCCAACTTTGAACTACCTTGCTGGTGCATTTGTGAATAAAAAATATCAAGTGTGATTGCGACTACAAGATTTTGGATTTTGGTGTCGTAACCAGAAAGATTGATAACAACCACACCACTTAAAGTGTCGTAGAGTGATTGTGTTTTCTTTGATATCGGTTCAAATATCTGGAACGTATTCAGTTCGTACAGTGCAGCATATAACGAATCTTGCTCCACCTTGTCTTGTTCATTGTATATATCCCAAATGTTTTTCAGCGTAGGAGCTTGTTTTACCCAGGTACTCGAATCAGTAGTAGATATTCCGTATTTCTCATAGGCTTCCATCACTAAACCATGAATGCGGTTTTCTTGCTTTGGACCCAAACCAAACGATTTACCAAGCGTTGCACGAAATTGGCTGGCAGTATGAACAGGTAAAATTGGTTTATTGCCTAAAAGGGCAAAGGGATTGAATGGCAGGTTGAAGAGGTCATATACCTTGGCATTAGTCGCTTTAACAAAGTCGTCTTTGACGTAGTCTGCTTTATAATCAAAAATCAAAACACCAATCGGCTGTCCATCTACATTGTCATGTTGATTTCGTACCAACTGGGTAATCAAGCTTTTCGTGAATTGGGTCTTACCTGTACCCATAGTACCAATGATACCAGTATTTGTGTTAAAGACTCTGCTCGTATTGGTTGGCTCCCAAAAAACGGGTTCATGAGTCATGACTTTATTGCCGAACAGAACTTTAAGCTTCTCAGATTTAGAAGATGGCAGGATTTTAGAGGGTTCTGAAGATGGCAATAAATTATTTGAATAGTCGATTCCACCCTCAACTGTTTCAGCAGATTTGACATCCTGTAACGTCACGGAGGCTTGAAGCTCGTG
The DNA here is from genome assembly GCA_903908555.1 of uncultured Chlorobiaceae bacterium. GTDB lineage: Bacteria > Bacteroidota > Chlorobiia > Chlorobiales > Chlorobiaceae > Chlorobium. Next base: position 19,115 of record CAIVSG010000052.1, on the reverse strand, counting down.
ATCTCCATCTTCATTTTCGCCTGTGATATCTGGGACAAAATCAACCAAAACTGAGCTTGTTTTCCCTTTCAATAGTAATTCATCGGGAACATGGCAATGCTTTTGTATACCATCATCATTAAGCAGCTTGAGTAAAGGTGTCTTGACTAGGCCAGATAGCAAGCTATAGGGCAGTTCAATTTTAACAACTGATTCCTGTTCACTATAACTTGGCTGAAAGACAGTATCACTCTCAACATGTGCAACAACAAAACCTTGAGGATAATTGATAACATCAGCCAGATGATAATTACCGCGTAACCATTTTTCTCGTTCATCAAGCAATGGTTTAAAGTAATCGTCCTCAAAAACCTTGTATAAGCGATATTTATCAATCTGAGTTAGTATTTGTCGGACAAATAATGCGCGGAAAAGTTTGGCCGCAAAAGTACGTGGGCCAAGTAAAGATGATAAGTATCGCTTCAATTCTTTTGTTTGCTTTACTGCTTTATTGTAATCTGGTCGTGCACCGGTCTTAACCTCTACTGGCAACAGAAATAGCTCTTGTGCATTATTAAATCCTACAAGCAATACATCATCTGAAATTGCCCCGGAACGGTATCCATGCACGTTTCTTGAAAACTCACTATCACTAATCTTCAAACCGATATTGCCAGCAACACGAATCATTTCCGCGACTGAAAGCGGAACCCACGTTATGTTTTCCGATCCTTTAACCAGCCCTGTTATGAATTTATAAGCACCAATTATACCTTCAGTACCTTTCCGGTCATTGGCACTAGCAGTTAGCATTTTTAAAAGCCACTCGCCGTTGAAGGCATTGAATTCATCTATGATTCCGCCTTGGCCCAGCTGAAGCACGCTTCTAAAAAGCTTTGTTTCACGCGTGACGGTTATTGCGTCATAACTAGCTGAACTCGAATATTGATCTGAATAATGGATGAGCAATACATCATTGTTGCTGGTAAAAAAATCTAGAGTAACTTTTGGATCAATAATTGTGGTCCAGATTGCAGAATCATAGGCTTGCTCTAACAACTCCTTAAAATCGTCACTCACCGCCAGTGTTACAGCATTACTACCTGTAAACTGGGTATTTGACTCCCTCGAAGGGCGATAGAGAGATCCATATAATTTTGCGAGTTTAAGGTGTGGCAGCTCCTTGTAATCTACATTTCTAAGTCCAAAGGCTGTGTAGTAGCTTCCACCTTTATTTTCTGATGCCTCGTTGGCCAAAATACCATCAGCTGCTACACCACTTAATGCTGAATCGATATCAATCTGCCGACAGTCAATTTTCTGATTGTTTCGGAAAAATGCGAGATGTGCATAAGTCTGCTTATTTTTTACTTGTGTATGAGTGAATTTACTATAGGTGAGCTTTGTTCGAAGTAAATCAACTATTGAATCTGCGTTGTCTTTTGAAGCACCTTTGTCTAGCTCAAGCTTACTCTTTATCACTGATATGCTTGGTTCCTCAGCAAATCGGTCAAATGCATTTAGATGAAAAGTATCATCATATAGATTCACATGAACTGGGCAGGCATCTTCAAGCTGTTCCTTAAAATAATCAACTAAACCCAGAAACAATTCCTCACTGTTTTGCTGGTTCAGAGCATTGATAATCAATTTACTACTATTTGCTGAAAATAGCTGTTTGAAGGCTAATTTAAATTCACCTATTTTTTCTTTTACAAGCTTACGAACGAACTGGTAGCTACTTTCCTGTTGAGGAACCAGTTCAAGCCAGAAGACATTTTCCTTAACTTGCTGCGTGTAGGAAAATCCACATTTGCTGTCATAGACATATGGCAAAAGCCCTCTGGGAGTTAAACGCTCTAATGTTATTCTAGGTAACGTTTCAAAGCTTCGAGTCTCAGAATCCACAACAATTTGTTCAGCTATGGTTAGGTAATACGAAAGGATCAATGGATGGTATGGAGTAAGATATTCTTTACCTTCAAACACCCCCATTCCAATATTCATCACTAGTTTTTGATCGGAGTTTAATACCGTATTTTTTTGAATTTGCTCCAAGTAAGATATGTAAGATTCGATCACTGTCTGTACAGACTTACGGAATTCAGGCCCCCAACCGACCAAAGATGGCATTGTCCCAAGTTTTCTAAGAAAACTAAATAACTCGCTGTATGCTTTATATAAATTGAGGTCTACAGACTCTATGTCACTTAACTTCACTCCTCCGGAGGAAGAAAATGCGATTATATCTTCGTCTAAATAGCTTGCTTCCCATCTTAGAAGGTTAAGCCGTTTACTGACGGGTGATAGCTCCTTATTATCAATTATTACAACGTCTTTTAAACGATTGAACTCGCCGTAATATTCATCCGTAAACAAGCGAATATATCTATCGGTATCAAGCAAAATAGGCAGGCTAAGGGAGTCAGTTGCTGCTTGCCCCTCTACAGCGAACTTTAAGCTATGTTCACCGTGCTTAACTTTAAATTCTATAAGATCTGACTCATTGGCTAATTTTGAAAAATCAACCTCACCATATAAATCAGAATCAATCTCTTGATTCAAATCGCAAACAACTGAGCAACCTGGTAATTCCGGATTAATACAGAGCTTACTGTCGTCTGTCTGAAGAATAATTTCCTTTTTATTTGGCGTAATTACAAAGCACGTCTTGAATGCATCGACAAAAAAATCATTTTCTCGTATTACTAAGCAATTAAATTTAAATCTTTCCGTTGTCTTATCCCGATCAGTATAGAGAGTAAAATATGATGGTGTGCCATCAAAAAGAGCCTTAAATCTCGCTTTTCTGCGTTTGGTGCCTCTACTGAATATTTTGAACTCAGCGTTTATCAAAGAGCTTTTGGTGGCAATTCGTAACTGACTATCCTCAAGATCATTTCCGATGAAATGCAATTCAAATTCTTGCTCAGTCTGATTTTCATCAACTACAATAATTATGCTGCGCTCTCTTTTTCCAGATTTTGACTCATCTTTATTTCTAGCAATTAGCGCAATGTTCATACCAGCAACTTCATTTTCAAATTCAAGTGTTTGGTTTTTGTTTTTAGTAAGTTCATTACAAAAGACTTGAAAATCAATTGTTTTCCACTTATCAATGTTGCCATCAGGGAAGTACTTATCAATAAACTTTGATCCAAAATCTAATCTGTTTTTAAGCTGGCCAGAAAAATGTACAACATCATATTCAAGTTGCTTATATAGCTTACGGTTTTCTTCCAGTCGTTTTTTTATTTGTTTAGGTTTTCCGCTAAAACTTTCAATTAGAGGATCATTTAGCAAGCCAAGTTCATCAAACTTCAGATCTCCATCCAAGAGAGCCTTATACAATGGAGCAAAGCCAAACATAGTTGCGCCATCTTCTTGTATTGCTGCGAATTGATAATCAAGCAGACACTGAGAGATATCCTTCCCTGTATCCTTGTAATCTATTAAGGCTTTAAGCATTTGCTTTATATGCTCGGGACTCCAAATGCCATTTTGTTTATCGAGACGCTCAGAGCTATTACTAATGGTGTCTAGATCACTATCGTGAATAATTATTGCGACGCAACCGGCCAATTCACCGCCAATATCTGGAGCAATATAATCTCTAATAGTTGCAATAAAATGCTCATTTAGCCCTTTATCATCGTCTAAATGCAGCAACGGCAACAATCGAAGTTCACCTATGGTAATAACCTTGAGAACGCTGCCCTTAAAGTGCACTTCATCATCCGCTTGAAGAATCATAGCCTCGTACAGCTTTAATCGATTTTCTTCACTTGGAGTTCTAAATTGATACCTATATCCAGGACTAGCGGACTCATTTGCCCAATTGATTAGTGCACTGGAAAGAAATATTTCAAATTGTTTTTCTGACATACACGGCGTCCCCACTGTCACTCATACGATCAACGTTACCAATTCGTTCGTAAAATTCGATAAGTTTCTGCTGAGTCTGTTTATCTAAATAAATTCCTCTATTTTCAAAAGCCAAAATCAGCTCATGAAATCTTAATTTTTCTGCAGAGCCTATAGCAATATTGGTCAGAAGTATCAGCCTATCTTGGTTTATAACTAAAACGAGACCACCACGGCGACGGTTTTGCACAAACCCCTCACAAATTAGCTCTACTACTTCTTTGACATATTTTCTATTCACGTCATACCGTGAGGAATCTGGGAGATCCTTACTAAATTGGCTAATTGCGAGCTTAATTAGGTTATCAATCCAGTCTAAGACATCATTGCTCTGCTTCAACTCGGTATTCAGGTTTCGTTGTTCTTTAAAACATATTGCAAATTTCATAAATGCATCTTTGTATCTATCCGCATCTTCATGATTTTTTATAGACTCTGCCATATGCCACAATGGGTGCTTAATTGAGTTTTTATCTTCAAGTTGTAAATTTTCTAACATTGATAGAACGGGAAACAAGTTCTGAGCAGCGTCATAGAAAGATCTCCATCCATATCGCTGGATTTCGGTGCGCTCCAAACTGGCCTTCTCATTATCTAAAATAAAATATAGTGGTTTAGGCTTGGGAGTCTCCTTGCGCCACTCAAGTAAATTTAGTGCCAGCTGAGTGCAATATAGAAAGCCGTAAACTGCAAGAAAGTTCTTAAGCTCACCAAGCATATATTTGGGTTTGCTAGTCAAGAAAACCAGATCTTCCCTAAATCGATCTGATAAATATGGTAGATAGGGGTGCTCTTTGCTCGGAGTGGTCACTGAAACAAGCTTTTTTTGGAGTGTCTCAACAATATGCTGCTCGATGAAATTAATCTTGCCACCAAAACAACCAGACAGATCTAGTCCATTAAGAAGCGAAAAATACATCAGCGCTATACGTTCTTCTGCGGCCCTGACGTTAGCTTTTTGAGCTCTAAACAATTGGCACTCAGGTGCAATATTGAAAAATGCACCATTTTCAAAATACATGCGCTTCAATACATTCCAGAACTCAACTTCTTCTAACTTCTCTTCGAACACTTTACGGCAGTCTTCAACAAACCTCTCTTGCGAGTAGTCTTGAATTTGTAAATTACACGCATAGCCAAGAAAAAGACCAATGACAACATCCCAGCTAAATTCATTTTTATTATTACGTAATGGCAAGTAACTGTTTAACGTATTTATTCGTGGCACATCTTCAACTTTAGCTGGTAAATCAAGGCGTATTGGAATCATCTGCATTAAACTCCGCTTACTTCAATTATGTTGTCACTTTGAGTTACTTCGTAGTGCACTGAATCTCCAACAATTATTAAAGATTGACTATTGTTAGCCAGTTCAACAATTGCTTCTACAATTTCATCAAGAATCACAATTGTATTTTTATCATGTTTGTTTGGTCGATATCCTTGAGTGAGCTTTATCATAAGCTCATGCAAATTTATGTTGACTGATAGCGGAGGAAGAGAATTGTTTGAAACCTTTAAATATGCATTGAAATATCCGATCTTATTGTTACTATCGTTTAGAATTGCTTCAAAATCAGCTCTGATATCTAATGGCGCTGCTAACTGATACCCATTGTGTTCGCCGATAAAGTACTGTCGTCTCCTCAACTTCATTGCATTGCGATTCATATAGTTATGAATAGCTTGGAGCAAAATATTATTGTAAAAATCTGTTCGTAGTATTGTTCGTTCTTCGTGAGAATCTGAGAAGTTTGTATGTAATTTCCAAAACTTTGCGTATGAATTTATGAGCTCGTCGGAGAAGTCTTCACAGAAAGAATGATGATAATTGTTCCCTAAGTCTTGGTCACGAAGGAGATAAAACAATCTTATGAATGATGCTGGGCTGCCTTTTTCAGAAATGCCAAACACAATTAAGTCCTGCTTAAATTTATCAAAATCCACATCTACTAGTCCCAAACTAAACTGAAGAATAAAATGGTCAATCCGTTTGGTCCTTAATGTACTTGGGTCAAAAAACTTAATTCGTTGTGATAATTCATTATCAGAACCGGAAAATAGATTGTCAAAAAGATAGCCATCATCAGTTAGCAATTGATGCATAAAATCCAGAAGTGTCCTGGCAGTGACAAACTGATCTTTAATGAGACGCGATTTCAACAGGATTTCGACGATGATTTTCTGAACTGAAGCCAGAGCGAGTAAATTAAAATTTACAGTCAACCTTGGATCGTTTTGTGAGTGTTTATCTTGCTCCAGTAACGCCCGAAACGGATTGTTTTCATTATTTGTAATGCGCTTCATCAAGGCTACTGCAAATTCTGAAATAGGACCTGTTTCACCAAATATGAATTTTGGATAATTTTCAAAATCAAGATATATATGATCAATCGGAGTGGGCCCTTCATTTAAATGAGCTCGCATAGAGCGTTTGATAGCGTCATGTTCTTCTGAACCACCTTCTGCATAGTTAGCCATCATCCCAATATTTATCCCGATAACAAGTGGTGAACTTGTTTTTTTTGCTTCGGAAAATAATTGGTCCAGAGTCGTAATTGCATCTTGGTGAGGAGCGGAACTATGGGTGGCGTCAAGATGGAAAATTGCTTTATGAGCGTATTCACTACTGTACCTAGTCAGTATTGCAGATTTGCCATCTCCACTGCTACCACACAAAAAAATGACTTGGTTTTTTAAAAGTGCTTCAAGATGCTTTTTGAAATCCTTTTCAATATTTGTCCTAATGTACAAATATTCTTTTAGGACATTGCGCGTGCGGTCGAGACATTCGACCTCAACGGCCTGGGGTGATGATTTTTTTAGTACATTTAATGCTTCTCGGAGACTCGTTACACTTTCCACTAATTTGCCTCGTTCAATAAATTGATATTACTCATTATTTTAACTGCCCAGTTGCCCTCTGCATCGGAAAAGATGCCGAACTTGTCATGAAATTCGCCCTGATCAAGCTTGTGCGCGGCATGGCCAGTTTAAAATCCAGGATGCCGTCATCGACCAGCCAGGCAAGGGCAGAAAGTGTTTCTTGCTCAAGCGTTTTCTTCAAATCGGCAATACTGATCTCAAGCGCCAGCTTCAGGACATCGTCTTGCCGCGCATCACTCCCTTCCTGCAATACCTCCCAATCAGCTTCACCGAGGATCGGACTTGTCACCCACCGCGCCCGGCCACTGTTGGCGGCAAACTCGGTCATACCCTTTGCTGCAAGCCGTACACGTCTGATTTTGACGCAGACTCTGTTCAAGTTTATTTTGCCACTCGATTGGAATTCCAGTGGTGATTCTTCCCAATCCGTATCGGACCGAAATTCTACGCAACTTGATGTCTCCCCACATGCGACGACACCGAGATTGTCTGTACCCAAGACGACAACAGGTATCCCTGTGTATATATCATCGGCGCGGCGGCGACCCGTTGTGAACCAAACATCCACATCATACCCTTGCGCTAATTTACTGTCCCACTTAGGCCAGTGTTGAGGATTCAGCCGTAGTAGTATCGCATGCTTTTTCATGGTTTGTACCTCCATACCTTAACTTGGCTCCGATATGAACGGCCATATTGTAGCTGGTTTTGCCGATAGTAGGGCACTTTAACTGGTCCTATACCTTCTCGAAACTGAGAACTCCCCCAATTTGCCCCCGAACGGGGTTCTCTTTCATCTTTTGTTCACATAGCTTCTCATCTGTTGAATAGTCTGTGCAGAGATAGTCGCCCTTGTATTTCCAGGCGGAGTTCTCTTGGAACAGAAAAATTGGAATAGGTCCGCCTTGCTCGGCAAGTGTACGGGCCGCAGCGTGTACCCGAGGCTTAACTCCTAGAGTTACCTCATCGGGAGCGTGGGGATTCCATTCCGGCGCTTTTTTGAAGCAACCACATACAACCGCTCCCCCCGATACGGGAAGTGATGCTCTTATACTTCCTCCCAGAATTTTACTGATTTCCGACCTTGAATATGATCTTCCAATTTGAAGCTCCATAACATTCTCCACTCCGTTGGCATGACTTTGGCCCGCAGGTTTCTTGGACGGTCGTAAGTCTTTTTTTGGATGCGCCTTTATTGTTTCAGAATTCTTCAATAGCAATATAGCAATCCGTGTCCACCAGTCTCCCAAAAGAGAACACTATTGCACGCTATTTTCGGTGCTCAATGTCGAGTTCAAATCTAATTTATGCTGATGACCGTTCTTATCATTAAGGAAAGCCGTGCATGAAGATGTACCTAATTTCAAACTCCAGCCGGAAGTTGAAAGTTTGCAATTGATTTCATCATGATGAGCTGATGCGCTATTTCCTCCAATTGATCTTTGAACTCGTTGCGAAACTATTTTCCCGTATCTGGCACTAACTTGCACTTTGTAATACAGATTGCATTTCTCAGTGACTGTATCAAGTGTCAGAAATTCTTTGTTTTTTATCATCTCGTATATACACATGTTGATGACATGGTATTGCTTCGTCATGTCATTCTTTGCTAAATGGGAAAGCTGCTTCAATAGGTCTTCCCTCAAATTCAATTGCTCATTCATTTACGCCCTCCTTTGGGAGTCGGCCAGATCTGGCCATCTATTTAAACCGGTGGATAGCCGGGTAAACAACCGTATAGGCGCAGTACGGCCTAGATCTCACTCGTATCTGATTAAAACTACCTCTGTTGTTCAAATACAGCAAAATTTACATCGTCGCTTCTTTCATCCACAAGCCAGTTCCTCTTTTTACCGGAGATATGTAAATCAAAATTCTCGCCAGATGCACGAACATTGAGTTTGTCATGGTTCTCCCTGAAAAATGAAAAGGGTACCTTCAAATAGTAGAAGTCATTGGTGTTGGCTTGCTTCTGGCACAATATATTCAAGTGTCCTTCCTTCCCGTCATCAAAAAATGCCGATGGAAAAGTAAAGAACCAAATTTCTTTTTCAGGGTAAAATCGAGATGTGCGTAGAGGGTTTGACGCTTCTGATGGGTTATGGCTCCTTATCCACTCAATTGCCTGCTGTCTTACTGTCATGATCCAGCTCCCTGACTTCAAATAGACTCGGTCCATACTAGACAACGAGTCTCTACATATCAGAAACGGAGGTAGTTATCCAATAGAATGAGCATTTATTAAAATTGCAGCCGACAGGCCGCCTTCAGGTCATCCCTGCTGAGTTCGGTAATGTCAATAAGAGATGACACACTGCTTCTGAGATGTTCGACATACGCCCCTTCGTGGGCAATCCCCTTCTGCTGAAAAAGGATTGCCTGTTCATCGTCCTCCGCCTGGGTAAGTGGGGTTTCCAGATTGATCAAGTCCAACGCCGTCAGATGTTCGCATTCGAGAAAGTTGACGAGATCGGAAGCAGAGTGATGGATTGTGCCCTTGATTTTCTGCATGGGTTTTCAGGATTCCTTGATGATACAGAGTATGACCTGTTGAATAATTCCTTGTCATATCCGTTTTGGGCTAATTTTCTTCATGCTCAAAAAGTGCTGCAAAATAGTTGATATGAGCTTTACTGAAATACATATTGTGCTCTTTCCCTGCCATCAATATCGGCACAACATAACAATCACCTTGTCGTTCAGGAACTTCGATCGGTATCGTATCTCCATTTAGAATCTCCTGTGCATGATTGTAGATATTTCCAAAGTCCTTTCCACCGCCATGCTTTGCTAAAGCATGACAATTGGGACACATGCACAAAATGTTAAAAGGTCTGTTCGCCCACCAATTTTTCCGTCTTGTTTCAACGATACGGTAGGTTTCTATCAGTTTATCGCCACGGCTTGATATCAGCTCTACATTGCAAATCTGGCACTTGCCATCATACTCTGTTTTTAAAAAGGTTTTGGGTTCAGGTGCCGATGGGTCGATAAAAGAGGCCACTTCCGCTTTTTCAGATCTTGACCTGTGTCTTTTTTCATAGGCATCAGGCCCTTTAATAAAAGAGTCTTCCAGTTTGTCTATTATATTCTGGCGAAATTTCTCTTCCTCTTCTGGCGGTAGTCCAAGTTTCCATCCCTTCCCTTTTGTTGAAATTGATGGTTGCCTAAGCTCTTTCAAAGCATTTTTAACAGATTGAACTACATCCTGAATTTTCACTGGAGAAGAAACATCTTGATCAGAGGCGATGTAGCCTATTTCATCGTTTTCTTTTAAATCCTCAATATCCCGAACTGCGCTTTTGTAATTTGTAAATTCGCAGCAGCTCAACAGACCCGCAAGAATTTCTTCTATAGAATCATCCAAACCTATAAAGAACTGGCTGTCATCTTGAATATCCAAATGGGGCAATTTTTCTATCCTTTTGACAGTATCGCAAAATGTCCGTTGAAGTATTTTTACCCTCCTTATCTTATTGCACCACACTCCCGAATTCCCCAGAACATTCAAACAACGATTAAGTCTTGATGCTTCCCTATTTTCAAGGCTATCAAAATATTTTCCGGTAAGATCATTAAATTCTATACATTCTTCTTCCGTCAACGTTTTTTCACCATGCCATATTAAATCACCAAACTCGGTTATCAGTGTTAAACCGATTTCACTGGCTGAATCTTCAAACCGATAGCGATCTGTCTCGTTAATATCAATTGAAATACAAGGGAGGTTATTTGCTGTCAATTCACCAGCCAATTTCTTGTCATTGAAAGCAATTGCAAATTGTTCATGTGAATTTGCAGTAAGTGTATTCCTAAGATCCTGTTTAATCAGCAATTGTTGCTGCCCCGATAACTGCTCCCAGCCTTTTAGCATTTCATAAATTCGCTCACATATATTTTCATCAGGCCCGGTTTTGAAATATTCCTTAAACAATCCGAGAAAGTCGGAAGAGAAATCCGTCTCTGTTTCTAAAGAGAATATTTCCCCAAGTTTTTTACCAATTTCTTCGCCATATTGCTCTTCTATAAGAGGACACCCTCGACGTGATTTTTTACCCAGTTTAAATTCACTTACTGACCGAATACGGTTCTCCTTGAAATCATGGAGTTGAAGCCCAAACTTTTGAACGCCAATATTTATCAATTCAACGGCTACTTGGGCGATATCCCTGTAATGATCTTGATCGCATTGCTTAAAAAGAGCATTCACGTCAGCAATCGCAGGTTTCCTGATATCCAATGAATCCAAAAAAGTTGTTACGTAGTCAGGTCCTTCCCCGATCTTATCCTGTTCAAGCACAAGATCTAAATATCGGGGGGTCACTAGAAGTTCGGTTTTCTTTAAACTGGGGACTCTCAAAGCTTTGAGTTTAGTTGTTGGATGTCCGTTAATTGTCTTGAGGGGGATTAAATCTTTTTCCAAGCCAGCCCACTTTGGATCAGATATAGCTATGCATTTATCTGAATAAGTAGATTTCTTGTAAAAGACCTTTAACCAACTTGGTATTGTTCCTTCATTCGATTGACAGTTGTATTGGAAAATCCTTGCTTTCTCAGCAAACGTATCTTTCCAAGACTGATATAATATATCTGACATCAGCAATTTATTATAACTGTCTGATTTGATAGTATTTTTTGTCAAAACATCTAATTCACAACGGATTATATTTACTGCGTTTTTCTGAATATATGTGTAATCGATTTTCACAAGCCACAGATCATAAAGGTATTTATCTCTTCTTGAAAACTCATATGAATTACTGAAGTTTTGCACTATATCGGAAAAAATTGGTTTCGACTTAATCCCGCAGTGAAGAAGAAATTGCCGCCAATCTTGCCTGAATTTATCTTGCCGCTCACTTTCTAAATCTAGATTGATATGCTTTGCCTCGCTTGGAGGCGGAGTTATAAGCGTTATTGGAACAGATATAACGTGGCCAGATGAGTTTGCGTACAGCTTGTCCGCATCATTGAAATGAAGTGTTTCCGGCAATACCAAATTATTCAGTCTATGTGCTTCACCCTTTTCAGATAGAAATAATGCTTCGGCAAGCGGTTTGAAAAGACTGATATATTTATCATCTTTGTTCTGTTTTGCCTGATAGGCATTAAATATTTTGGACAAAACATCATATTGAATTTCGGCTACACCCTCTTCAATTTCAGTAATTGCCGCAAGCCACGGTATTTGTAATTCAGTAAGGATACGATCATCGTTGAGTTCACGAACATCTAGTATTTTCAAAAGACTTCTTACAATTTCATTTCGATCATTAATCCGTCTCGATTCTTCACGCCTTTGGTCAGTAGCTTTCCCCCCAGCTTCATGCCGATAAGTGTATCTTGGATCAACGATGCGATACTCGATATGGCCTTCTAGCCCGGTTTGTCGCGATGAACGGCTATCCAACCAATAAACCTTCCGGTGATCATCGACATCATCAATCAAGGCGCCCCATTTCCCTTTTCCGAGAGGAAAGATAGGCGCTCTTTTTATTTCAGATTTTATCAATGGTGTTTCTTTTAATTCATTAAGATGCTGATACAGTTGTGGGAAGTTATAGGGGGTCAACATAACTTTCGGTAAGGTCACATATCGCAATATGGCTGCAACTTGGTCGGCATTTAATTTTTTGATTTTGTAACAGTCTCGAACTCCTGTCCATTTCTTATGGGCAATCCATTTTTGATGGACAATCTTTTTACTCAACCGTTTTTCAGCTTCTTTTCTAAAATCAGGTTCATTGGCAAACCACTCCATCCAATAGCTATCGGCCCAAAGAGCATCATCTGGAGCAACCCAACCTTCTTCAATAGAATCATCAAAAGTTTTAAGCCAAGCCACAGATTTTAGGCTTTCTTGCCAGCTTAAAATACTAGGGTGGAGTTGATCGTTACCGATGCTCGTTGGAATATAGTTCAGCAGTCCCATTTGCATTGAAGGTTCAGACCGCCAATTCAAGATGGCATCAGTTAAAAAGCGAGGGACATGTTGCAGAAGATGTCGATTCCAATCATTTGTTGCAGGATCAAGAAGTCGCTCTCTATCGGCTGTTGTATGACCGTCTATTTGAAGGAACAAGGGCACCGGTAGAGTTATTTTTGTTGGCAAATAACAAAAAAGTTGACCAGTTGGCAAAGAATCTTCTGACGTCTCCATTAATGCTGCGACGATTATTGGGCGTGTCTGTGGCCCTTCAATTGAAGCTAAACGCTCCCATCTCTTTTTCACCAATTCTGGTGGAAATTTGATACATCGTTCATATAGTTGATATTCGCGGACAGAATTGCCAGTTACTGAATCTGCTTTGATCGTAAGAGTAGAACTCATTCTGTCTGGTGGCTCAATTTCCAATAACCACTTGCTGGATTGTTCTTGCTGCTGATCCAGTACGATTACCCTTGAAAGCTTGTTCAAAAACAGGAAGGATTCAGTATTACCATCTACAAAACTTCTGATCTCTTCTGCAATTTTAGCTGCATAGCCATGTTCGGTAAACTTTACCTTGATTCGTGTACCTGTTTTGAGTTTTCCGTTCCTCAGTACTTCTGGAACAATGCACTTTTCCTTTCGGAGAAGAAAATGCCAGGGCGGGCTCTCTATTTCGACTTCCGATGCTAAGGCAAAAACGGATTTGAAGCCAATGCCCTTTTCGCCAATGAAGCCTTTTTTTAGCCTGTCTGTTCCCTTCTTTTTTGAATCGCCTGTATCAGTAATCGCAATTATGTCATCTACATCGAAACCCTCTTCATTATATTGAAGTTCGATATCGTCGGCATTGATAGTGAAGGTCAGGCACGGTGTTTTTGTCTGATAATCTGCGTCGTCGGCATTTTGAATCAATTCAAGCAAAAAATGCTTACGATCCTGGTAAATGGTATCGCTCAAAATGTCCAAAGCTTTTCTATAACCAGGAATAGCCCAGTCATAGTCGGCGCGGACGATTGAAAGCGTTTCTAATGCCGACCCACCTGGGGGAAGCGATTTTACTTGATCTAATAGTCGTTGCCGCGCATCTGCGAAGTTAATTTCTTCTGCCATGTGAAGCTCCTCTTTCTATTAGCCTTTGACGCTAATTAAGCAAACCCCTACCAACGACAATGTAAGAGACAGATTCTTTTTTGATGACAGTTTATCGATGTGCTCCGCTGTTCGTCGTTGTTCTGTTGCCATCTGCCCTTCGACTATATTCAAATACTTTTGACTGGGTTCTTTACCCTCTGCCGCAGATCTTATTTGGTGGTCGTAGATTAATTGTTTAAATCTTGAGATTCGAGAATCTCGCCCTCGCTCCAATGATATAATTCGCGTTTCAATGCGATACATATTTTCAGCCTGCAGGAGAACAACTCTTTCGTCCATTTGCTTTTCAAGGGCAACCCTTGCGTTATCTATGTATTGACCAAGATCATCGGCCATATCGGGAGGGAAAGGAACATCACACTCCATAATGTTTTTGCCCAGTAATCGAGAAAACTTCCGGAAATCTAACGATTCAACAGCATTACTTCCTAAAGATATAGGCACAGCAGCTAAATCCAGCTCTATTCTAAACCCTTCCAACTGTACTTCGAAGATGGGAACTAGATAATAGCCCTCTTCAAGACCGATTTCCCGATGATCCGAAGCGAAATAAAATACTTTGTGAATTTTGCCTTTACTCTCAAGGTCATGAAGTAAAAACCGTATCCAAGAACCGGTTGGAGACAAAAAGTGATGATCTTTATATTGGTCGGCGAGACTTCCGTTAAAAACGATAGGCAATGGGAACCCACCTTCAAGAAGAGGACGCAATTCGCTGGAACTGCCCTCTGACCCTGGGCGACGCGTGAACTGTTCCAATTCGGCAATGACGGTTTTTGAAAGTGTGATTGCCCCACGCTCCTCATCAATGCTTTCGTAAGCACATTTTTCCCATGAATTTAAGCAGAGAGATGTGAGAAATGTTGCATCTGATGGTCTGACAAATTCTGATTTTTCATCCAAATGGTGTAGAGGATCTGTAAAGAATTCGTCGCCCATCAAACCTCGCCGATTTGACTCAAACTGCTCCATTTCTAATTTTGCTTGCTCTACAGCAAGCTCAATTGCCTTCATCCGGTCTTCAAGTTGTGCTTCCGTCAACTTCCCGTTGATAATTTCTTTCTGCAAATCTGCCAAGGCATTACCCAGAATCGGTTCTAAGGCACCGATGCTGTTTTCCACTAATTTGATACGGTCATAAAGGGCCACATAAATTTTTTCGTCGATTGTGTCGCTAATAAACATACTAGCTACAAAGATTTTTTCTGCCTTCTGCCCGAACCTGTCGATCCTGCCGATTCGTTGCTCTACTCGCATAGGATTGTAAGGCAGATCGTAATTGATCATGGCTTGGCAGAACTGGAAATCCAATCCTTCACCGCCAACTTCACTGGATAAGAGGATATCTATCGTCTTCTTTTCAAAGTCATCAATAATTTCATAACGACCTCTTTGATCGCCCTCGGTTTCAAGCGGTACCTCGCCGCAAATCAAACCAACCCGGTATCCCTCCATTTCCAGTTTTTTTTGTAAGTATTTAAGCGTCCTGACAAAGAATGAAAAAACCATTATTTGAGGGTTTTCAAGTTCTCCCCTGAGATTTTTTACCAGAATGCTGAATTCAGCATATTTGCTATCAAGCTCGCCGAGTAGTGAAGCTTGATCTCTTAGAATGGCATACTGGTCCCTATGCTCAGGCATTAGAGGAATTTTTTTGAGATCAATGTCATCTTCCGCTTCATCCTCGCGTTGTTTCATCAGGTCGTCCACCAGTTCCTGATCATTCACCAGGCACCAGTCCAGATATTCCCGCATGGCCGGAATACAACTGCTGACCATCCGTTGCGGCATATTGCTGATAAAACCAATCGCTCTTTGATCGCCGCCTTTCGCTAAATAGGCGTCTTCAACCAACTTGATTACAGCATCGTAGAATTCTCTTTCAGCTTGACTGAGAAGTACCGGCACCTTGATTGCGTCCCTGACAATGGGATGACCAAATGCTTCGCGTTTTAATGTTCTGGTAAACGATTGATCGAGGGGACTAAGAGCTATAAGCGACTTGTCAAAATCAGCTATATCCGAATACTGAAGAATTTCACATGATTGAAGTGCCTTTCGCAAAGCTATGATTCTCGGATGTGAAATCACGACTTTGCCTAATGCGGTGGTTTCTAATTCATCTATGGTATCAATTAGTTCCCGATGATTGTCTGGATCATTTTGAACCAATAATCTGCGACAACGATTAATTAGCTTGATAGGCTGCATCATATTATTGAACGTCTGCAAATCCGGAAACATGGAAGGATTCAGGATGTTCATTTGCTGATAGAGGTCTTCATCTTTAAGGTTAAGGGGCGTTGCCGACAGCATTAGCATCATTTCGGTCAAACCGCTTAAAATTGCCCCCACATTGTTACTGTCGGTCGTTTTATTTCGCATATGATGAGCTTCATCGATGACAACCATGCTCCAAAGATGTGCTTCTCGTAAGCTACTTATTTTTTCCAACTGTTCGAGATGTTTATCTATTCTGATCAATTGGAGACTTATTACCGACCATTTTGCATATTCAGGCAGGAACCCAGTTTCTAAAACAGCCTTCGTGATATTTGATAAATCCTGCCCATTAAGAATCCGGAAATCAAGATTGAACCGTAATCGCATTTCCTTGACCCATTTGGGGCCTAATGCATTTGGACCAATAATCAAAATATTACTTCTACGATCCAACCGGCCACGTGCAAGTAACTCCGTTAAGATAATTCCGGTCTCAATGGTCTTTCCAACCCCTACTTCATCGGCAATGAAAAGTCTTTCCTCAGACCCAGGTGAGATGAACTTCATCAGTGGTTTAAACTGGTAAGGATTAAAGACAGTTCGGCTGGCGAGATAAGCATAAATATTGCCTTCTATGGGTCGCTTTAATCGAAACCATGTCTGAAATATTCGAAAATCTTCGCCTTTGCGAAAAGCCATCATAGCCAGCTTGTCGATAATTTCCTGCTCTTCGTCAATGAAAGCTTCCAGATACTTTTCTTGATACGCCTGAACTTTTCCGTCTATAGTTACTCTATAACCAACTGAATCATCGGATAAAAGCACTTTATTTATCGTACCAATTTTGCCTGTGCTGATAATGCGCACATTGTCACCGACTTGAAATTTTGGTAGCGGTGCCATATTCTGTATCCCTCCTTTAATGACATCCTGAGCAGGAACAGCATCGTCCCATAAATGAGAGAATTTATCCTGCATACGTATTACTTCGGGATCATCCAGTTTGTGAATTGACAACGACGCACATTCCAGATTATGGAAAAAACCACCCGATGTTGCATTGACAGATCCGATTACGATTCTGATGTCTTCGCTCGTTTTGAATATATAGTTTTTCCAGTGCAGAAACTCATTTCGTCCGCAAATGCGAATCTCGACATTGGGCAAATCCATTAACCTACTGATAATTTTTGTCTGATCTTCTGCGGTGGGTGCAAATTGCGAACTTATGAGAAGCTTAATGGATTTTTCTGCGGCAGAAGTGGATAAGGTGGCGAGGCGCTTAGATAGGCGAGACAGCAGCTCTACTCCGCCATAATTCAAATAAGCGCTAGTTATGCAGCACTCAACCGCATCAGCAGCAGCCAGAATCAACTCATCCTGCCAATTGCTGAATAAGTATTTGGTCTTTGAATTAGCGGATTTATTATCTTCTGTCATGGTAAACCCCCGTGGGGAAGTTGTATATTTTAACTTAACAAAGGCATTTAACCGGCTATGATCACTTGCATTAAAAAATCCATGGTGATCCCCTCCTCAAATTCCATCCAGCTCTACTTTCATTCTGTTGCGGACTACATTCCGACAGGTCAGTACCAATTGCACGGAATTTTCTGCTTTCTGGAGCGGTGCTGCCAGGGATTGCCCCGCCCACAACTCAGGTGAGACCATGAATTTCAAGACTTCTGCGGCGTCATCAGTTGATTTCTTTATTGCTGATTCAAGTTTATCGAGCAGTTCGTCCAGTGTGCTGGAAGAGAACGATCTGATGCTGTCAGCTCCGGAATATACTTTTTGCTGTTCTTCATACAACTGATTGAATAACGACTGAACTTCCCTGTTAAATTCAAGAATTGCGCTGTTTCTGTCGGTTTCGTCCTTAACTGGATTTGAAGAAAGGAAGCGATTCAAAATTGGATGAAATTGAAGAGTAAAAATCTCATTGTTCTTCCGATGGAACTCATCAAGTAGCGTAAAATAATTCACAAACTGCTGTCTCTTCTCATCGAATTGACAATCCCTTTTCTCTTTGTCAACAACACTAGGTTTTATAGTCTCTGAAGGTGAAATGTCCCACTGCTTTTTGACCTTAGTCGGTACAATATTCCGCTGCTTGCGGCGGGGTAATTCGTTCTTTTCTTTTTCAGTTATATACTTGGCCAACAGCTTTTGATTATCATCTTCCAGCCTCAAAACTGCTTCCTGTAAAGCTTTGTTCTTGGCCCTGGCTTTTGAATATGCGGTAAGGTACAAAACACACATTCCAAGGAAAAAGCTCAATATCAGAGGGGCAATCTCAGTTGCGGACATTTTTTTCTTCCTGTGTGCCAGCGAAAACTTAAAAGATGATCATACCTTACTACACGACCTCCCCCATATAGCGACCTATACACGATATTTTTTCACTGCATCCTTCATTTCTTTGATTACCTTCTTACGCAACCAATCCGGTTCCAATACCTCAACATGCGAACCATGCTTGAGGATCTCCAGCATGATTTCAGCTTCGTGAGAAGCCGGGATGGTACGTACCAGCGAGCCGTCATCCTGAACTATCTCAGTTTGCGCCTCATGCCACATCTCCCCCTTGATCCAACGTGACCGCTCCGGGGTAAAGCGCAGGACTACGTTAAAGCTCTTCCGGTTTTGGAAGATACCAAAGGTATTCTGGAGATACGGCAGCCACTCCTCTTTCTCGCGGATCTTGAAGGAAGTTCCCTCAACATTGCAGAGTGTCATTCTGCCCAGCACAAAGTCACGCCAGTCATTACGCAAAAGACAAAATGCTATCAGGTGCCAGTTACCCATGTAATTGACCATATGGTGCGGTTCTACCGTGCGCATGGTGCAGTTACTTGCGGTGGGGGAGTAGTAACAGAAAGTAAGAAGTTTGCCCTGTAGAAGGGAAGAAGTGACAACCTTGAAAGTCAGCGGATCTGTTGGACTAATATTCTTCCAGCGAAAGGAAAATGCGTCCTCTGGTCTTGCCCGTCCCGGTAAATTGGCAGACAAAAGCGAT
>CAIVSG010000051.1 GCA_903908555.1 uncultured Chlorobiaceae bacterium | reverse complement strand
TGGCCTGATACCGTATCACCGGTTCGCATGTTAAACCGCTTGATCTGCGAAGGAGAAACATAAATATCGTCAGGAGAAGAGAGGTAATTATAATTGGCTGATCGTAAAAAACCGTACCCTTCCGGTATTACCTGCAGAACACCGGTGTTCACCATCACATTACCACCTTCAGAATCCGGCGCTTTCTGCGACTGGGCCTCAATAATCTTAAAAATCAACTCTTCCTTCCTTAAGCCTGCAGCCATCACACCAATCTCTTTGGCTAAAGCATGCAACTCAAAAACCTTCTTTTTCTGGAGCATGTTGATGTCCAGACCTTTAAAACCCGAATTGTTCGACATTGTAGTTGTATTCAACGCTTGTTATTTGTGAAAAAATGGATAAGACCCCGATAGCCCGTAACTTCAGCCAGGCATATCAACCCCGAAGGCCGATGAGGTGAATCATGAATGAGAAGTAGCTTTAGCGCTTTGCCATGTGACATGAAAGCCGGGAAGAAGATGACAGGGGAAATCTATATTTGAAATAAAGGGATAATTACTACAAGAAATTACGACAAGAGGTTGCCCTTACATGCAAGAAGAATTTCGGTGGTTTGACTTAAATATAAAATTTTTTTCAATAAAAAACCGTTTATTAAACTTCGGGTACCCTATCCGGCACAATAAGTAATAATATCACCGGCAAGATAAAACGAACCCGTCACCACAATCAGGTCATCGCTGCCGGCTGTTTCCCGCAGAGAGGCTAACGCCTCATGGCCGCTGCTGAACACCATTACCTCTCCTCCCTCATTTCCACATAAAACACCGAGTTCCTCAGCCGGCATACTTCGCTCAGAAGGAATGGCAACGGGAACAAACGTACACTGCAAACGCAGCAACTCACTAATAATAGCACGGGCATCCTTATCCGAAGCAAGCCCTACAATGACATATACCCGCCGGTATCTCTCCCTGAATGAAAGTATGGCATTGACAGTTTGCCGCATACCATCAGCATTGTGCGACACATCAAGAAGAACGGTCGGACGGATGCCGATCCTTTCCAGTCTTCCCCTGTACCCTGTCTGCAATAACCCTTCAAGCCCCGAATAAATAGCATCTGCTGCAACGCCGGCATATTCGGCAACCATAACAGCAAGCGCCACATTTGAAGCATGAAAAGATCCTGTAAGCGGTGCTTTAAGCCCGGGATAATCTCTTGAAGCACTTCTGACATCAAGCTCAAGCATTCCAAGCTCTGCAGCAACGACAGTGCTGAATATATCCCGTCCTACGACAAACAGCGAAGCATCACACAGCTTAGCCTGTTTCTCAATCGGTAAAAAAGCCTCCGGGTCACCGACAGCGGTAAATACCCTGCACCCTGTTTTGATAATGGCAGCTTTTTCAGCAGCAATCAAAGAGAGAGTCTCTCCCAGCCAATCGGTATGATCCATACCAATACTTGGAATCACTGCATAATCGCACCGAACAACATTGGTAGCATCAAGCCGCCCGCCCATACCGGTCTCAAGAACAGAAACATCAACTCCTTCATCGGCAAACCAGGCAAACGCAAGAGCAGTAGTAGCCTCAAAAAAAGTGGACTGGTTTTCAACAACCGCATCTTTCAACCGCGAACAATAGTGAGCCACTCTCTCCCTTGCTATCGGCTCCCCGTTAATTCTGATTCTCTCAGTAAAATCAACCAGATGAGGCGAAGTATAGAGCGCCGTCTTCTTTCCTCCGGCCTGAAATATCGAAGCCACGGCAGCCGCAACGGTTCCTTTGCCATTAGTCCCGGCAATATGAACCACCATACCCAATCGCTTATGCGGAGAGCCTAAAGCCTCCAGCAGGGCATACACACGATCAAGGCCGGGTTTTATTCCAAATCGATGGAGGGGATAAAGGAAATCGAGAGCTTCCTGGTAGATCACTGTTTTTGCGCTAACTGTTATGAATTGAAACAAGCGCTGATTTGACTAGCTCTTCGACAGTGAGATCGGGGTGTTGTTCAAGAATACCGACAACAGCTTTCTGCACCATTATTCTTGAAAATCCCAAGGTGACAAGGGCATTAACAGCATCCTCCCTCAAACGGGTTGTTTGAGAGGTCGGCGAAAAAGCCAACCCGCCAACATCCGGCAGTTTCAGGATTTTATCTCGTAATTCAAGAATTATCCTTGCCGCAGTTTTCTTGCCCACACCCGTGATACCGTAGAGCTTCTCAGGAGCATTGGCAAGAATGGCTTCGTGAACCTCAGGAACAGGCAATCCGGACAAAACCGCCAAAGCAAGCTTGGGCCCTACACCTGATGTGAGCAAAAGCAGGCGGAACAACTGACGCTCCTCCTCCTTTGAAAAACCATAAAGCTGGAAAGCATCCTCCCTGACAGAAAGATGGGAAAACAACAGCACAT
>CAIVSG010000050.1 GCA_903908555.1 uncultured Chlorobiaceae bacterium | reverse complement strand
TGCAGCCAACTTTACCATGAACCGGAAAGCCATTCGTGATCTGGCGTCAAAAGAACTTGGCCTTCGCACCGCGAGGTATCGTTATGCAGCTTCGCTTGAGGAGTTACAGGCGGCGGTCAGTGAAGTTGGAATCCCCTGTGTTGTAAAACCGCTCATGAGTTCATCGGGCAAGGGCCAGTCAACAGTCAAATCCGAAGAGGACACTGAAAAAGCCTGGAACTATTCTCAAAGCGGCAAGCGGGGCGATATAGCTGAAGTGATTGTTGAATCAGTTGTGAAATTCCATACGGAAATCACACTGCTTACCGTTACACAAAAAAACGGTACAACACTTTTCTGTCCTCCAATCGGTCATCGTCAGGAACGGGGTGATTATCAGGAGAGCTGGCAACCCTGTTGTATCAGCGACGCGCATCTAAAAGAAGCTCAGGAGATTGCCGAAAAGGTTACCCGTTCGCTCACCGGGGCAGGTATTTGGGGTGTTGAGTTTTTCCTCTCCGATGATGGCCTCTATTTTTCTGAACTCTCTCCTCGTCCGCACGATACCGGCATGGTTACGCTTGCTGGTACGCAGAACCTCTCGGAGTTCGAGCTGCATGCCCGGGCAGTTTTAGGCATGCCTATCCCTGAAATCACCTTATTGCAGGCCGGAGCAAGTGCTGTAGTCCTTGCCGAAAGTGCGGGGACGAATCCTCACTACATTGGCCTGGAAGAGGCCGTCAAGGAACCGCATACTGATATTCGGATTTTTGGAAAACCAACGACCCGTCCATTCAGAAGAATGGCAGTGACGTTGGCGTACGATACACTTGGCAGCGATATACAGGCACTCAAAGAAAAAGCGATTGCCAATGCCGCGAAGGTTAAGGTGATCAGTGAGTGAAAGTGTAGGCTCTCTTTCGAAAGAGAGCCTGCGGAAGCATTGTTCAGGAAATGGATAGAATTTCCTCTTCGAGTAACTGCTGGTTGTAGAGTTCAGCATATATATGCTGCTGTTGCAACAGCTCTTCGTGTGTGCCGCTTTCAGCAATGGTCCCGTCTTTAAGAACAATGATGCGGTCACAGTTTTTCACTGTTGAAATCCTGTGGCTGATCAGGATGATGGTGGTGTCCGGCAGTTTCTGCAAGAGGGCGTCAAAGAGACGGGCTTCTGTGTCGGTATCAACTGCTGACAGGGCATCGTCGAGCACAAGGAGTCGAGGTTTCCAGGCGATTGCTCTCGCAATGCAAGCCCTCTGTTTCTGCCCGCCTGACAGGTTGATGCCTTTTTCTCCAAGCATAGTCTGGAACCCATCAGGGAACTCCTCCACATCATCGTAAAGCATTGCAATTCTGCTTGCCTCAATTACCTCATCAGCATCACTCTCCCTACTGCCCCAGTTGATGTTGTTTTCAATGGTGTCTGAAAAGAGAAAGTTAACCTGAGGCACAAACCCGATAAGTTCTCTCAGTGTTTTCAGCGACAGGCTTCTAATGTTCTGGTTATCAATAAGCACAGAGCCTTCCACAGGTTCGTAGAGTCGTGGAATCAGATTGACAAGGGTTGTTTTTCCCGAACCTGTGGCTCCGACTATCGCAACTTTTGACCCGGCTGTAATGTCAAGGGTTATGTTCTTGAGTATCAGGTTATTCTCTTGACCGGGGTAGTGAAATTGAACATTGCGAAATGACACTGCTCCATGAAAGTTTTCCATATTCGCAATCCCGTCATCCTGAGCGGTACAGTCTGGTTTGATATTGAAAATTTCATTCAGTCTGATCTGGGCAGAAGCGGCTCTCTGTATAATACTGGTGACCCATCCTATAGATATAATCGGCCAGCTCAGCATCGACACATAGACGATAAATTGAGCAATACCTCCGACAGTCATTTTACCCTCAATGACGCTCATTCCGCCGACCCACACCACAGGAAGCAGCGATACTGCAGTGAGTGAGGTAAGAAAGGCAAAAAAAAGTGCCTGAAGTTTTCCGAGTGAAAGGTTTTTACGGAAGTACTCTTTGTTGAGTGCTTCAAATCGTTTGATTTCAAACGGCTCACGGGTAAAGCTTTTGACAACTCTGATTCCGGAGAGGTTTTCCTGTACCAGATTGGTAATGGCGGCATAGCTTTCCTGAATGCTTTTTGAGCGCTTTTGCATGGAACTGCCGATTTTATACACAGAATAGCTTAAGAGCGGGGCAGGCAGGAGAGCAAAAAAGGTCAGTTTAGGTGAAAGGGCAACCATCGCGATCAAAGCAAAAAAAAGCCTGAAGAAGGTGTTGAGCGAGTACATGATGCCGGGTCCCAGAAACTCCCTGATTGCGTTCAGGTCATTGGTGCCTCTTGAAATGAGTTCACCGGTGCTCGTGGTGTTGTAAAACTTGCGGGGCAGTTTTTGAAGATGGGTGTAATAGTCGTTTTTCAGGTCGAACTCAATATGTCGCGAAGCAACAATAATGTTCTGACGTACAAGAAAGAGAAAAACCCCGCTCAGCAGCGCATAAAGAAAATAGAGGCCTGCATCCAGAAGAACATCCCGGAGTTCGAAATGCTTGTTCATTGTATCAATGGCTCGGCCAATATATGTTGGGCCGATGACAGCGAACAGGTTTGTCAGAATAATGTAAACAAAACCTGCGATGAGATTTTTTTTATATCTGAGCAGGTAGGGTTTCAGGCTGAGTAAATTTTTCATCCGTCATATTTTTTTCAAGTGCCGCTATAATGTATAATAGAAATAGGGAAAACAAAATCTCACCCTTATCTCTCTTTTATGGCATTTGATTCAATAAAAAACTATTACTCGATCGGCGAGGTCAGTAAAATTGCTGGTATTCCCGCCTACCTTTTAAGGTACTGGGAAACATTTTTTAATGAACTTGCTCCAGCCCGTGATACAAAAGGGAATAGACGGTATACCAATCGTGATATTGCCATGGTGCTCAATATCAAGGAGCTGGTGCATGAAAAAGGCTATAAGCTTGGAAAGGCCAGTGAAATTGTCAAAGGAGTACTGAAAGACACGGAAGGTGATCATAAAACCACGGAAATTTTAAAACTGCAGAAACAGATAGGTAAGGAAAAGAATCGGCATACTGTAGTTGATGAACGGCGGATTGTGCTTTTACAGGAGATAAAAGAGGAAATTGAAGATATCCTTCACTTGTTGGGGTAGAAAATAGAAACAAAAAAACCGGCCTCGAGCCGGTTTTTTTGTATAAAAAAGAGAGAGAAATTACTGAGCGTACAGTACTTCGAACTGTCCTGTGCCGCCTTTGCAGACATGTTCAACCCAACGTGCATATGCTCCACCGCTCCAGCGATATTCCTCAAGGTTCTGTGAACGGTACTGAGGTGCTGCATAACGTACCTTGTATCCTTTAGGAAGAACAATCTTGAGCTGAGTATCTACGGTAAAGTCGTTGAACTTGCCTACCATACCGTGGTGTACCAGCGGAATGAGAGGATGGTTCAGGATTCTGCGCAGACCGCCGCCGGCATCAACTGAAACGCCAGGGAAATCACCGTCAACCTTCACTTCAATGCCTTGTGAGTCGGAACGGAAGCCAGCTTCTACTGAAGCAGGTCTGGTGAGTTTGTCAGCAGGGAAAAGTTCAGCCCAGCGTGCGATGGAATCAACAATACCGGATCCACCATGAGAGAAACGCCATCTTGTTACACCGACAGGGCCTTTTTCGCCGCTCTGGGTGCCGATGCTGTTCACTTCAATTTTGGAAATTCTCTGGCCGCCTTCGTTCAGTGCAGTAAATGCTGGTCCGATAAACCAGAACTCGCGAATCCAGTCGTTGAATGAGCCTGTAGTCTGGAGAGCCTTCAGTGTGCCTTCCCATGTGTCGATAACATCAGGATTGTCCAGAGGCACTTTCATGATGATATCATGGAACTGACGCCCCTGCATGTAAATCGGATTCGGGACATTTCTGCGGACTGCGTCTGAACGGTAGTAGAAGAGGTTTACAACGGAGCCTTCAAAGGAGAAACTGTGGGAGAAATCGCCTACGGTAACAGAGCCTTCACCGACACAAATTCTTCTCTCTTTGGTTTCATTGGCAATGTCAGCTTCAATAACCAGCTTGTTTTTTGTGCTGTCAACAATTGACTCAATAACAGCTGAAAACCTTACGAAGCCTTTTGCCGGATCGAGCGGCTTAACATTGATTTTGATGTTACAGTCAGCTGGAAGCAAGGGTAGCGCAGGTGGTACATTAACCTTCGCCCGGCATTTTACTTTGCCCCATGAACTGGAACCACCCTCGAGAATGATTTCATAATCCGAGTGTGCGGTGGTTGCGTCTTTAGTGCCGAAAAGAGCCATAGTGAGTTCTCCTTTTTCTGATGGCGTTGAAATTGGAAATTTTCAGGAAAATACTTGGAGCTTATTCCTGTTAAATAACAGATTAGAATAAATTTAAAGAATAAAAATCAATAATTAAAGTAAAATATGTTTGAAGACCATTATCTGTTTTTCTGAAATATCTTATACTTTCTGCAATTTCAGGTTTCTTAGTCACTTTTTTTATTTCTTTTTTCCTGCTTGTTAACTTTTTTTCTCCTTAGATGACCTCTTTATCACGGCTAATAAACCAGCTTGGTCAGTCTCGTTATGCGTCGTCCGTTTTGACTGGAGTCCTTCTTGGAGTATCCTTTCCGTCCTATCCGTTTATTCGCCTTGAACTGCTTGCATGGCTTGCGCTGGTACCGTTGCTTCTGTCCCTTCGTAACGTGGAGCGAGCGGGGGAGTTGTTTCGTCGGGTCTATATAACCATGCTGCTTTTCTGCCTGATCAGTCTCTGGTGGGTCGCTCTTGCTACATTGCCGGGCGGGGCTTTAACCATTCTTGCTCAGGCATTTTTTCTGACCATCCCTTTGTTTGGTTTTTATGTGATAAAAAAAATGGCGGGCTTCCATTTTGCACTTTTTTCTCTTCCTTTTTTGTGGGTTGCCTGGGAATGGGCCTACATGCAGCAGGATCTTTCGCTCGGTTGGCTTACTCTTGGCAATTCCCAGGCGAATTTAAACCTCATGATTCAGTATGCCGACCTTACCGGTGTCTGGGGGGTAAGTTTCTGGCTGGTATGGTTTAACGTGCTGATTGTTCTGGCACTGACTGGAAGCCGCAAAGATGCTTTTCGTTCTATTGCCATCATGGTTCTTATGATTCTCGCTCCGTTGCTCTATGCGTCATATGTATTGCCCAGGGAGAGCTCGTCGGCTGCAGGGACTCGCCAGTTGCGGGTGACTCTTGTTCAGCCGGATATCGATCCGCATCAAAAATGGCTGCACAATAACAGTGCGGATATAATGGAGCGGTATTACACTATGACAAGCAGGGCAGTACGTGAAAATCGACCTGATCTTGTAATGTGGCCTGAAACTGCTATTCCATTTTATATTCTCGATCATGCCTATGCCGATGATCTGCAAACCCTTCGCTCATCTCTCCGGGGGTGGAATGCGGCTCTCCTGACCGGTTTTTCAGATATTATCTACTATCCCGCAGTTGCTCAGCCTGAGCCTCAGCGTTCTGGAAATACCGATCAGTCGAGGAACCGTTTTTTTGACACATACAATGCCTCGATGCTGCTTGAGCCCGGTAATGGCACTCCCCAGATTTATCGGAAAATGCGCCTAGTTCCATTTGCTGAGCGGGTTCCCTATGTTGATTATTTTCCCTGGCTCGGTCATTTAACGTTTTCCTTGGTTGGGCTTAACGGGTGGGGGAAAGGCAGTGATACAACCATCATGCAGCTTCATTCTCAAAGGTATGGAAAGGTGAACATCGCCAATATTATCTGTTATGAATCCATATTTCCCGGTCTGGTAACTGAGTTTGTCCGTAAGGGAGCACAGGTTTTAACGCTTGTCACCAACGATGGGTGGTATGCAACCTCTTATGGCCCATACCAGCATTTGGCTATCGGTACGTTGCGCTGTATTGAGAACCGAAGAGCAATGGCCAGGTGTGCCAATACAGGGCTTACGGTTGTCATCAATAAATATGGCTCGATAATCGCTGAAATTCCATGGTGGCAGGAGCAAACATTGACCGCCGAAGTGCCCCTCGAGAGCACCCTGACCTTTTATACAAACAATCCCGATCTTCTGCCAAAAGCAGCAGCAGCCATTACCGGCGTGCTGTTTTTCATCGCATTTCTAAAGAAATCCAGGAAAACATTGTCATCCTGAGCCCCCGCGAAGGATCCCTCCTTCTTTCGCCATCCCGAATGCAATGAGGGAACCGTCTTATCTTCTTTTTTAACACTGCCAACTGCCAACTGCCAACTATCTTCATTGCCAACTTTCTTGCTTTCAACTGCCCACTTATCCCTCTTCACTCAGCACTATCTTTCTATAGTCCGTAACTCTTAATTTTCCTGTAAAGGGTTCGTTCAGTAATACCAAGTGCTTTGGCGGTTTTCCGTTTGTTTCCTTCGCAAATTTCAAGTGCATCTGCAATGGATTTTTTCTCTATGTCATCAAGGGAGACTAAAGCCTCGGCCTCATGTGAAACATTATTTTCTTCTGATGCACGGCTCAAGGCTGTAGTGACCGGCCCGGAGATTACTGAAGTATCAGGCAGAAGAAGCGGGACGTGAGGCCTTGTTTGGATAAGATGCTGCAGAAGCTGGCGGATATCACTTACTTCCTGACGAAGCTGAATGATACTGCTGTATATGATCTGGAGTTCGTTTTTCTCTGATTTTGAAGGATCATGGACAAGGCTTTTATAGCGGTTTCGCTGTACCAGATGTTTTTCAAGAATCTCCGGGGTGATGTATTTTCCTTTTTCAAGGACCAGAACTGATTCTATAAGATTTCTCAGTTCTCTGACATTTCCCGGCCACGCATAGCGCATCAGCATTTCGCCAGCTTCCGGGCTGAAACCCTCAAAGACGATTTTATGCTTGCGCTCAAACTCATGAACAAAATTTTCAGCAAGCAGGAGAATGTCCTGGCCCCTTTCCCTTAGAGGGGGAATCTGCAACTCAACACTCCGAAGGCGGTAAAAGAGGTCTTCCCTGAAATTTTTTTCAGCGACAGCCTGATACATGTTTTTGTTTGTAGCGGCAATAATGCGCGCGTCGGAGTAAATTGTTTCCGATGATCCAACCCGCTGGAACTCTCCGGTTTCAATAACCCTGAGAAATTTTACCTGGGTTTCAAGAGGCATTTCACCGATTTCATCAAGAAAAATAGTCCCTCTGTCTGCAGATTCAAAGTACCCTTTTCTGCTTTGAACAGCTCCCGTAAAAGCCCCTTTTTCATGGCCGAAAAGTTCTGATTCCAGAATGCCGGCAGGAATGGCTCCACAATTGACAGGGATAAAGCTTTTATCAGCCCGAAGGCTGTTGGCATGGATGTAGCGAGCCAGCACTTCCTTGCCGGAGCCTGTTTCTCCAATGATCAGAACAGTAATATCGGTTTCAGCAACCTGGAGAGCCAGTTGTTTGAGCTGGGATATCAGGACGGACTGTCCAATAATTTTAGTCTCTCGTTTCATCGGGTTTTTCTGCCTTACATTTCAAAGCTTGCAGCAGGTTATATGGATGGAACTACAATTGCCTTGACAGGCAGTTTTTTTGCTGCAGCTGAAGCCTCTTCTTTTGAAGCAAAGTGCTTTTTCAGCAGCACTTTATAAATCTGGCCTTTTCGGACGATTTCTACAGACGCAGATCGGGAGATTTTTTTTGCAAGAACTTCCGCATTCTGGCGGCTTTCAAAACTTCCAAACTGCAGTGTTGATGTTGTTGGTCCTGCAGTGACTTTCTGCTCTTTTGATACCGCAGGAGTAGTCGTTTGTGGTTTTGACGAATGCTTCGTTGTGTCCTCTTTCAGCGCTGAATGATGCGGTATAGTCGAGCGAGGCCTTGTCGAATGTTTCGTAGAATCATCAGTAACAAAGGAGGGTTGCTCGTGAGCTGAAGCCCGTGGAGCATTCAATTGGGGGTTGATGGACTTTTGCGATGTGTCTGCTTTGATAACTATCCTTTGAGGTTTTATTGACGATAACGGAATGGAAGCATTCTGTATCGCTGATGTACCGTTAAGAGCAAGATTGTAGGCGGCTATTCGTGATGTGCTGAGTTTATCCAGCGCTGGATCAGGATATTCCCTCAACTGTTTCTGGAAAAGCATAACTGCCTGTGGGCCGTCTTCACAAAGC
>CAIVSG010000049.1 GCA_903908555.1 uncultured Chlorobiaceae bacterium | reverse complement strand
TGCATGCATGTGGTCATGATATGCATGCTGCCATACTTCTTGGCGCAGCCAAAATCCTTGCTGGAATGAAAGATGAGCTTGAGGGGGATGTGCTTCTGATTTTTCAGCCCGGCGAAGAAAAAACTCCCGGTGGAGCAAAACCTTTGCTTGATGCTGGTCTTTTCGAGCGATTTAATCCGGCGGTTATTATCGGACAGCACTGTTTCCCAAATGTTGCAACAGGAAAAGTTGCCTTGTGCAAAGGGAGTTTTATGGCGGCTACCGATGAACTCTACTTTACGATAACCGGGCAGGGGGGCCATGCTTCCGCTCCCCATAAAGCAGCTGATCCGGTGCTTGCTGCGGCTCATATCATTACAGCTGCCCAGCATCTTGTCAGCAGGGTTGTTCCGCCTCATGAGCCTGCGGTTGTCTCCATTGCATCAATTCATGGCGGTAATGCCCCTAACGTCATTCCGAGGCAGGTAACCATGTCCGGCACGATGCGAACCATGAATGAGGAGTTGCGAGCCTTGCTTCAGGAGCGGCTCCGCACTACGGTTACGCATGTTGCTGAAGGACTTGGCGTCGAGGGGGAAGTTGAAATCAGGAAAGGTTATCCCGTCCTTTATAATGATCCGGCTGTGACTGAACAGGCGGCAATGGTGTGCAGTGAGTATCTTGGCAGCGACAATGTGCTTGAAAGTGAGCCGATCATGACGGCTGAGGATTTTGCATACTTCCTTCAGGAGTGTCCTGGTACATTCTGGCAGATTGGCACGGGAACACCGCTTACTGAAAAAAGCAATACCCTGCACTCTCCAACTTTCAATCCTGAGGAACGGGCTCTTGAAACTGGCAGTGGCCTGCTTGCTTTTGCAGCAGTCCGGTTTCTTAGCATGTTTAAGCCCTCATAAAAAAGGCGCCGTGCGGCGCCTTTTTTATTTGAAAGCTTTTCTTTATTCCTGAATCATGCTTTTCCGTTGGAACCAAGGACGTTATTGATTTTGTGGACATAGAGCTTTTTGAGGGCATCACGGGCAGGTCCAAGATATTTTCTTGGATCAAACTCTTCCGGTTTTTCATCAAACACTTTACGGATCGCAGCAGTCATCGCCAGACGACCATCAGAATCAATATTGATTTTACAGACAGCCGACTTGGCTGCAAGGCGAAGCTGATCTTCGCTGATACCGATTGCATCTTTCAGTTTTCCGCCGTGTTCATTGATGATTTTTATCAGTTCCTGTGGAACCGAAGAGGCCCCATGCAGAACGATAGGGAAGCCGGGGATACGCTTCTCGATTTCATCAAGGATATCAAGGCGGATTTTAGGATCTTCGCCCGGCTTGAATTTGAATGCGCCGTGTGATGTGCCGATGGAAATTGCAAGACTGTCTACACCGGTTTTTGCAACAAAGTCTTCCACTTCTTCTGGCTGAGTATAGGTGTGGTGTGCGGCAGAAACATCATCTTCAATACCGGCAAGCACTCCAAGTTCTCCCTCAACAGTCACATCAAATTGATGGGCATAAGCGACAACTTTTTTGGTCAATTCGATGTTCTCTTCATAGGTGAGGTGAGAACCGTCAATCATTACTGAAGAGAATCCGGAGTCAATGCAGTCTTTGCAGAGTTCAAAGCTGTCTCCGTGATCGAGATGGAGAACGATCGGGACAGGTGTTCCAAGTTCGGCAGCATAAGCTACAGCGCCCTGAGCAAGGTATCGAAGAAGGGTTTCGTTCGCATAGCTTCTGGCTCCCTTCGATACTTGAAGAATAACAGGGGATTTGGTTTCGACACATGCAAGTATAATAGCCTGCATCTGTTCAAGATTGTTGAAGTTATATGCTGGAATCGCATAGCCCCCGGTGACAGCTTGTTTAAAAAGTTCTCTGCTGTTACAAAGGCCTAATTCTTTGTAACTGATATTTTTGTTTTCCATTGAAAAGCTCTCCTTTTATTATTATTATGTGCCGTATTTTTTACTCAGGGACCCGTCCCGTAACGGAATACCTTACGTTCCCAAATATAGGTATAATAATTATTATCCCATTTATAATTTGCTTTGAAGCTGTTGCCGAACCTTTGATCATCACAAAAAAAAATGTTTAGAAAAAGTCTGCTTCTCACCATTGTTTTTCTGGGAAGTACTGAGTGTGTATGTGCTGCAAACGCTGTTAAAGCCGCGCCAGCTGAAGCTGTTATCATATTTAAACCTACTGAGGCGGAGGAGGAGGCTGGTAAATATATTACCCAAAACCTTTTGCTGAATCACTTCAGAAAAGTCTCTGTCAATGACTCTCTTTCACAGCAGATATTTAATCGTTACCTCGATAATCTTGATGGCACAAAAAGCTACTTCGTGGCAAGCGAGGTGGAAAGCCTCAGAAAGATTTTTTCACCCAGGATTGATAAGGAATTTCTTGCTGGAAAAGCAAATTCCGGTTTTGGCATCTATAACTTTTTTCTCAAAAGAGCGAAGGAGAAAATGCGGTTTATGAGGGCTGCTGCCGATACTATTCATTTCAACTTTTCAGTGCCTGAAACCATTGACCTCGACCGTAAAGCTGACCTGTGGCCTGGCGACCGCCGCCAGCTGTATGATCTTTGGAAAAAAGAGCTGAAATATCAGTGGCTCAATCTTAAATATTCGGGTGAAACGAGCACGACGGTTCGCGGAGCCCTGGAAAAAACCTTTAGTAACCGTCTCAACCTTCTTAACCGCCAGAAGCCAGAAGATGCTTTTCAAGCATACATGTCGGCGGTGACAACCTCCTTTGATCCGCATACAAGCTATTTTTCTCCTGACGAGTTTGAAAACTTTCAGATCGATATGAGCCGTTCTCTTGAGGGGATAGGGGCTAAACTGCAGACCGAAAGTGAGTATACCCTTATCAATGAGGTTATTCCGGGAGGTCCGGTTTTTAAAACCAATCTCTTGAAAAAAGGAGATAAAGTCATTGGAGTCGGTCAGGGGGTGACAGGCGAGATAGTTGATGTTCTTGGCTGGAGAATCAGTGATGTTGTTAAGCTTATCCGGGGGAAGAAAGGCACCATTGTTCGTCTTAAGATTCTCCCTGCAAGTCAGGCAGGTCGTGGACCGTCAAAAATAGTGCAGATCTTGCGGGACAAGGTTGATCTTGAGGAACAGGCTGCCAGGAAAAACATCATTCAGGAGGGTGGAAAGAAAATCGGTGTTATTATCATACCATCGTTTTACCTTGATTTTGAAGCCCAGCAAAAGAATGTCGCTAATTATAACAGCACGAGTCGTGATGTGGCTCGTATTCTGAATGAACTTACTACCGAACATGTTGACGGTATTGTGATTGATCTTCGTGATAATGGTGGAGGTTCGCTTGAAGAGGCTGTAAATGTCACCGGACTTTTTATTACACAGGGTCCCGTAGTGCAGGTCAGTAATGCGACGGGCGGGAAAATGGTGCTTAGGGATGAAGATCGTCGCATACTTTATAATGGACCTCTTGCACTCCTTGTCAACCGTTACAGTGCTTCAGCTTCTGAAATTTTTGCTGCCGCAATCCAGGATTATGGCAGGGGTATTATTGTCGGAGAAAGAACATTTGGAAAGGGTACGGTGCAAAGCCTTGTCAAGCTGACCAGACCGTTTACTTTTTTTGGAAAGAAGCATGAACTTGGAGAGTTAAAGCTGACCGTAGCAAAATTCTACAGGATATCCGGAGGCAGCACCCAGCATAAAGGAGTCGTGCCTGATATTTCCATGCCGTCTTTGATTGATACCTCTACTATTGGAGAAGATACCTATACAAGCAGTCTTCCCTGGAGCACTATTTCAAAGGCATTTTATCGGCCTACTGCAGAGGTCAATCAGGAAGAGATTGGTATGCTGAAGAAAAAATTTCAGGAACGGACACTAAAAAGCCATCAATACCAGGCATATTTACATGATGTGAATGTTCTGAACCAGATCCGGAAGAAAAAAATGACATCACTTCAGGATTCTGCCTTCAAATCGGAAATAGAGACGATCAAACAGATCGAAAAACAGTGGGCTCAGGCTCCCGATTCAGTTAAAAGTCTGAACAAGGATATCCTGATCAACCAGTCAGCGGCGATAGTTTCTGATATGGCAGAGCTTAAGGCAATAGAGCGTCACACGGTAGTGAGGACATCGTCACCTGTGTTGAATTAAAGCTGTTTTCTGGCCTCTTCGATCTGGAATGCAACCGAGTCGAATGAACAGCTGCCGTGTGTCTTTTTTGAATTCACGCTGCTGTCCGGCTTGAGATAGTCGTAGATGTCACTACCGATAACGTCTGAAAACTCCCTGAACTTTTCCAGAGGAATGTTCGGTAGAGTAACATCCGAAGCAATGCTCCAGGTAACGATTTTACCGGTAATGCGGTGAGCATCGCGGAAGGGTATCTGTTTTCCAACGAGATATTCAGCTATTTCCGTAGCAAGGCTGAGATCCTCGGCTGTCAGTTTAGCCAGACGTTCCTCCCTTAGCGTGGTATGCTCCAGCAGCTTGGCAAATATTTTTACGCTGGATACAGTGGTTTCTGCACTGTCGAAGAGCGGCGGTTTATCTTCCTGCATATCGCGGTTGTAGGAGAGTGGAAGGCCTTTCATGATGGTAAGCATCGAGACAAGGTTTCCGTAGACCCGTCCTGTTTTACCCCTTACCAGTTCTGCAATATCAGCATTCTTTTTTTGCGGCATAATCGATGACCCTGTAGCAAATGCATCACTGATGTTCAGGTAGCCGAATTCGTAGGAGCTCCAGAGGATAAGATCCTCGGCAAAGCGCGACAGATGCATCATGATCATGGAGCAGTCGGATATAAATTCAATCACGATATCCCGGTCGCTCACAGCATCGATACTGTTTGAAAAAAGATCATCAAAGCCAAGCAGTACGGCGGTTCTGCGGGCATTGAGCGGCAAAGTGCTGCCGGCAAAAGCTGCTGCACCAAGCGGAGAGATATTCACCCGTTTCAAGAGGTCGGCGAGACGCTGACGGTCACGCAGAAACATGTTGAAATAGGCCAGGTAGTAGTGGCCGGCCGATATAGGCTGGGCACGCTGCAGATGGGTATATCCGAAGATGATGGTTTCGCGGTATGTTTCCGCTTTTTCAACAAGCACCTTCAAAAGGGTTCCAATCGCTTCCTGGAGTTCGCCAATCTGACGGCGCATATAGAGGCGGGTATCGGTTGCAACCTGATCGTTACGGCTCCTGCCGGAATGGAGCTTGCCGGCTGCAGCTCCTATTTTTTCCTTAAGACGGTTTTCAATAACAGTATGGATATCCTCGTCTTCCCAGTGCGGTAGAAGCGTGCCGCTGGTGAGCTCCTCCTCAATTTCCCTCAGGCCGTCAATGATTTGGCGAGCCTCATCGTTGCCGACGATGTTCTCTTCGGCAAGCATTGTGACGTGCGCTATTGAACCTTGTATATCCTCTCGATAAAGCTTTTTGTCGACATGAACCGAAGAAGAATAGAACAGTGCATCCTGATCAAAAGGCTCTGAAAAGCGGCTCTGCCAGAGCAATTCTTTTTTCTGGGTCATAAGAGGTATTGGTTGTTGAGCGTATTGGTGAAACGAAACTTGCAGGAAAATAATAAAATCAAAGAGAAAAAGAGGCCCTGGTGGTGATGAAGAGGAATATTCTTCTAGATGCCAGCTCAGGAAGAGCGGGAAAGGTATTGCTTTACACCTGGCTGACAATAAAAAGCTGAATCCGTTGAACTGATTTTTTAAGAATGTTGTTCAACAAGTGCAATGAGTCGATCCGAAACACAACATAGAAGGACAATTTCCTACATGATAACCATACGAAAATCTTCTGAGCGAGGACATTTTGACCATGGCTGGCTCAATACGTACCATACGTTTTCTTTTGCCGGTTATTACGATGAGAAATATGTGAGTTTTGGAGCATTAAGGGTTATTAATGAGGATCGGGTTCAACCGGGCCAAGGGTTTTCTACTCATCCTCACCACGACATGGAGATCATCACCTACGTCATGGATGGTGCTCTTGCTCACAAGGACAGTATGGGTAACAGTTCGGTCATCCGTACCGGTGAGGTACAGCGGATGACTGCAGGTACCGGAATAACGCATAGCGAATACAACCACTCAGCAACCGGGTTGGTTCACTTTTTTCAAATATGGATTATTCCGGAAGAAGCTGGACTGACTCCTGCCTATCAGCAGGCCTTATTTCCGCCTGAAGAGAAGAAGGGAGTTCTATGTCTCATCGCTTCCCGTGATGGACATAACGGATCATTAACCATCCATAGAGATGTCAACCTTTACTCTGCCTTGCTTGATACTGATCAGGAGATTTTTTACAATATTGCAGCAGAACGCAGTGTGTGGCTGCAGGTTGTTCGAGGCAGGGTAGTGTGTAACGACTACGTTCTGACAGAGGGAGATGGTGCCGCTGTGAGTGATGAAGAGCTACTCGGAATCAGAGGAGAAGAGAGTGCAGAAATACTGCTCTTCGATGTTGACTGACCCGAGTGCGTTTTTAGGCTTTCTTGACGAATTCCGACTTCAATTCCATAGATCCAAAACCCTCGATTTTGCAATCGATGTCATGATCACCATCGATGAGGCGGATGTTTCGCACCTTCGTACCGCCCTTCAGCACCGATGACGCTCCTTTGACCTTGAGGTCCTTGATCACCGTCACGGTATCGCCATCCTGCAATATATTGCCATGCGCATCTTTCCAGACTCGTGTTTTTTCCAAGGCATGGTTTTCAGAGTTGCTCCATTCGTGGGCGCACAAAGGGCATGTTAAAAGTGTGCCGACCTCATAGGTGTATTCCGAGTTGCATTTTGGGCAGTTTGGCAACGTGCTCATGATCTTCCTTGTTCAAAATTTCCAGTAAAGCTTTTTGCGATAAAATAATGATTTGTAAGAATGCTCCTACAAAAAAGATTCCCGGTGCCCTTAACAAACCTGCTCGTTAAGCTAATACCAAGCTTCTTGATATGATGCATGAGTTGCTCTTGCCGTACTCCTTTGTCTGCTTCTTTGTGACAGGAGAGTATAATGGCGTGGAATAGGCTGAAAACCCTCAATTTCACTGATATTTTCTTTATCTTGGAAGTAATAAAGGTTTGTTTTGTTACTTCTGAACAGTGTGTACCTGTGTTTCTTCCAGACTTCACTGTTTCAGATTTGGTTCATCATCCTCATGCACCCCCATGCAGAAAGTCAGTGCATTCAACCACACTTCGGGCCCCGCTATAGAACAACGCTATAAGATGCTGCTGGCGGTGTTTGATACCATCACCACTCCCTCATTTGTCATGGATCGTGAAGGCACAATTCTCGAAGCAAACAAGGCATTCGCATCGCGGTTCAGCAAGACTGTGTTTGAGATAATCAACACAAATGCTTTTGATTTAATTTCGCCGACAGCGGCGGAACTCAGAAAAGATAAAGCCGATGAAGCCCTGCGTACGGGCAAAATCGTCGAGCTTGAAGATGAGCGGGATGGTTGTTTTAGCCGGGTTTCGTTTTCCCCATTAGCTGATAATGATGGGAAGTTGACGCATCTCATTATCACAAGTCAGGATATAACTGCGGCTCAGTTGACTGAAAAGGAGGCGAAAAAATTACAAACTTTCAGTAGTGCTCTTGTTGAGCAGATTCCTGGTGCATTTTACATGCTTGATGCAGAAGGTCGTTATGTTGAGTGGAATTCATATCAGCGCGATGTGGTTGTGGGAAAACCGGAAAGTGAAATGCCGGATTCGTTCGGTATAGATACCATTCACCCGGATGACCGGGTGATGGTCACAGAGAAAATGATGAACATTCTCAAACAAGGAACGGAAGAAACTGAGCAGACAAGAGTTTTACTGAAAGGTGGACCCGAGTTTCGATGGTATCAGCTTACTGGCAAAAGAATAATAATAAACGACCTTCCATACCTCATTGGTATTGCCACTGATATCACCTTTCACAAGCTGACGCAAGAAGCTGCTTTAAAGAGTAGCAGTGAGCAGTTTAGAGAACTCTTTGAGGGGCACTCCTCCATTATGGTGGTGGTCGATAACAAAGGCAATATCACTGATGCAAACCCTTCTGCAGCGGCGTTTTATGGCTGGTCAGTTGATGAGCTTCGCTCTATGCATATAGGCCAGATCACCATGAATTCACCTGAAGAGGTGATGGAGGAACGCAAAAAAATCATGAGCTCGCAGCAAAACTGTTTTTCAGCAATCCACCGCCGCAGAGATGCCTCCACTCGAGATGTTGAGATATTGATATTAAACACAACTGCAGATACTCAAGGTGTCTTCTACTGTATCATTAATGACATTACCGAGCAAAAGCAGCAGGAGTACGCATTGAAAAAAAGTGAAGAACGATTCAGAATGATTTTTGAAAATCACTCCGCTATCATGATTCTTCTCGACACTGATACTGGCAATATCATTGATGCAAATCATTCTGCCTGCAACTTTTATGGTTGGTCGCTTGAAGAACTTCGCAAGATGCGTATACAGCAGATTACCAATGTTACTCCAGAGGAAGTGAAACTTAATCTTGCTAACGCAAAAACATTAAAACAGAACGAATTCCTGTTTCGTCATAAGAGAGCAGATGGGTCAGTACGCGATGTTGAGGTATTCAGCAACAATATCGAGATTAATGGAAAAGATATTCTCTATGCAATCATTCACGATATTACTGAGCGCAAACTGGCGGCTGAAGAGAGTGACCGGTTAAAAACAGCGTTTCTGGCCAATATCAGCCATGAAATACGTACCCCAATGAACGGTATTATGGGCTTTTCAGAACTGCTCAAAGATCCTCATCTCACTGGAGAAGAACAGGGCGAGTATATTGATCTTATTAATCAGAGCGGCCAACGCATGCTCACACTGATTAATGACCTCATGGATATTTCCAGAATTGATGCCAGAGAGACAAAACTGGTAGAGTCCGAAACATCGGTCAATCAGCTCTTGCGTGATCTCCTGGCATTTTCCAGGCTTCAAGCTGATAAAAAAGGATTACGCTTAAGCTGTACCACAGGGCTCACTGACAATGAAAGCATTATTACAACAGACAGTGGTAAACTGACCCAGATATTGACCAACCTGATACAGAATGCCATGAAGTTTACCTCAAAAGGCGGCATTGATATCGGCTACGCCAGAAAGGAGGAGATGCTTGAGTTTTATATCATTGATTCCGGTACAGGTATTCCAGCTGACAAAAAAGGTAAGATATTCGAGCGATTCCATCAGGCAGATAACTCGCTGACCCGAGCCCATGAAGGATCAGGTCTGGGGTTGAGCATTTCCAAGGCATTAGTTGAAATGCTTGGCGGCACAATCCATGTCGAATCGGTTGAGGGCGCAGGCAGTACCTTTTCCTTCACCATCCCCTATAAACCAACCCATCATCCCGAACACTCAGCACTCAGAACTCAGCACTCAGCACTCTCGTTCACCATTCTCATCGCCGAAGATGATGATGTGAGCACTCTCTTGCTTAAACGGAACCTGAAAGGTGAAAACATCACTATTCTTTGTGCCGGAAACGGCTGGGAAGCCGTTGAGCTAGTGGAGCATCACCCTGAAATCAGTCTGGTGCTTATGGATATTAAAATGCCGATCATGAATGGGTATGAGGCCTCCAGGCTTATCAAACAGCAACGCCCCGACCTGCCCATTATCGCCCAGTCAGCATTTACATCCATAGAGGAAAGGCAAAAAGCCAAAGAAGCAGGTTGCGACCACTTCATCACTAAACCCATTAGTAAAAGCGAGCTGCTCGAAAAAATGCGTGAACTGATTCTGAGCTAAACGGCTCTCCGGTCAAGTTTTATCTACAACAAAACGTGCAAGGTACGCAGCCTTACATATTGTTCTTATGTTTTAAAACGGAGGTCGAACTTCATGAATTTCTTTTTGTTCTTCTCCTTATTTGAAGGATTCTATGTGAAGAAATATATATATTTGATTTGCTGATTGTGAGCACTTATCCGTCTCAATTCATATTGAGAGTTCATCTCTCTAACACCCGCTTGTTAGCCCGATAAGGGATAAATCGGTGCAGTGACACTTGTTCAATGTACATTTGAATAACTTAAACGGAGATTGAGCATGACAAAGTTTCTTACTCTTGTTGTGTCAGTAATCCTTATTATTTTTTCTTTTTGTCAGGCTGATGCAAAATCCACTAACCTCCACATAGACCCTCAGGTCGCCTTAGGCGCATACAAGGGGCTGGTTGAAGATCATTTAGCTGGTGTGTTACGCACTGTAAGTGTAATTGCACAAACTTCAGAAGCCAGGTCGGCTAAGTGGGAAACAGTTAAACCCCTGCTTGATCGCCTCAGTAAAGATCTTCCTACCGGGCCAACAGTATGGTTTGCGCTCCCGGATGGCAGTTATTACTCAGTTGAATCCGGAGGATTAACCGAACAGAGTCTGATGGGTCGTCCCTACTTCTCAAGACTTCTCGCAGGACAGGATGTTTTAGGCGACCTTGTGATCAGCCGCTCAACCAATCAACGCTTTGTGGTTGTTGCCAGTCCGGTGATTGAGAATGGAAAAGTTGTCGCGGTTATTGGTGTATCTGTAAAAGTTCATTTATTGGCAGCACTTATTGAATCGAAAATGATGTTGCCGGAAAAAGCATATTTTTATGCCCTTGATACAGATACTAAAATTGTTTTGCACAGATATTTAGAGCGTGTGTTCAAAATGGTGGAAAATGTCGGGGACGAAAAGCTTGCTGAAAGTTTTAAAGCCAGTATGAAACAGGATGAGGGTATTTTTAACTATTCGCTTCATGGCAAGAAGATGAGTTCAATTTTCCAGAAGTCAAAGACGTTGGGATGGTATTTTTTCATAGCACAAGAAAGAAAGTGACCTGACACAAGCACCACCCGCATATCAATCTGGTTCGAATTGCTTGAACTTATAAGAACGCTAGGGGAGATGCATATCGTGTTGTTCACCTCTCTTTCTGTAGGTGGCCCGGTCGATTTTTTGTGATCCGGGCAACGTGGACCACTCACTTACTCGATAATAGCCAACTGGTGTCTTAAGCTTACCAAGAGCAGCATTCATCGCATGAGTAATGGTGTCGTTATCCGGGGTGTTATTGTTTGCTGTCTGGATAAATGCGGCTGGACGTTTGCCGTACTCACGATCGGGAACCGGTACAACCACTGCTGACTGAATTCCATCAATCATCATCAGAGCTTTCTCTATCTCTTCAGGGTGTATGTTTTCGCCTCCGGAGATAAACATATTATCCATCCGCCCAAGCACAGTAACTGTACCATCATCATCTACATAACCGATATCAGCAGTATGGAACCATCCGTCACTGTCAGTTTGAGGCTGAATGACTC
This sequence comes from uncultured Chlorobiaceae bacterium, assembly GCA_903908555.1. Taxonomy (GTDB): domain Bacteria; phylum Bacteroidota; class Chlorobiia; order Chlorobiales; family Chlorobiaceae; genus Chlorobium. The sequence continues at coordinate 8,731 of CAIVSG010000049.1, read as the reverse complement.
CTTCGCCGAGGTAGCCCTGAAAAAGACATGGCCCTTTGACGAGAAGTTCGCCATTTTCTGCAACCATGATATCCCTGTAGGGCAGGAGCTTTCCACTGCTATTCGTAAGGCGGCTTATCGGGCCTGGAGATGTAGTGATCTGGGTACTCATTTCTGTTGAGCCGTAGCTCAGGTAGAGAGGAATATGGTGCCGGATGGCATGGTCAATCAGGGATTTCGGAGCTGGACTTCCTCCAAGGAGAACAGCTTTAAGACGGCGCAACTGCTCAGTGGTTTTGGTGTCGTTAAGCAGCCTGTAGAGTTGTGTCGGCACTAAGGAAAGGTGCGTCACAGGAAATTTTTCCATGGAGCATGCGATGCTGTCATCAGGTTGCCCGACAGCAACGGCACCGCCTGAAATGAGTGAGCGGAAGAGTATGGCATACCCGCCGATATGGTAAAGGGGGAGCGAAAGCAGCCAGCAATCACCAGGGCCGAAAGGGATGTTTTCATTTGAACCAAGTGCACTGTACCAGTGATTTGCTACACTGTGAACAGCGGCTTTGGCTTCTCCAGTGCTTGCGGAAGTGTGGATAATGCTTGCCGGGCGATCCATTGCTTCAGGCAACTCAAAATCCAGTTCGATAGGGCAGCCTTCGGCATAATCAATAATCGAATGAACCGTTTCGGTTTTGATCCGAGAGAGCGAAACGTGCTGCAGGATATCAGTCAGTACCAGTTGAGGGCTAAGTTTATCAAGCGTGGCTTTCAGAAGGGGAAGAGGGAATCGGTTATTGAGCGGTGCAGCAATCATTCCTGCTTTCAGAATCCCGGCTAAAAGGATTGCCATTTCTGGCGTATTTGGCGAAACCAGAGCGACAATATCGCCTGCACCAAGCCCTTTCTGGTAAAGGAGGTTTGCAATACGAATAGCCTCGTTATTGTACTCTTCAAAAGAGAAGGTTTTCTCTCTTATTCTCAGGGCTGGAGAGTGACCAAAAAGCCTTGCAGCTCGTCCTGAAAGGTCCATAATGCTTCTGTATAAATTTTCAGAATATGCGCAGGCCTGATTGAATAGGTACCTGCGCGATACTCTGAATGATACTCCTATTTTCCCTGATGGACCTCGCTGAATGTTTTCAGACCAAGGCCATAGAGATGAATAAAGCCGGCAGCCGCCTTATGGTTAAAGGTATCGGCTTCTGTGTAGGTAGCCAGCTCTTCGTTATAAAGCGAGTACGGTGAATTTCTTCCAAGAAGAGAAACCCCGCCTTTATAGAGCTTCAGACGTACAAGACCTGTAACAGGGTTCTGTGTTTCATTCACAAAGGCGTCAAGAGCCACCCTCATTGGAGAAAACCAGGTGCCGTTGTAAATAAGGTTGGCATAATCCTGGCTGATATTCTTTTTGTACTGGAAGACTGATTTTTCAAGGGTAAGGCGTTCCAGTTCACGGTGAGCAAAGTGAAGGATCGTTGCTGCCGGTGCTTCATAGATTTCACGCGATTTGATGCCGACAACACGGTTTTCGATCATGTCAAGTCGTCCAATACCATTTGCGGCACCGATTTCATTAAGACGGATGATAAGGTCGAGACCGCTTAATTTTTTGCCGTCCAGGGAAACTGGAATACCTTTTTCAAACTCGATATCGACAACAGCCGGAGTGTTTGGAGCATTCTCAGGTGATGTGGTTATCTGATAGGCATCTTCAGGTGGCGCAACCATTGGATCTTCAAGGACACCGCACTCGATACTGATTCCCCAGATATTTTCGTCAATGGAGTAAGGGCTCTTTTTTGTGGCAGATACCGCAATGTTGTGTTCATTTGCATAGGCAATTTCAGCTTCTCTTGAGGTGAACTCCCATTCACGCAGGGGAGCCAGTACCTTGAGATGCGGGGCAAGTGAAGCGAAGGTCACTTCAAAGCGCACCTGGTCATTGCCTTTACCCGTGCAACCGTGAGCAAGCATGGTGCATCCTTCCGCGATAGCGGCATCGACAATAGCTTTTGCAATCAGGGGACGTCCAAGTGCCGTTGCAAGCGGATAAACATCTTCATAGAGTGCTCCGGCTTTGAGTGCGCGCCAGATATACTCTTCAACAAATTCTTTGCGCAGGTCAAGAAAATGGAATTTCGAAGCACCGGTCGAAAGGGCCTTCGACTCAAGGTTTTCAATCTCTTTCTGCTGGCCGAGATTACCGGTAACGGCAACGATGTCGGCATCATACTTGTCTTTCAGCCACTTGATCATGATAGAGGTATCAAGTCCACCGGAATAGGCTATTGCAATTTTTTCCTTGCTCATTGTTGTTTTGTGAATTATCAGTTTTTGGAAAGATTTTTATGAATATATGATTTCAAAGCCGGAATATTCTCTACTGAAGTTGGAATGAGCAACACCGTATCATCTCCTGCGATAGTTCCGAGAATCAGGGGACTTCTCAGCTGGTCAAGATAGGAACCTACACCGTGAGCTCTTCCAGGGAGAGTCTTGATAATCACCACGGTTTCATTTGAATTAACAGCAAGGACCTCAATGCCGACCAGGCCTTGTATAATACTGCCGGCGTTATCATCAGGAGAGCGCAGCCTGTAATTTCCGTCCGTTTTCGACCGGATAATTCCAAGCTCTGCACAGTCGCGTGAAAGGGTCGCCTGCGCAACTTTCATTCCTGAGTCACCCAGAAGTTGCAGAAGGTCATGCTGATTTCCAACACTATTCTGTTGCAAGATATCCCTGATCTTCAACTGCCGAGCACGCTTGTTCATTCTTACTTCCTTGTTCAGTACCTGATTTTTTTAGAAGCATTCAGCAACCGATGGGTCAGATGAAATTTTCTGTACTCATCATGGTTCAACAGCTTGACCAGAAGTGCTTTCTGCACATGAAGCCGGTTTTCAGCCTGATCAAGAATAATGGATTGTGGCCCATCCATGACCTCTGTGCTTATTTCCTCACCACGGTGAGCAGGCATGCAGTGCATGACCACCGCCGTCGGCTTTGCTTTGGCGAGCAGGGAGCTGTTGATCTGAAAGGGGGCGAAGATTCTGAGGCGGGCCTCTTTTTCTTCCTCCTGGCCCATACTTGTCCATACATCAGTATAGAGCACATCGGCATCAGTAGCTGCTGCAACAGGGTCGTGCAGAATCTCGATTTTGCTGATTCCTTTTTCCCTGGCGGCATCAAGCAGGCCCTGATTCGGTGTATAGCCTTCAGGACAGGCAAGAACAAAATGGAAGGGAAGCACTCCTGCCAGTTCAATCCATGAATTGGCTACATTATTACCGTCACCTACAAACACAATCTTTACGGTATCGTTCCATAATGATCGCTCGTAAAGAGTAAAGGCATCGGCAAGGACCTGGCATGGATGCGACAGATCGGTCAATGCATTGACAACAGGGATCGATGCGTGCTTTGCCATCCCCTCAATAATTGCATGCTCATGCAGTCTGGCAACAATGGCACTGTTATAGCGTGACAGAAGTTTGGCGACATCCCCCACAGATTCACGAGAGCCAAGGCCGATTGATTGACCATCAAGGGTAATGGAATAGCCACCCAGCTCATGAATGCCAAGTTCAAATGAAACCCTTGTTCTTAATGAGGGTTTGCTGAAAATCATGGCTACTGTTTTATCGCGAAGCGGCAGAAAGCCGGAAGCCCCCTCCTTTCTTTTTTTCTTGATAAACAGGGAATAATCGAACAACTCAATAATTTTCCCGCCGTCCAGATTGGAAAACCCGAGAAAATCACGTTTTCCTAACTCTTGTTTTATTTGAACCTCTTCCATTCCAATAGCTTTTTGAGGATTGAATACTTAGTCCTGCTCTGCAATAAACTGGGTGCCGACCCCTTCGTGAGTGAATATTTCAAGCAAGAGTGAATGTGTTGATTTTCCGTCTATAAGATGAATTTTTCCGACTCCGCCATCAAGCGTGTTGAATGCTGAAAGCACTTTCGGAATCATTCCGCCAGAAATAATACCCTGTTCAATAAAGTCAGCAGCTTCAGCCTTGCAGATGGTTTTTAGAATCCTGTCGCCTACATGTATCCCTTCAACATCGCTGACGTAAATAAGCTTTTCAGCTTTTAAGGCGATGGCAATACTGCTTGCTGCATCATCGGCATTGATATTATAAATATTACCCTTTTCATCAAATCCTATCGGTGCGATTACAGGAATGAGTCCTGCGTGGCAGAGTAGGTCGATATAGCCTGTATTGATCTGTTCCACCTCTCCAACAAGACCAAGCGTTTCAGCATTCTGATGTGCAACCGCTCGTATGGTATCAGCATCAAGGCCGGTAACGCCGACAGCTTTGCCGCCATGCTCGCTTATCAGTTGAACAATATCCTGGTTTACTTTACCGGCAAGGGTCATCTGAATAACGGAAATCATCTCCTTGTCAGTCACTCGCCTGCCTTGAACAAAGCGCGAGTTGAGGCCAAGTTTCTCTGCAGTCCTCGTTATGGCGTCTCCGCCTCCGTGCACCAGAACAACGTTGATGCCGACCTTGCGCAACAACGTCACATTTTGTGCAAACGTGTTTTTGAGGCAGGCATCCTTCATGGCAGAACCGCCATATTTGATAACAAAGGTAGTTCCTTCGAACTTGCGGATGTAGGGCAGCGCCTCAATGAGTACCTGTCCGATAGCTGCCTGAGGAGCCTTCCTTACCGAATTATGTTCACGACACTTTAAATGTTCCATTCCACGAAATCATCTCTTATTGATTAAAGAAAGTTTCAGCTTCTGTAGCTTCCGTTTATATCGACATATTCCTTGCTCAAGTCGCAGGTCCATATCCTTGCACTTCCCGGTCCGCTGCCAAGGCGAAGCGTGATGGTATAGGAGCTTTTCGCCAGGATTGCAGCCGCAGCCTCTTCGGAGAAGTCGGCAATAAAGCATGGTTTAAGAACAACAAGGTCATCGAAAGAGAGCTCTAGCTCATCCTGATTGAAAACTGCACCAGAACGACCTGCCGCGGCAACAACTCTTCCCCAGTTTGCATCTTCGCCGTGAATGGCGGTTTTAACCAGGCTCGACTGGGCGATAGTCCTGGCAGCAAGTTCTGCGTCACGGTCGTCAGCAGCCCCAAGAACAATGACCTCAACAAGTTTTGATGCACCCTCCCCATCAATGACAATAAGCTTTGCAAGAAAGGTCATCAAGGCTTCCAGGGCTTCAGCAAATAACCTGTAATCCTCGCTGTCAGAGGCGACTAGAGGGCCCGTGCCGCTTGCGAGGATAGCCACCATATCGTTCGTGCTTGTATCTCCATCGACTGTAATGGCGTTGAAGCTGCTGCTGTTTGCCAGCCGGAGCGCTTCCTGGAGGAGAGAGGGGGCTATGGCAGCATCAGTGGCAATAAAAGCAAGCATGGTGGCCATGTCAGGGCAAATCATCCCGGAGCCTTTGGCTATACCGCTCAGACGGACATTTCCTTTTGAAAGCTTTACATCCAGCGCGAAAAACTTCGGAAAAGTATCCGTGGTCATAATGGCACGAGCTGTCTCAATAACAGAGTCATGCTGCAGGCTTGAGGGGAGGTCTGCAATTCCAGCCAGAACTTTCTCCATTGGCAGAAGCTGACCGATAACCCCTGTTGAAGCAACCAGCACCTCTTCAGGTTTAATCGAAAGCTCACTGGCTACAGTCTCAGCCATTGCCCGGGCATCATCCATTCCCTGAACGCCGGTAGCAGCATTTGCATTACCGCTGTTGCAGACGATTGCGCGCACGGACGAAGACGATACCAGGAGATGCTCGCGTGAGAGCACTACAGGAGCTGCGCAGCAGAGGTTTGTAGTAAAGAGTGCGGCAGCGCTGCTTGATGTATCTGTAGTGAGCAGCATCAGGTCTTTGCGGTTGCTGTATTTAATATCGGCACCGACAGCGCCCGACGAAAATCCTTTTGGCCAGAATCCATGTGTTCCGTCCGATTGAGCGGCCATAGGGGTGACTGGTGATGGCCAGATTGTTACGGCAGAAAGCTCATGGATGACTTTAAGCCCTTTGTTGAGTTTCTCCAATGCAGTATGAAGCGTTAAGTTATTATGAAAATGATTATACCAGTCCGGTGGTTTCATCAAAGCCGAGCATGATATTCATGTTCTGCACCGCCTGACCGGCAGCTCCCTTCAGAAGGTTATCAATTGCCGTTACAATGACAAGCGATCCGCTTCGGGAGGCATGAGCAATATGGATATCGCACAGATTTGTTCGAGAGACATGCCTGACTTCGGTCATGCTTTCGCGAACCCTCACAAAAGGAGCATCCCTGTAGAACTTATTGTAAAGTGCTATTATTTTTTCTGATTCTGCAGGATTGTCGAGCTGTACATTAAGAATACTGTATATGCCTCTCACCAGAGCCCCGATCATGGGCGTAAAAGTAAATTCGAACGAAGGGCTTGTGGCGGAAGTGCCCAAAGCCTGCATGATTTCCGGCGTGTGCTGATGGACACCAACCTTGTATGCTCTCAGGTTTTCACTCATTTCAGAAAACGACAACTCTGTTTTAGCGCTGCGTCCGGCTCCGGAAATACCGGAAGTGGAGGTGCAATTAATTGCATTGACCTTTAAGGAAGTGTCACTGCCGAGAAAAAGGGGGGCAACACCGAGAATAATGCTGGTAGCAAAACAACCCGGGTTACTGATTGCTTTTGATTGCTTAATCTGGTCAGCGAAGAGCTCAGGCATGCCGTAGGTCAACACAGCCTCAGGTGATTTAACCTGGTTATAGAATTGCTTATGTTCAATCACGCTTTTCAGCCTGAAATCACCTGAAAGGTCGATGACGGTTTTGCCTGCCTGCAAAAGAGCAGGAACAAGCTTCAGTGCCTCACCATGGGGGAGTGCAAGAAAATAGATATCACTCTCTGTTTCTCCCCCATAAGGCTTGTAAACCTTGTCGCAGGAAAGTGCGGGGTATAACTCTGCAACAGAGGTGCCTACCTGAGAAAAAGCATACAACTCATTAAGCTTAACCAGCGGATGATGAAGGAGCAGCCTCGTCAGTTCAGCGCCGGAATAGCCGGAAGCACCAATGATTGATACTGAATACTTTTTTGTACTCCCAACAACAATAGAATCGGTCATGTCAAAAATATGCTATGAAAAAAAAATTCATTGAAAACGGAAATAACCCGAATCATGTTATAGAGATTCGAGTCAGTCAAGCGTAAAAAAAGGATGCCCTAACTTCTTTTCTTTACCTTATGAATAAATATTCAATTCAGTGAAAATAATAAGCTTTTTTTGTGGATTTTCAAGGAGAGAAATAATTTTTTTCACAATAGTGACATACCTGTAGTTTTTAATGGCAACATCTTTTTTCTTGGTATCTTAGCTGTTGAGTCCCGACCCTGCTCTTTACTCTAATTCTTGAATATGGATTACTATGAATAATCAAGCATATCAGAAAAATCCCATCAAGGTCATCAATTCGCTACTGCTTCTTCTTTCCATGTTTTTTTTGATGAATTGTGCGCAACGGAAGGGTGGTGATAGTGCCCGGAGTGGACAGATGACACTTGCTGTCGACCGGCAGCTTCGGGATATCGCTTCCAGTCAGATTGAGACCTTTACCCGTTATTATCCGGATGCAGTCATCAAACTCCACTCTTCCGGTTCGGATAAGACCATCCCACAGCTTCTTGATCGTAATGTCCGTGCCGCATTGATCAGCGGTGAGCCTGAGGCTGTTGAGGATTCCCTGTTTGCTACCATGCATCATCCTCTTCGCCGTGAACCGGTCGCCCGTGATGCCATTGTCTGTATTGTCAATCGTACGAATCCTCTCAGCAAGCTCTCACTGCTTGAGCTCAAATCTCTTTTTTCAGGAAAAGAGAGCAGTGGAGTGACTCCTCTTGTAACAGCAGATGATTATCGGCTTCAGTCAGTTTTTGCAGCAGCTGCGGGAATGCCTAAAAAAGAGATTAGAGCCGGCAGCTGCAGCAGCGAAACTGAGCTTATCAACAGGGTTTCCACCGATAACAAGGCAATCGGGCTGCTTTTTCGCTCATCGCTCGACGGCGTGCTTAAGGGCGGGAATGGTCAAAAGGATGTCAAAGTCATTCCTCTTTATAAAGAGGCCGACGGATCATCGCCAAGCGAGCCTACACAGCAAAATATTTTCGAAGGCAGCTATCCGCTTGTTACGACTGTTTACTATGTATATTATGCTGGGGATGCTCTTGCTGCAGGATTCGGCTCCTGGCTAAGCACAAAAGGGCAGAAAGCATTTGAAAAAAGCTCTCTCGCCCCATACAGGGCGTTCGAACGGACTATTATTTTAAAATAATTCTATGGATGTTCTGCGCTCAATTAAAAAAATATCCTCTTTACAGGCCATTATTTTTACCGGGACCATCAGCATTCTGATTGTTATTGCAGGTACGGCTGGTTTTCTCCTTATGCAGAAGGAGCTGCTTCAAAAGGTCGAAAAAAAACAGAGTTGTTATCTCGAGCTTGTTGATTTCAGAGGCAGACTGACTGAGTTCGACCTCTCCAGAAACAGTGAAAACGCCGCGAGGGTTAGGGGGGGAGAGCACAAAGTAAGCAATAAGCAGGCTGTTGGAGTGCTGCGATTCATGTACGAAAAACTTCTTGTGCAGATGCTGGATGCCGGATTGTACCCGGTGGCCCCGATGCATGCTGACAGGCAGAATTGGGCAGCAGTACTTACTGGAGAAAACCTTGAACTGTTCAAGTTAGGACTGGAAAACACCATTGACAAAG
>CAIVSG010000048.1 GCA_903908555.1 uncultured Chlorobiaceae bacterium | reverse complement strand
TACTCCGGGGTTGCAGATGGTTGGAAAGATGCTGAAGAGTTTTATCAGCAAGTACAATGTTGATTTTGTGATCTGTAATGGTGAGAATGCGCATCATGGGAAGGGGATGAGTCTTGACGCATTGAATCAGCTTCTTGAGGCTGGTGTTAATGTTGTGACCGGTGGAAACCATACCTGGAGCAATTTTAACTTTTTTGATACGCTGAAGACTCATAGTCAGGTGTTGCGTCCTTTGAACTATCCAAAAGGTACCTACGGCAAAGGGTATGGGGTATACAAACTTCCGAATGGACTGGGTGATATTGCTGTTGTCAACCTTCAGGGCAGAACCTTTATGTACTCAATTGATTGCCCGTTTAGAACGGCGGACTGGGTGATCAAGCAGATTAAAGAGCAGGTCAAGGAGAATGTCCGATTAATATTTGTAGACATTCATGCTGAGGCTACGGCTGAAAAGATTGCCCTTGGCTGGTATCTGGATGGCAGGGTGTCGGCAGTTATCGGCACTCATACTCATGTTCCAACCTCTGATGAACGTATTCTGCCTAAAGGCACCGGGTATTGCACGGATGCGGGAATGACGGGACCGCATAATTCAGTTATTGGCATGCAGATCAAGTCTGCAACTGACAGGATGCTCTATCAGACACCGCACAAATATGAGTGTGCCGAAGATGATGTGCATTTTTCCGGTGTAGTCTTGTCGCTTGACCTTGCAACAGGAAAAACAGTTGGGATCGAAAGGATATTTTATCCTGAATTTGATCGTGGAGTGATGTAAAAGTACAGGTTCTAACAAAAAAGCCTCCTTGACGGGGGCTTTTTTGTTACAGTTCATTATCGTGTTTAAGCCTCTTTTGTTATCGCAGCCCCTGTTCAAATTCTTCTGCGACAATAACATCATCGGTACTTCCGATATAAAGCGGTGTACGCTGATGCAGTTCGGCTGGTTGAATATCAAGGATACGGCTTCTTCCATTTGTTGCCCGTCCGCCTGCCTGTTCGCAGATAAATGCGAGAGGATTGGCTTCATACATGAGCCTGAGTTTTCCGCTGAGGTGTTTTGTTGTCGGGGGGTAAACAAACACTCCACCGGTTAAGAGGTTGCGGTGGAAGTCCGCTACCAGAGAACCGATGTAACGGGTGCTGTATGGTCGTCCTGTTGCAGGGTCTTCCTCTTTGATATAGTCGAGATACTTTTTTGTTCCATCGTTGAATTGAGCATAAGAGCCTTCGTTGATGGAGTAATATTTACCGCTTTTCGGAGTGGTGATGTTTTCATGCGAAAGGAGAAACTCGCCAATGGTAGGGTCGTAGGTAAACCCGTGTACCCCGTGGCCGGTGGTATAGACCATGACGACCGATGAACCGTAAATGACATACCCTGCCGCTACCTGTTCAGATCCTTTCTGCAAGCAGTCGTTTATGCTTGCTTTGCAGGGATCATTTCCTTTGAGCTTATAGATTGAGAAGATTGTTCCGACGCTTACATTGACGTCGATATTTGACGAGCCATCAAGCGGATCAAAGAGAAGGGCATAGCTGCCGGTCTCATTTTTCGGCGGGATAATAATGCCTTCGTTTTCCTCCGAACCCATTACAGCAAACCGTCCATGCTGGCCGATGGCGGAGATAATTTTTTCATTGGCGAAAAGATCAAGTTTTTTTACCTCTTCACCCTGAACATTAACGTTGCCTGTGAACCCGAGAATGTCTACCAGGCCTGCTCGGACTACTTCACGTCTTACAAGTTTTGCGGCAAAAGCAACATCGTTCAGAAGGTCGGTAAGTTCTCCGCTTGCGTCCGGAAAATACTTCTGTTGTTCGAGGATGTGGCGTTCAATAGTAATCAAATTACTCATACTCAGTGGTTCTGATTGTTAGTGTATGATTGTCCTGCTCTGCGGTTTACTTATACTCTAAAGGTATAACTTTTTCAGGTTTTCTTTCCTATTCAGAGCTCAGTTGAGTGTCCTGTTTTTGTTAAGAAAGGCCGAAGTGTTATATACATTGACATTTTTCATTACTCCTCCTCTCCATTTTCATGAAACGATACCGCTGGAATATTCTCTCCCCTGATGACACGGCTGTTCTGGCGCTTTCTGAGGCAATCAATGTCTCATTGCCTGTTTCCAGAGCACTCTTTAACCGCGGTATTCAGACCTTTGATGATGCAAAGGAATTTTTCCGGTCCTCGATAGAAGATATTCCATCCCCGTTTCTTTTACAGGATATGCAGAAAGCTGTTGATCGTTTGTGTCGCGCGATAAGCGGGCATGAAAAAATAATGCTTTATGGCGATTATGATGTTGATGGCACAACAGGGACTGCTCTTCTTTATCTTTTTCTGAAAGAACAGGGTGCCGCTGTTTCCTATTATATCAATGATCGTTTTACAGAAGGTTACGGGTTATCGTCGGAAGGCATCGATTCGGCTGTTGAGCGAGGTGTCTCACTTATCATTACCGTTGATTGCGGAATAAGGGAGAATGAAGAAATACGCCGCTGTGGCGGTTATGGAATTGATGTGATTGTTTGCGACCATCATGAACCCGAAGACCTGCCTCCTGCGTATGCCATTTTAAATCCGAAGGTTCCGGGTTCCACCTATCCTTTCAGGGAGTTATGCGGTTGCGGTGTGGCATTCAAGTTTATTCATGCAATTGCTGAGCATTTACATAGTGATCAGGAAAGCTGGCTGAAATATCTTGATTTTGTTGCAATTGCTACAGCGGCTGATATGGTTGTCCTGGAAAATGAAAACAGGACCTTTGTTCGTGAGGGGTTGCGGCGAATGAGAATAAATCCAAGGCGCTCCTTGATGGTGATGTTTTCACTCATGAAGGTTGCTCCGGCAGAGCTAGGCATGTTTCATATTGCATTTGGGATTGCTCCCCGTATCAATGCTGCAGGACGAATGCACTCTGCTCATCTTGCCGTTGAATGGCTGCTTTCGGATTCGTTACAAGATTCCGAACAGCATGCACTCGAGCTTGATCGCATGAATACACTTCGTCGGGAAACTGACGCCGATATTATGGTGAAGGCTGAAAAAATGCTTGCAGGTCATTTCGCATCATATTGTTCTTCAATTGTTCTCTATGATGAATCGTGGCATCTTGGCGTTCTTGGAATCGTGGCTTCAAAAATGATTGAGAAGCATTATTTGCCTACGGTAATTCTTGGGGGAATGAATGGCCTCATCAAGGGCTCTGTCCGGAGTGTTGAGGGGTTCAACATTTATGAGGCTCTACAGGAGTGCAGTGAGTATCTTGAACAGTTCGGAGGGCACCAGCAGGCGGCGGGAATTACTCTTCTGCCTGAGAATTTTGCAGGATTCCGCAAAAGGTTTAATGAAGTCTGCAGCAATCTTCTTTCAATCGGACAACGTCAGAAAGAGCTTATAGTTGATTCAAAACTTGCTCTGGCAGATATCAAGGCTAATTTTATCAATGTGCTTGAGCAGTTTTCTCCTTACGGACATGGTAACCGCGAACCGCTGTTTCTTTCTGAGGAACTTGCTCTTTTCGGTCGTCCACAACTTCTTCGCCAGCGACATGTGAAGTTTTTTGTCAGGGATAAAAATGGCAGAACCTTCGAGGTTATAGGTTTTGATCGTCCCGATATCTATACAGAACTCACTGCAAAGTCCCATCCGGTATTTTCCATGGTCTACTCAGTTGAAAAACGGGTGTGGAATAATAAAGAGCAGTGGCAGATAAAACTAAGGGATCTTGAACTCAGAAAGGGATAAAAAGCCTGAGGACTGCTGCTTCTTTATGGCATTGTATCCGGCTCCGGCATTTTCTTTTCATGACTGATCCTGGTCATAATACCGGCAAGTGATGAGAGAGCTGAAATGGCAAAGAATATCAGCGACAGTGCCACGCCGATACTTGTTTCGAGCTGTATTGATCCCAGAAGATAAAGGAAGGTTATTTCTCTCGCGCCGGCTCCTCCGATGGTGATCGGGATAATGGTGGCTATTGTTGATATCAGAAAAATCGCCAGATAGTCGATTATGTTGGCATGATGCGACATTGCTTTGAGTATGAAAAACACGGAAATAACCTGGGTTACCTGAACCAGCATTGATTCAATTGCAGTGATGGTGAACACACCGATGAACTGCTTATAGAACAGTTTGTTCAAGAGATATGCACAGGGGTAGATTGCTCCGAGCAAAACCCATGAATAGAGTATCAGGTGGGGAAATTTCAAGGCGAAGCTGCTTGGCAGTAGGAGTACAATCACAAGAAACGCAAGCGCAAAGATTCCGCAGATTCTATCCCACAATACAGCATGAAAAACATTGATCATTTTCAGGTCATGGTTTTTCTGCAGTACATATATTTTATAACCATCTCCCCCGACACCCCCCGGAAGGAATAGATTATAGAACATCCCGAGATAGTAGAGCTTGAGATTGTAGATCCCCGACAGCTCAATACCTATAGCTTTGAAGAAGCGGTTCAGGCGAATCGCATTGAAGATTTTGGAAATATTGAAAAACAATAGGGCAAGCAGAAGGTACCAAAGGTTAGCCCCCTGGATGATTCCGGCAAGTTTTGTTATGTCGGTTTTTTTTAGAACCAGGTAAAGGGCCAGAACGGTGACAAAAAGCTGGAGAAGTGGCTTGATCAGCTTTTTCAGGCCTGTATTAGTGTTTGCCAACGATCTTTTTAACGATATAGGGTTTCTTATTTTGCGACTCGTAATAGGTCCGCATGATAAATTCAGCAATGAAGCCGGTGGTAATGAGCTGAATGCCGATAAAAGTCATAATGATGCCTAACGTGAGCAGTGGACGGCCTCCGATATCCTGGCCTGAAATTTTTACGACGAGAAGATAAAGGTTGAGGGCTACTCCTATAAACAAAGAGAAAAATCCAAGGCTTCCGAAAAGATGCATTGGTTTCTGACTGTATTTCTGGAAAAAAACCATGAATAACAGGTCACTCATCACTTTGATAGTACGACCAATGCCATATTTCGATGTTCCAAATTTCCGGGCGTGATGCTGAACATCGACCTCTCCCATTCTTGCGCCATAGAGTTGCACAAGTACAGGGATAAAACGGTGAAGTTCGCCGTAAAGCCCAAGATTTTTCGCAACATCCTTTTTGAATACCTTTAGGGTACATCCAAAGTCGTGGATGTTTACATTGGTTAATTTTCTAATGATGATATTGGCTATACTGCTGGGAATTTTTCTCAGAATAACGCCATCCTGTCGCTCTGCCCGTCTCCCTGCCACAACATCAAGATCGTGGTCATAAAGGTATTGCATCATCATCGGAATATCCGACGGGTCATTCTGCAGATCGCCATCTATGGTGGCTATCAGCTCGCCTTGTGCATAATCAATACCGGCAGCCATTGCGGTTGACTGACCGTAATTCTTGTTCAGTACAACCAGATGTAAGTTGGGTGTCGCATTAGCCTGAATTTCAGCTACTGTGGAATCTGTAGAGCCATCGTCAACCAGAACAATTTCATGCTCAACAGCCGTGAGTGACGATGCGAGAGCAGTAAGCAATGGTTTGATGTTTTCAGTCTCATTCATGACCGGTATGACGACTGAAAGCTTCATGATAGTTGTTTCATAGTTTCAGTTTTGCCAGCACAATACCATATTTACTATAAAGCAAGGTAGTATTTTGAAGCTTTTTGAGTCCTTTGACTGTTGTCAACACAATTTCGCCCTGCTTTGGGGTACGTAATTCAGCAAGTGATTCTGAATATACAAAATAAGAGGGGTTATAGACTTCCCACATCACGGTCTTATAACCCCCTTTTTTAGCGAGGAGGGCGGCTTCTTTCACTGGTCTCTGTAGCAGATTTCCCGCAAGGGGCATGAGGTAGATATTGATGAGAAGAGCAAATGCCACTCCTGTTGCGATCAGTTTGCCGGCAGCGGAAAAACGAGGTATAAATTGAATGGCTGCGATACAGATTATTGTGGCCATAATGATAAGAGTATGATGCTGCCCTGTAAGTTCGATTCCCCCGGTTATGATTGCTTTGATAAAGTCATCATCAATTTTCTGCAACGCAATCGGCAGGAGATAAGGGAGGCTGGCAAAGAGAGCAAGGAAAAGTAAAGGTAATGCGGCAAAACGTTCAGAATGCTTGCTGAGTGGCAGTGCTCTGGCCATGAGAATGAACAGGGGCGTATAACCGTAGATGATATAGTGCGGCAGTTTTGTGCCGGAAAGGGAAAAAAATACAAAAACAAAGACAAACCAGATCAACAGAAATCGGTTCGTATGGTCGCGAAGTAACGTTTTTATATTTAAAATAACAGTAAAGAGAAGGCCTGTAAACGGCATCATTCCGACAATAAGAACAGGAATGTAATAGAACATTGACCCTGAGTGCTCCTCAAAAGATGTGCTGAAACGGCTCAGGTTGTGTTTTAAGAAAAAGCCTTCAATAAAAGCCATACCCTGATCCCTGTATTCAAGCAGATACCAGGGAAGTGCAATGCTGAGAAAAAGCAATACTCCAACAGGATTAAAGATCATCCGGATCCATTTTTTAAATGATCCCTCTTCAATGGCGAACAAAAAAGAAACGGCAGCGGGTATAAGTATAGCTATCGGCCCCTTGGTAAGCATCCCGAAGCCTGCGGTTGCAAATGTAAGATAGAGTGAACGTTTTGAGCCTGTTTTGAAATGGTCGAGCAGGGAAAACATTGTTATGGCAAGGAGGCAGTTCAGCAATCCATCGGCTATGGCTGCTTTAGCAATTACAAGTACCTGCAGCGACAGCACCATCATTGCTGATGCAAGAAATGCCTGCCGGTTGCCGGCTTCTTTTCTTACAAAAAGAAAAATCGACGTTGCCCAGACTGTTCCGGCCAAGGCCGAGGGGAGTCTGAATGCAAACTCATTGATGCCGAAAAGCTTGACCGAGAGCAACTGAAACCAGTAAATAAGAATTGGTTTATCAAACCGGGGAGCACCATTCAGATAGGTTGTCAAATAATTTTTACTGATCATCATTTCCCGTGTCGCCTCACTGAAAGCCCCTTCGTCAACATCAAAGAGCGGTGAGGATCCTAGACCTAAAAAGAAACTGGTGAGGATAAGAACTCCGAGTGAAGCCAGAAACCAGGCGGTTTCAGATTTTCCGGGATGCTGAGACATCAAGTTTTGTTTTGAAATACAGGTTATAGAGCAGAATTGAAGAGACTATCCCTAACAATGAACCGGCAATAACATCGCTGATATAGTGCTTTGTAAGGAGAATACGGCTGAATGCAATCAGTGCACCTGAAGAAAGGAAGAGGACGCGCCACCTGGGATAAAGAGTGGCAAGGACCATTGCTGCGCTGCAAGCTGTTGCGGCATGACCGGAGGGAAATGATGTCCATTCATACTCATAATGGAAACAGTTGAATCCATAGAGATGTTCACTGAAATAGATCGTCGGCCTTGCTCGCCCCGCTAAATATTTGATAATATCAGCAACTACTCCAGAAACTGCCACGGAAAGGGAGAGAAAAAGGCCCGAATATGCTCTGCTGGGGTTTGCTTTTCGAAAAGCCGCAAAAAGCAGCATACCGGCAATAAGATACCATTGTGATTCACCGAAGTCTGTGATGACGTTGAACACATCATTAAACAATCTGTTATTATGAGTATGGAACCATAATGCGACACGCAAATCAATAAATATATAGCTGAAGATGCAGAGCAGAATAACCGCCATAACGGACATACTCGACGTAACAGGTCTGTTCATGACAGTAATAATACTTTTTCTCACTCAGTGATCGATTGATTATAAAAATACATTAAATTTCGAATCAGCGTATATGCATATAAGTAAAGATGATAATAATGAAGCCTAAAAGAACGGTTATGCCCGATAAAAGCCTGCGGAATGTCATTTTGCTTTTGTCTTGTCCTGATCGGGCCGGTCTTGTTTATCGTATTTCAAACTTTATTTATCAATGTGGCGGCAATATTCTTGATTTGGATGAGCATGTGGATCCTGTTGAAAAGATTTTCTTTGTAAGGATACTTTGGAGCCCCGAAAGTGATTCAATGTCGTTATCAGAACTGGAAGATGCCTTCAGACCCTTGGCTGAAGAGTTTGATGCAGAATGGAAAATCCGGTTTACCGGACTTAAAACCCGGATAGCTGTTTTTGTTTCACGGTACGATCATTGTCTTCTTGAAATTCTCTGGAGGAACAGTATTGGCGAGTTTGCCGTGGATATTGCGTTGATCATATCAAATCATGCTGATCTTGCTCCGCTTGCCGCGCAGTATGGTATTCCTTTCCATTTTTTTTCTCTCAGCGGGGATATTAAGGAGGCAATCGAACGTCAGGAGGTTGCTCTTCTTGAAGAAAACGAGATTGATACTATAGTGCTTGCCCGATATATGCAGATTCTTTCACCGCGGTTTGTTGACCGTTATCAAAATAGAATCATCAATATTCACCACTCTTTTCTCCCTGCATTTGTAGGCAGCAGTCCCTACCGGCAGGCTTATGAACGGGGAGTGAAGATCATCGGTGCGACGAGTCATTATGTTACTGAGCAGCTCGACCAGGGGCCAATAATTGCTCAGGATATCATACGGGTGAGCCACAAGGATACACTTGACGACCTGGTACGCAAAGGGCGCGATCTTGAGCGTCTTGTTCTTGCCCAGGCTCTTCGTTATCATGCTGAACACAGAATTCTTGTAAATGGTAAAAAGACTGTAGTATTTGATTGAAAAACTGTTTTTATGTGAGAATATTGAACTGTTTAAACGGCAAGGCGTTTTTAAACAGTATGAGTCTCACCCCGAATGCACTAAGTTATAATAACGATAAACCGGGTTTCATAAGCCCATATTTTATGAGTAATACAACGTCAGGGGCTTGTACGCATGATGCACATGACCACCATCATGGACACCATCACCATCATTCATCAGGCAACATCAAACTTGCATTTTTTCTTAATCTGGGATTTGCCACTCTTGAAATATTTGGAGGAATTTTAACCGGTAGTACGGCAATCCTTGCCAATGCTGTCCATGATCTTGGCGATTCGTTTGCCTTGGGTCAGGCATGGTATTTTGAAAAGGTCTCACTTGGCAAAAGCAACCCGCGATATTCTTACGGCTATAAACGCTTCTCTCTTCTAGGTGCGCTTATCAGCACCGTGGTGCTGCTCACCAGCTCGCTTTTTATCCTTATCCAAGCGATACCTCGTATTTTTGCGGCGCATCACCCTGATGCAGGCGGTATGATGCTGCTTGCTATTGTGGGCGTTAGTGTCAACGGTTTTGCGATGACAAGACTCTCAAAAGACAAGGGTATGAATTCCCGGGTAGTTGCCCTGCATTTACTGGAAGATGTGCTTGGATGGGTGGCAGTACTTGTGGTTGCCGTTATTCTGTACTTCTGGGATGTTCCTGTGCTTGATCCGGTTCTTGCTATTTTGATTACCCTCTATATTCTTGGGGGTGTCATAAAAAATCTCAGGGCAATGCTGCCTGTTTTTCTCCAAGCAGTTCCTCCGGAACTTGACCTTGCTGTTATTACCCGGGAAATCGAGCAGCTGCAGCACATTCATGCAGTGCATCATGCTCATATATGGTCGCTTGATGGCGAGCATTCTGTTTTTACGGCACACCTTGAACTCAATGCTATCCTCGATGTTGAAGCCTATATGCAGCTCAAGGAAGAGATCAGAGTGCTGGTTGACCATCATGGATTTTATCACTCAACAGTTGAAATAGAGTATCCCGGAGAAGCTTGTCGAAATCCTGTTTCTGTATCATAAAAACTTGAAAAGTCATGATCAAAAAACTCTTTGTGCTCTTAATTCTGCTCCTTGCCGGATGTATGGGGATTCCCCGAGGGGTTACGGTAGTTGATAATTTTTCTCTTGATCGTTTTTTGGGCACATGGTATGAAGTTGCCCGCATTGATACCTCATTTGAAAAAGATCTGGAACAGGTATCAGCGTTATATACACTTGCAGAAGACGGGAGTGTGAAGGTATTGAATAAAGGGTATGACAGAAAAAAAAGAGAGGTGCAAACTATTGAGGGCCGTGGTGTTTTTGTTGGGGATACCCGCAAAGGAGCTTTGAAGGTATCGTTTTTCGGCCCTTTTTATGCCAGTTACAACATCATTGCGATCGACAAGGTTGGTTACCGCTGGGCGATGGTGTGTGGCCGTGATCCCGCATATTTCTGGATTTTGTCCAAAGATCCTGAAATGGAACCTAAGCTGTTAAATGATTTGGTTATACGTGCGAAATCATTGGGCTTTGATACTGAGCATCTGCACTATTTTGGAAAACATCCTTGAGTTAGATCTCTGGATGGAGAAGGTTTTATATCAGAGTCTCTGCCATATCATGCTGTAGTGACCACATTCGTTTATAGAGTCCGTCTTTTTCCATCAGTTCATGATGCAGGCCCTTTTCTGTTATGGCTCCTTTGTCAAGCACAAGGATGTTGTCATAGTGCTCCATTGCTTTCAACCGGTGTGTGATGGTAATAAGGGTTTTGCCGGCAGTAATGGTCTTAAGGGTTTCGGTAACCTCTTTTTCAGTCAGTCCGTCAAGGTTTGCTGTAGCTTCATCAAGTATTATTATAGGAGCATTTTGCAGCAGAATACGTGCAATGGCTATTCGCTGCCTCTCTCCTCCACTGAGTTTCATACCGTGCTGGCCGGTCCAATCATCAAGTTTTGAGGTAAAGTGGGTGAGGCCTGCCGCACACAGCGCTTTTTTCAGTTCATCATCCGACGCTCCAGGTTTGGCAAGAATCAGGTTTTCGCGGATTGTCTCTGCGAAAAGGTATGTTCGCTGCGAGACCAGTGAAATATTGCGCCGCAGTTCTTCCGGGTCAAAAAGGTTGATGTTATGACCGCCGAGCGTAATCTGTCCCTTTGAACAGTTCCAGAACCGCATAAAGAGGGCTGTTAACGTTGATTTTCCAGCCCCGCTCGGTCCGACAAGGGCAATGTGTTGGCCGGGATGTATGGAAAAAGATATGCTGTCGAGTATTGTTGACCTGCTTTCAGGATACCTGAAACTGAGATTTTCTACGCTGATGTCATGGTTCGACGGAAAAGGCAGTGGGGTAGCAGGTGCCACTGTTTCCGGCTTTGCATCGAGTATTTCAAAAAGGCGTTCCCCGGCATGTTTGTCTGCTTCGAGGTGTTTAACGGTCGCTGGCAGTGGAAGAAATGGTTCAAAGGATGCTATTACGGCCAGCGTTATGACGGCCAGTGAAATTCCGTTTACACCTCCGGTTGAAACGGTTGGAATAAGTGCCCATAAAATTGATATGACAGCCGCGTTCATAAGAAGCCCGGTGAGTGAATCGTGCATCCCCTCTATCAAGGCATTTTTTCTCTGGAGTTCAAGTTTGCTTTTTTCTGCAGAGCGCAGATGTTCGAGGTGTTCCGGAAGTTTTCCGTACACCTGTAGTTCACCGATCCCCTGAAAGAGATCGAGGGCAAGAACCTGCTGAACGGTTTTATGCTTCATGATTCCTACCTGTATACCTCGGCTTAACAGAGTGCTGAAGAGAGGTACTCCAATGCCTGCAAGAATATGGAAAAGGAGGATGAGGAGTGCAGCCTGCATTGAGTATACTCCGAGCAGAAACCACATCAAAGCACTCACAAGTATAGCTGTCAGTGGCGGCGCGAGAAC
>CAIVSG010000047.1 GCA_903908555.1 uncultured Chlorobiaceae bacterium | reverse complement strand
GGTGTACAGTCATATCTCACCCTTGCTGAAAAACTTGGAGCAACCCTGGCCCAGATGGCTCCTCAGGATGCGAGCAAAATGACAATCAGAACCTCAGGTGAATTCCTTCAAAAATTTAACGAAGTTATTTCAGCTGCTGCTCTGAAAGGCTTTCTTGATATCCGCCAGTCAAAAGATACCAACTATATCAATGCATTCACGATGGCAAAGGATTGCGGTATCAGCCTCTCTCAGAAGTTTGAAAAGGAAAACCCCGACTATACCAACCTTATCCGCGTTGAGCTTGAAAATGGAACGGCAAAACGAATGATCGGCGGAACCGTCTTTGGTGATAAAGAGGTGCGGATTGTTATGATCGACCAGTTCCTTGTAGAATTCAAGCCGGAAGGCAACATCATTATCTACAACAATATCGACAAGCCTGGTGTGATTGCAAATGTCACCCAACTATTGCTGCAGCATAACTTGAATATCGCCTATATCGCACTCTCAAGGGATGAAGAGAAAAAAGTCGCCATGACAGCTATTGTTGTCGATGGAGCTGTGACAACAGAATTGCTTGACGGCATAAGAAATGTCAATGGCGTTGACGTTGCAAATCTTGTGACACTCTGAACAAAGAGGTAGAATCAGACAATAAAAAACCTGCCGGCAAGGCAGGTTTTTTATTGTTCTTTAAGAGCATAATCGCATACAGAAAACGCCAGGGAAATTTAGGTCGCCTTGGCAAAATCGATACTGAGCCACTTATCTTCATAGGAGGCACCTGTTGATTCCATTCCTGCAAGGAAGATCGGTAATACGACAACCTTCTGGTAATCACCGATACGGATGGTAAGATCATCACCAAGCTTGAGAATCTTCGGTTCCAGACCCATATTTTCCATAAACGGCAACCTGACCCTGACCTTGTAGTGCCCGTCAGAAACCTTCTGGATATCAATCGGATTTTCCGAGAAGAAAATATCAAGAGGATTAAGGTCGCCATACACTTTTTCACCCACCCTGCGAAGCATCGGCAAACCGACAACCTCATCATCAAACAGCGGCACTTCTGCAATCGGAATAGGAGCAAAGGCGTCCGTGATCTGATCAATATACTTCTGCTGAATAGCGCGCCACTTCTGGAAATACGGGTCAGGACTCTCGTCCGGCATAACACGGTTAATAGTGATCCTGTCTACGGTAATACCATAGAGATTAAGATAGGTCAAGGCACGCATGGACTCCTTGATAACCATCTTCTCAGGGTTCATCACAAGACGCATGGTTGTTTTAGTGTTATCGGCCAGCAGATCAATAATCCCCTCTGTTGAAGAGAAGAGATTGTCAACCTTGTCATAAACCTCTACAGGAGCAACAAAATCATTGATTTTATTGATTTTCTTGGAAAGAGGCCTTATAACCGGCTTTACCATAAATTTTTCGACATTACGGATCATTTTTATAAACCATCCGAATGTTTCAGGAAGAGAAAGAAGACGAAGAGTTTCTCCGGTAGGAGCGCAGTCAACTACAAGAAGATCGTATTCATTCTGTTCATTATAACGCTTGATATATGAGAGCGAAAAGAGTTCTTCCATTCCTGGAAGCACACCCATTTCCTCAGCATAAACACCTTCGATTCCACGTGACTCCATCAAATGAGCAAAGTGCTCTCTAACGACATCCCAGTTCAGATTAAGATCCCCAAAAACACTG
>CAIVSG010000046.1 GCA_903908555.1 uncultured Chlorobiaceae bacterium | reverse complement strand
GGCAATGGCAGGAGGATTACAATTCGATCCGACCGCACAGTTCTTTAGGAAGGCTGACACCGGAAGAATTTCTGGCTCAGCAAAAGAATTTATACCAAGAAGAAGTGGTCTTATAAACGGGGGCACGTCCTTCAGTCAGGACAATTTTCAAGTTCTCCCTCCCATTCAGCAATAACATCTTCAATAGGAGTTACCCTGCCTGCTTTGGCATCTTCAATACCTTCCATAATACTTTTAATCTGCCACTCATTATAGTCCAGGTAAGCAGTAACGGCTTCTTCAAGAACAAATGTTTTACTTCTTCTTGTTGCTACAGCAAGAGCCTCAACACGTTCTTTGATACGTTTATTCGTTTTGAAGCTCATTTGAGCGTCCTTAATGCTGGTGTTCATCATATTTCTGAGTTGTTTTCATGTATAACGGCATGGTACACTGTAATACTCATGCCCGCTAAATCCAGCGCAAACTCATACTCCTTCCCAAACGGCAGCTGCAGCTGCTCCATATATTCCGGAAACGCTATAGTAATTTTTCTAAGCTACTCCCTGGGATTGAACTGATTGGCGTTAAGTGATCAGCAGGATGAATGCTCTTTGGGAATCTCTTTTTCAAGAATACTTTTTCCTTGTGCATGCTGTTCAGGGTTGTCATGCTCAGAAACAATACGCAGCTTTTTATGGCTATCCGTGAATCTTAACAGAAAATTAAGAAGGACCTCTCCATAGAACACCTTGATCTTATCGATAATGGGTTTATCTCCATCCACCTGTTGTGCAATTACTACTAATTGCTCAAGTTGTTCGTGGATCGAAAAGACATGACTTTTTATCTGTTCTGCGACAGGAAGTGTTTTGTCTTCAAAAACAACATTCATATCAATACCGAGTGCTGAGGCGTACTGCATGATATCACCAACTTTAAGCTGCAAATCGTTTCCCGCCTCCATTCTTGAAATCTTGCTCGAATCACACCCCATGCTTTTTGATAACTCTTTTTGAGAAATCCCTTTTCTCAACCTGTGCCGTAAAAGATTATTTACAATCTGACTGTGATCAATCTCTTCCTCTACAAGATTTTTAACACTGTCATCCACGGCAAGAAAAGCTGCAGCGTCCGCCACCGACTTAAATCTTCGTTGCTCAGCCATTTATTTTATCCCCCATTTGTTCGATTGTTTCTGATTAAACGATCTGCAATAAGTAACTCGGTAAGCTGTTCTGACATCATTCGGTATTTGGTTGAGGGCAACCACAAGGGTTGCCCCTACGGTGCTATAATGGCTAATCTGTTTTGTGCCTGGCATGTTTTATTACGGAATCATTTTCTGTGAAGCGATTATGCGTTAATTAATTATTTCAAAAGCCCGGTTAACCAGGCTTTTGCTTTCCCCCCGTCTTGCCACATCCGCATAAAATACTTAGCCTCCAACAACTGTTACAGTGTCCATATCAGAACCCATCCCGCAGTAAATCATGGCTATTTCAGAAACGATTTGTCGATACAAACGGGAATATGTACCTTATTTTCAGGGTTCCTGTTTTCGTGCCTTCGTTTTTGGGAGATTTATCAAAAAAGCCTCCGAATTGACCTTGGGGGCTTTTTTTATTACTGTATACCTTTTTATATAAGCAGGTTATGATTTTAACGCAGAAACATAAAGTGTTTTCCTGGCTGCTCTTTGATTTTGCCAACACTTCGTTCAGCGTTATAATGGTGACCTTTGTTTTTCCCCTGTACTTTAAAAACGTTATCTGTAACGGTGAAGCATCGGGAGATGCTTTGTGGGGGTTCAGCATCAGCTTGTCGATGCTGCTTGTTGCTCTTATTTCGCCTGTATTGGGAGCTGCAGCCGATTATTCAGGCAAACGTAAACGCTTTCTTTTCGTTTTTACCCTCATTTCGGTACTCGCTACGGCTCTGCTTTCCTTTTCTGGACCCGGAATGGCTGTAGCCGCCATCGCTCTTTTTATTCTTGCAAACATAGGTTTTGAGGGGGGACTTGTTTTTTATGATGCCTACCTCAAAGAACTGGCTACTGACAAGAGTGTCGGTAGAGTCTCCGGGTATGGTTTTGCCATGGGTTATCTTGGTGCTCTTACCATACTTCTCTTGCTGAAGCCTTTGCTGAGCAAAGGAATCGTTCTTTCCAATGCAGCTAATGTGCAGTTAAGCTTTTTGGTCGCTGCCGTTTTTTTTGCACTCTTTGCAGCTCCAATTTTTCTTGTGCTTCGTGATCAGCAAAAAAAAGAGAGGCCAGCCATCTCTTTTGCCGCGCTTGCCAGTTCAATAAAGGAGGTAAAGCATACGGTTCGCCATATCATGAACTATCCTGATCTTGTGCGCTTTCTTCTGGCTTATTTTTTTTACAATGACGCTATCTTAACGGTGATTGCGTTCTCGTCGATTTACGCACAGAATACCCTTGGTTTTACTACAGGTGAACTGATTGTCTTTTTTATGCTGGTACAGACAACAGCAATTGCCGGCTCCATTATTTTCGGTTTTGTTACTGATAAAATCGGTCCCAAAAAAACCATTGTAATTACCCTCCTGATTTGGTTTGTTGTTGTTTTAGCTGCAATTTTTGCAGACCGCAAAGAGTTGTTTTTTTATACCGGTATGCTTGCCGGCCTGTCAATGGGTTCATCCCAGGCAGCTTCGAGATCTATGATGGCAAGACTGACTCCTCGAGAGCATGTGACCGAATTTTTCGGTTTTTATGATGGCACGTTTGGTAAGGCTTCAGCCATAGTCGGTCCGCTTGTTTTTGGTGTTGTGTCAGCACAGGCCGGCAGTCAGAAAGCAGCTCTTGCATCGCTGTTGATGTTTTTCACTATTGGCTTGCTGCTTATGACCAGGGTCAGATCAGTTGGAAGCGGGTATTCTCCTGAACAGTGAAGAAAAACGAGACCAATGGTATCTTCGGAAAAAAATAATAAATCGGGGTTAAGCACTCGTTCAGATATCGTGGAGTATCTGCATGCGTTTGCGCCTTTTTTCTGGAAAAATTTTATTCATGACAGGATATTTCTAGGTGCAGGTTCTCTCGCGTATCAGACACTGCTTTCAATTGTGCCGGTTCTGGCAGTTATTCTCTCCATATTGAGTGTATTCACTGTATTTGCTCCCTTTAAACGCTCATTAGAGGACTTTCTTGTTCAGAATTTCATGCCTGCTTCCGGAGCGTTGCTCTATCAATACCTCACAGATTTTATTGGCAAGACAGCGAGCGTTCCTCTGCTTGGCGGGGTGTTTTTGTTTATTATCGCGCTCTTTCTTATTTCGACAGTCGACCATACCCTGAATGAAATATGGGAGGTGCACTCTCCACGAAAGGCTTTGCAGGGGTTTACCCTGTATTGGACCGTATTGACACTGGGGCCAGTGCTTATCGGCAGCAGTCTGGCTGCAAGCTCCTATGTATGGTATACGGTGTTTACTGAAGGGCCGTTGCTCGAACTGAAAACCCGGCTCCTCTCCTTTCTTCCCTTTATAAATTCAATTTTTGCTTTTTTTCTGCTCTACATGCTTGTGCCTAATCGGCGGGTCAGGTTTATTCATGCCTTGTCCGGTGGATTCCTGGCTGCCATTCTGTTTGAACTTTCAAAAATATGGTTTGTCTTTTATGCCACTCATATTTCCACTTTTGAACATATTTACGGCGCATTATCGGTGATTCCGATGCTGTTTTTCTGGATTTATCTCGGGTGGGTTGTTGTGTTGACAGGAGCGGAATTTGTGTTTTGTCTCGGAGCCATGAAGCCGCTTGGCGTTGTGGCTGAGCCATTCAATCCATTGCGTGGCATTCCTGTGATGCTTGCAGTCCTTGGTACAATATGGAGCTCTCAAAAGATCGGCAGCTCGATAAATATGAAGAAGATGCTGAAGATGGTTCACTCTGTCCAACCTTCCGACTTAAGAAAAATTGTTGATATTCTGCTTCAGAACGATTTTATCCATGTTACTGCCACCGGAGACTTTTCTGTCAGTCGTGATCTCCATAGCCTGACGCTTTTTGATCTCTATGCAATAATGCCGCCGGGATTAAGCGGTGAAGAAAACGGGTCGCTGATTTCAGGCGGTAATAGCGTACATTTGGAAACGATAAGCAGAAGAGTCTCGGAAAGCTTGAAAAGCACTATGGATAGGCCTATTGCGGCCTTGTTAGAGGATAATAATCAAGAGCAGTTATGAGTTATCAGGTTATAGCCAGAAAGTACAGGCCTGCAAAGTTTGCCGATATTACCGCACAGGAGCATGTCACCCGCACGATACAGAATTCGCTTCGCATGGGAAGGGTTGGGCATGGGTATATTTTTTCGGGATTGCGTGGAGTTGGCAAGACCACAGCGGCAAGGGTGTTTGCCAAGGCGTTGAACTGCCAGAAAATGATGGAGGACCCGGAATACCTTAAGAATGTTACCGAACCGTGTGGTGAGTGCGAAAGTTGCCGGGACTTCGATGCCGGTACCAGTTTCAATATTGCGGAATTCGATGCAGCATCAAATAACAGTGTCGATGATATCCGTACGCTTAGGGAGAATGTCCGTTACGGACCTCAGAAAGGCAAGTACAGGGTCTATATTATCGACGAGGTGCACATGCTTTCCATTGCGGCATTCAATGCGTTTCTGAAAACCCTTGAGGAGCCGCCGCCTCATGCTATTTTTATTTTTGCCACGACTGAGCTTCATAAAATTCCGGCCACCATTGCTTCCCGGTGTCAGCGTTTCAACTTCAAGCGTATTCCGCTGGAGGATATCCAGAGTCAGCTTCAGCTTATCTGTGATGCTGAGCATATAACGGTTGATGCTGATGCCTTGCAGCTCATTGGTCGCAAGGCTCAGGGGTCGATGCGTGATGCCCAGAGTATTCTTGATCAGGTTATTGCTTTTTCAGCCGAGAATGATCACGAGGGCTCTATCAGTTATGAGGGTGTAGCCGAACTGCTGAACTACATTGACGATGAACAGATGTTTGCCGTTACTGATGCTGTGGCGGAACACAATCCTTCGAAGATGCTGGATGTTGCACAGTTTGTGATCAGAAATGGATATGACGAACAGGATTTTCTGGAAAAGCTGATCGAGCATTTGAGGAATTTGCTGGTTGTGCAGAATCTTTCTTCTACACGTCTTGTTGAACGCCCGGATGCAATACGTGAGCGATACCAGCATGATGCCGGAAACTTTTCTCCACTCTCTGTCATGCAGATGGTTGATTTTCTTCTGCTGACACAGAAAGAACTGAAGTTCCAGTTCGAATATCAGTTTCGCTTCGAGCTTGCGCTTCTCAAGCTTATTGATATTGTACATGCAGTTCCTGCTGCACCTCAGTTGCCGTACCAACAGCCTCAAAAAAAAAAGCACTTGACAAGCCACTGAAAGAGCTTCCGGTATCTGTTCCATCGGCTCCAACTGTTTCAGCTCCATCAGTTCCATCTGCTCCAGCGGTTTCGGCTCCGACGCCCGCTGTAAAACGTTCAGGATCAGGGGATATTGATCTTGGATCATGGCAGAAAAAGCTTTCCGGTTTTGCCACAAATCCGGCGGTGAAGCAGCTTCGAGTGAATGCTGCATCTGACAGCAAGGGCCCGAGTAGTGTAGAGGGGCTGGAAAGAGTGGCCGATCTTGAGTCGCTCAAGGTTGAATGGCGCCAGTTCCTTGATCATATTTCCAGGAAGAGTCAGAACTTCATGGCAACGCATCTTCAGTCGTGCGAACTTGCAGCGTGCAGCCCGAGCGGGGTACTCGACATTGTATGCTGCAGAAAGTTTTCCTACGAAGAGCTTTTACAGGATGTAGCGATTCTTCAGGGTGAAGTTTCAGATTTTTATGCTTTACCTCTTAAACTCCGTATTCTCTATGATGCTGAAAAAGATGCATGCACAAAAGAGAAG
>CAIVSG010000045.1 GCA_903908555.1 uncultured Chlorobiaceae bacterium | reverse complement strand
AGATTATTTTAATTCACGGATTTTCTTATAATTACTTCCTCATCTGACTTATCGGCGTATAGCGCAGCCTGGTAGCGCACTTCCTTGGGGTGGAAGGGGTCGTGGGTTCAAATCCCGCTACGCCGACTCTCTTACCTGCACTCTCTTCTGATTTTTCATTTTCAACATTCAAAATATTCGCGTCACCCTTGCGCTCAGAAGCCTGTTCGGTGGCGTTTGCGTTTTACTCGTTCATGTCGCATTATTGCTGAAGAACTTCAAAGGGATATCATTGGTTAGTTTTTAGAGTATGGTAAACTAAAAACTAAGACTATGGAACTGCAGGATTTGAACGTTGTGATAATTGGAGCGGGAGTTGGAGGGCTTGCTGCCGGGGCTTTGCTTGCCCGGAAAGGAGCAATGGTTACCGTACTTGAAGCGCAGGACTATCCGGGCGGGTGTGCTGCAACATTTGCTAGAGAAGGGTACCGTTTCGATGCAGGAGCTACGATTGGCTGCGGGTTTCATGAGGGCGGGCCGATGAATATGCTCGGCAAAGAGCTCGGAATTGTCTGGCCGGTTTTGCCGGAACCGGTTGCATGGCAGTACCGTCACAACTCCATTCACCTTGATCTTCCTTCCCAGCGCCTTGGGATTCTTGAACGCTTTCCCCGATCGGCACCCTTCTGGAAGGAGCAGAAGGGCCTTGCAAAACTGCTCTGGCATCTTGCTGAAGGGGGGCTTTCATGGCCGGCAAAAGGGGTGCGTGATCTTGGTCGTCTTGCCCGTAAAGGTATCGCCGGACTTCCCGAATCAGCCCATCTACTTAAATTTTCCACAAAAACAGTGCGAGAATGGCTTGCGTTTCATGGCCTCGATAGCGACCCTGATTTTGTTCGATTTATCGATGCCCAGCTGCTGGTTTCAGTTCAGACCACTTCAAACTATGCCAATGCCGTTAATGCTGCCATAGCGCTTGATCTGCCGCTTTCCGGTTCATACCGTGTTAAAGGAGGTATTGGAACAGTTGCAGAGTTGCTTGCCGGGGCCATTGAGGAGAAAGGAGGGGCTGTTCTTTATGATAAAAATGTTATTCGCATCGATTCAGTTCGCCGACAGGTATTTGGTCTTGAAACCTCAGATGGCAGCGCCATTGCTGCTGATTTTGTGCTTGCAAACATAACGCCTGAATCTCTTGCGATGCTCACTGGAGAGGAAAACAAACCGGATGCAGTCATGAGCGACAGCCCACACTGGAGCGCCTTTGTCCTCTATCTCGGCATGGATCCTGACCTGTTCACTGCTTTGCCGACGCATCATATCCAAATCATCGGCGCCAGCGGGGAGCTTGCAGAAGGGAACAGCATATTTGTTTCATTTTCGCATGGGGACGATCCAAGTCGTGCTCCAGAAGGTCTTTGTGCAGTCACAATTTCGACACATACCCTTCCGGGACAATGGTTTGAAGCGAAAGAGAAAAGTCGTTCTGCATACATGGAACTGAAGAGTGCCTATATCGAGCGTTTACTTGATGTGTTTTCAGAACAGTTTCCCAAAGCCCGCCGATCCGTGCGAAGCATAACGGCTGCAACACCGGTAACCTGGGAGCGATATACCGGTCGTTTGCAAGGCCTTGTGGGTGGTTATCCCCAGACCTCACTTTTCAAAGTGCGTGGACCAGCCACTTCGTTCGACAACCTTTTTCTTGTTGGTGACTCTATCTTTCCCGGTCAGTCACTTCCAGGGGTGGTGACCGGTGCCCGACGCGCAGTTGAATTGCTTTTGCAGCGTAATGACAAAACCACATAACCTGGGGACACAAAGCCCTTAACATCCAGCCATACCACTTCAACCAATGCCTCTTCGTACCTAATTTCCCGAGTATTTTATAACTATGTTGAGGCTAATTTGATAAAATAAAGCGGTTTATGAACTTTTTATCCTTGTTTTTCTTATTAAATAGAGTTATTATTATAACTATAACAAAAAGAAAAACTTATGGCATTCAAAGTCCATCAACTCAATAAGAAAAGCGGAGTTACCTATATCTATGAGGCGGTCTCTGCCTATAATAAGGAAATCAAGCAGTCACGCAACAAGCAGGTGTGTGTTGGCAAGATTGATCCTGCTACTGGGACATTCATCCCATCTAAACGACTGAACCCACAACAGGCGGCAGTTCGGGATCCAACAGTTACTGCATCAGCCCAGATAATCGGGCCATTAGCAGTACTCAATGAGTTTTCCAGACGTACCGGTTTGGATAAATTGCTAAAATCCTGTTTTCCCGACACCCACAGCCAAATACTGGCGATGGCGCACTACCTCGCCATACAGGGTGGCGCACTTAGCCATTGCTCATCTTGGGCGAAAAGCCATGAACCTGACCTTGCAGCCTCCTTAACCAGCCAGCGGATCAGTGCAATACTTTCCTCCATCGGAACCGACGCCAAGCAGACATTTTTAGCCCAATGGATGAAAAAGACGCTGGAAGATGACTACATCTGCTATGATATCACATCGATCTCCTCATACTCAGAATTGAACGAATACATCAAATATGGCTATAACCGTGATGGTGAGAAGCTCCCCCAACTCAACCTTGCGATGCTGTTCGGCCAGAAGTCAGCTTTACCGGTCTATTATCACCGCGTTCCGGGCAGCATCACCGATGTCTCAATGCTGCACAATCTTATACTGACCTTCAAAAAGCTTGATGTTAAGCGACTGCATTTCGTT
>CAIVSG010000044.1 GCA_903908555.1 uncultured Chlorobiaceae bacterium | reverse complement strand
TCTGTAACGTCAAAACCGTTCTGAGAGAGGATTTGACCGCATTGCGGATCAATACCGTCAGTGATCAGTACGTTCATTTTATTTTTTGATTATTGATTGCAAGTTGTGAAGACTTTATTTCTTAACTGGGGTAATATATTTCTTTTTTTTCAGGCATTTAGATAAAAAAAGGAGAGGCGGTATGAGTGGGGGAGGTGATTGAGATGACCGGAATTAATAATCATGCATACTGATTATATATTAAGGTTTTTTTTATCTTGTATCCTGTTAATTTCTATGATGATATTATTGTTGAAAACGAATGGAAAAGTTACATGATTTAAGGGTTTCACGCATTATTCGTCTCTCTTCCCCAAAGGCTCTCAAAGAGAAGCTTCCGGTGGATGAAAAGATGGCTGAGACAGTTATTACAGGACGTCGTGAAGTTGAAAATATATTGACTGGCAAGGATTCCAGAATGCTGGTGATTGTAGGGCCTTGTTCGATACATGATACCGATGCAGCCCTTGAGTATGCTGCAAAACTTTCGGCATTGCGTACAGAGTTGCAGGATGATTTGTGCATCATTATGCGCGTCTATTTTGAAAAGCCACGTACCACTGTCGGCTGGAAAGGCTTTATCAATGATCCTCATCTTGATGACACCTATGATATAGTGCATGGACTGTTTTATGCCAGAAAGCTTCTGCTTGATATCAATGCAATTGGACTGCCGGCGGCAACCGAGTTTCTTGATCCGATAACTCCCCAGTATGTTGCCGATGTTGTCAGTTGGGCTGCTATTGGAGCCAGGACTATTGAGTCGCAGACACATCGTCAGATGGCAAGTGGTCTGTCGATGCCTGTTGGGTTTAAAAATTCTACTGACGGACGACTTAACGTTGCTATCGATGCAATTCGTTCGGCGATGCATCCGCACAGTTTTCTCGGTATTGATCAGGAAGGGCAAAGCAGCGTTATTACGACAAAAGGAAACCCGTTTGGGCATCTTGTGCTTCGTGGAGGGGATAAGCCGAATTATGATGCAGAAAGTATTGCTCTGGCTGAATCGTGGATTGCAAAGGGGGGGCTTGAACAGTCGATTCTTGTTGATTGCAGTCATGCCAATTCAGGTAAGAAACATGAGCAGCAACTGAAGGTTTGGGAGGACATTCTGAAACAGAAAACCGATGGTAATACAAGTATTGCCGGTGTGATGATAGAGAGTAATATCTGTGGAGGTAACCAGCCGTTTCCTGAGGATCCTGATAAATTGCGGTATGGAGTTTCTATTACCGATGAGTGTATTTCATGGGGAGAGACTGAACGCATGCTTCGTGAAGGAGCGGCAGTCATACATGAGCTTATCAAGTAAATAACCCTTTGGCGGGGGAGTTGTCACTGTCGAATATTCTATTACTATAACAGGGGAATGGTGAATCTTATGGCTATAGAGATCAGGCAGGTCAGGACAAAAAAAGAACGGAAGCAGTTTATCACGTTTGCATGGCAGATCTATCGCAATGATCCGGAGCTCAATAAACAGTGGGTGCCTCCGGTTATTGACGATTACATGAAGACACTTGATACCGACGTGTTTCCCCTGTATGATCACGCTGATCTTGCCATGTTTACCGCATGGAAAGACGGTTCAATGGCAGGAACAATAGCCGCAATTGCAAACCGGAGGCACAATGAGGTGCATGCCGACAAGGTTGGCTTCTGGGGCTTCTTTGAGTGTGTCAATGATCAGAAGGTTGCCGATGCGCTTTTTGATGCAGCGGCAAAGTGGCTGAAAGAAAAGGGGCTCAATGCCATGCGTGGCCCGGTCACTCCATCGATGAATGACCAGTGCGGCATGCTGACAAAAGGGTATGACAGCCCTCCTGTTTTTCTCATGATCTATAATCCGCCTTATTACAATGACCTTGTTCTGAACTATGGGCATCATATCGGGCAGGAACTGCTTGCCTGGTACATCGATCAGAAAATTATCGACATTTCGCGTCTTCGTCGTATCGCTGAGCATGTCATGAAAAGGGAAGGACTGACGGTACGGATCATGAACATGAAGGACTTTGACGGGGACATAGAGCGTATCAGGGATATTTACAACAAGGCCTGGGAGAAAAACTGGGGCTTCGTTCCCATGACAGACAAGGAGTTCAACTTTCTTGCCAAAAGCCTTAAGCCGCTGGCAAACCCGCATTACATTTATTTTGTCGAGGATAGAGATAAGCGAACCGTCGGCTTTTCGCTCTCTCTTCCCGATGTTAACCAGGCATTGAAACATGTGAACGGAAATCCGTTTTCACCGCTTGGCCTGCTGAAATATCTCTGGTACAGCCGCAATATTACCATGGTCCGTACCATTACCATGGGTGTGCTTCCGGAATACCGCAATAAGGGAGTAGACAGTATTCTCAATGTTCAGATTGCCGATTACGGAGGAAAGCATGGAGTGTTTGCCAGTGAAATGAGCTGGGTGCTTAAAGCAAATGAGCCTATGAGTAAACTGGCAAAGGTTATCGGAGGGACGCCTTACAAGGAATACGTTATTTACGAGGCGGATATATAGGGAGCAGAATGGTGTGGCCCGTTAAATGACAGATAGAAGGGAGATGACAGACAAAAAAAAGGAGCCACAGGGCTCCTTTTTCATATTGTAACCTAACGGAAAGAAAGAACAAGGGAAAGAAATCGGTTTAGAACGATGCTGTAAAGACAAGGTTTGATGTCTCTCTATCAGGGTTGTAGATGTAGGCACCGGTGAATCTGTCTTTTGAAACGCTAACTCCAACATTGACGAGTTTAAAGTCACCGCTTAGAGTATAGTATGTCTCATTACCAGCGCCGACAAAGGCTTTTGCAGTGTAACCGTCTTTGCTTGAGAACTTGTAACCAGCTTCGACATATTTTGCATGATTTGTGTCAAATCCTCCAAAATTAATAGCGGCAAGAAGATTGAGATCGTCTTTTTCGTAGGTTACGCTAGCCTCAAGTACGTTTGTTCCTGTAGATGAATAATTAAATGCTTTCGGAGTATTAGCTACTGTATTATAATCAGTTACTGTTATACCGAAGGGACCTACTGGTAGAGTCGCAAAAAGGTCAGCTTCTTTGTATCTGCTGCCAGCAGTTGCTGAGACAGCATAAGAACCCCATGCGCCGACAATAATTCCACTGTTTGGGCAGGTGTAGGTCACTGATGGCTGAATTGCTGGTGAATCACCGAAGTCTACACCTCTAAATACATAGCTGCTGACAAGATCCACTCCGACTTTAAAGCCTTCTGCTGCCTGAGCTGTACCGCTTAATCCCGCAAACAATGCGACTGCAAGACTTAAAAATTTTGTTGTTTTTTTCATTGCATTACTCCTGTTTCTGGTTTCTCTGTTGTGTGTGATCAGTTGTTGTATTGTTCTTGATCTATTAAAAAAGGTTTCGAATTCTTTAATGAGATCTTTCCATTACGATTGCAATATATTATAAAAAAATACAAATAAGTAATAAAATATTAGGGCTATTGGGGTGGTATACTAAAAAATGAAGGCGATGGTGTGTTTTTTCTGAATTTGCCTCTCCGGTCTCTTCATTGTAACTTAGCTTGTTGTTGGAAGCGATACCGTAACGGCACCTATTACATGATACGTTCTGAAATTGTATTGACCGGTGGTTACTCAGAGTATCATGCTTTGTATGATTGTATTTTTTCGATTGCCGAGCGTGAGGGATACAGCAATGTGTTTACCGCTGATCTTCAGCTATCCATCAAAGAGGCCTTTGTTAATGCAGTCAAGCATGGCAACAGAGATCGAGCCGACTTTGGCGTAGCCTGTTCGTTTGATGTTGCTGCAGACGCTCTTATAGTCTCAATAAGGGATAACGGTAAGGGGTTCAACCCTGATGATTTGGCGAACCCTGTTGACTCTCGAGCTCTTTTAAAGCAATCTGGCAGGGGGGTTCATATTATCAGGAGTATCGCCGAAATAATCGGCATTGAAACTGATAGCGATGGATCGACCCTGAAGTTGCGTTATATTCCCTATTGACAATTCAATTTTCCAGTTTATCGCGGGTTAATATTTTACAATTAAAGAGTGATGGATCTATCCCGAAGCGTAGCGTGGAGCGCCCTTGAGTCGCACAAACATGAAATCGACAACCTGCATATGAGGTCGCTTTTCCATGAAGATAATGCCCGGTTTGAGCAGTTTTCAATCTCCTGGGGGGAGTTGATGCTCGACTATTCCAAAAACAGGATAACTTCTCACACGCTTGAGTTGCTTCTGGATCTTGCTCGTGGTGCCGGGCTGGAAAAAATGCGTGCGGAGATGTTTGATGGCCAAACCATTAATTTTACAGAACACCGTTCGGTGCTGCATACAGCTCTTCGAAGACCTCCTGGATATTCCCTTGAGATTGACGGACTTGTGATTTCAGAGGAAATTGCCGATGTGTTGCGGCAGATGAAGGGCTGCTGTGAGAGAGTTATATCAGGAACATGGAAGGGATATACCGGCCAGGCGATGACTGACATTGTCAATATTGGCATCGGTGGGTCTGATCTTGGCCCCTGCATGGTTACCGAAGCGCTACGTCCCTTTGCACACGGAAAACTGCAGGTGCATTTTGTCTCCAATATTGATGGAACCCACATCAGCGAGACACTGAAAAAACTTGATCCAGCGACGACACTTTTCATCATAGCATCGAAAACCTTTACTACACAGGAGACGCTGACCAACGCGATGAGTGCACGGGAATGGTTTCTGGCTCATGCTGCTGATGAATCGCATGTCGCAAAGCATTTTGTGGCAGTTTCAACCAACAGGGCAAAAGTAGTTGAATTCGGTATCGACGAAGCAAACATGTTCCGTTTCTGGGATTGGGTTGGCGGTCGTTATTCCCTTTGGTCGTCCATTGGGCTATCAATAGCTCTTTATCTCGGGTTTGACCGCTTTCAGGAGCTTCTTGACGGCGCTTATGCCATGGACGAGCATTTTCTGAAGGCGCCACTTGAAAGGAACATCCCTGTTCTTCTTGGCGTGCTTGGCATCTGGTACAATAATTTTTTTGATGTTTCATCTCACGCGGTTATTCCTTACGACCAGTATATGCACCGATTTCCTGCCTATCTCCAGCAGCTTGACATGGAGAGCAACGGCAAGAGGGTTAACCGGCAGGGTAGCGCTGTAGAGTATGCCACGGGCCCGGTGATATGGGGCGAACCAGGAACAAACTCTCAGCACGCTTTTTTTCAACTGCTGCACCAGGGGCCGAATTTTATTCCAGCCGATTTTATTGTGCCGCTTAAGAGCCAGAACCCGATAGGGGAGCATCATGATATTCTGCTTGCAAACTGTTTTGCCCAGACAGAAGCTCTTATGAAGGGTAAAGACGAGCATGAGGTTCGCCGTGAGCTTGAGGCAGCAGGCCGTGACTCTTCAGAAATCGAGGCACTGCTTCCCCACAAGGTATTTCCCGGTAACAGGCCGACAAATACCATTCTTCTCAATGAACTTAATCCGTTTACTCTTGGCAGCCTCATTGCCATGTATGAGCACAAGGTGTTTGTGCAGGGGATAATCTGGGAAGTAAACTCGTTCGATCAATGGGGAGTCGAGCTTGGAAAACAGCTTGCCAAAACCATTTTCCCGGAAATTCAGGGGAGTGAAACAGTTACCACTCATGACGGTTCTACCAATGCATTGATCAATGCATACAGAGAGTTCCGTTTAAAAGGAAATACTTCAGCCAGTCCGCAGCTTTCATTCTTTGATGAGCCGTAACAGACGCTGAGTTTCTTAAGCAATCACCCTATAGTATGCAATAAAAAAGCCGCCTTTCGGAAAAAGGCGGCTTTTATGATTAGAAGAAGAGGTGGTCCCTTATTGCAATCAACTAATCCTTGTTGTACATAGAGTCGTCACCACTCTCGCCGGTCCGGATGCGATAAGACTCTTCGATAGTCCAGACAAAGATCTTGCCATCACCCACTTCACCGGTATAGGCTGATTTCAAAAGACAGGCAACTGTTTTTTGAAGATTGATGTCGCGAACAACAATCGACAGCGATAAACGAGAGATGTAGTCAGTATCATTAGAGCCACGGAACACATCTTTCTTTTTCCGTTCATTTCCAACTCCGTATGATTCGGTATAGGAAAAGAAGTCGATATCAATGGCGTGCAACGCCGCTTTGACTTCTTCAAACTTGGAGCGCCTTATGATG
>CAIVSG010000043.1 GCA_903908555.1 uncultured Chlorobiaceae bacterium | reverse complement strand
TTCGTTTGTCGTCGGTAATTATCTTGCTTTCGTCGAGAGGAACATTGAAATCAACGCGCATTACTACCCGTTTGCCTTTGACTGATATGTCCGAGAGAGTTTTCTTCTGCATTGTTACTTACGATTGATTAATAAAATTCACCCTTGAAATAATGTAGTGTAATCTACAACATAATCATTTTACCCGACAGGGATAGGAACGGGTATCCCGCTCTCTTCAGTGCAGGCTGCCCTGACGGGCAATACGGTATTTTCTGATGTTTTCGGTATGTTCGGCGATCGATTTGGCGAAATTGTGACCTCCTTTTCCGGTGGCGACAAAGTAAAGGTATTTTGTATCAGCAGGGTTAAGTACTGCAAGGATCGATGCTGAACCGGGGTTGCAGATCGGTCCCGGAGGAAGCCCGTTGTGACGATAGGTGTTGTACGGGGAGTCTATTGCAAGGTCTTTGTAGAAAAGTCGGCGGGCTGTTCCTCCAAGGGCGTATTGGACTGTCGGATCGGCCTGCAGACGAATATTTTGTTTCAGGCGGTTGAGATAGACGCTTGCAACAAGAGGTTTTTCCTCATTCAGAGGGGTTTCGGCTTCAACAATTGAGGCCAGGGTGATCAATTCGGTTTCGTTCAAGCCGACTGATGCGGCGGTAGCACGAACTTTATCGGTATAGAAATGCCTGAATCGTCCGACAAGAAATCCCACCGCTTCGTCAGGCGTACTTGCCCATACAAAGTCATAGGTTCCGGGGAAGAGATAGCCTTCGGCATTGCTGGCGGTAATGTTGTGTTTCTTCAGCAGCCGGCTGTCGGCCGCTGCGGCCATGACGCTGGTTGAATCCATATCAAGGTTCCGAGAGAGGAGGCGTGCTACGTGCCGGATGTCAAGACCTTCGGGGATGGTGATTCTAACCTCATCCTGCTTGTGGGCATGGAGATAGTATAAAAGCGAGAAATTAGACATCCCAGGGGGGATGGAGTATCGCCCCGGTTTGATATTGTGGATCTTCGGGATAATGCGACCGGTGAGGAGTATCGGCCATGAGGTGTTGATTGAGCCGTTTCGCTGCAATGCTTCTACAATGGCAATGAATCCCATGCCGCGGTGAACAATGAGAGGCGTTGTGCGGGTGGTGGTATTTATCCCTGGCACAAGTAAGAGGCTGGCCAATGCGGTCAGCAGAATTGCAGCGCCGGTTATGAGTAGTTGACGTGGAGAGGTTTTTTTTGAGGCCATGGTGAGGAAGCTCTCTTATCTGGAGTGTATGCCCGACTGGCTGTTTTTCCACTCGTGCTGCAACAGGCGGCTCTCTTCGAGAATGCAGCGGTATATTTTTTCAAGCGTGTAGGCTATCTCGAGCGAGTCGGCGTGGATGATAACATTCTGCAGGACCTCTTTTTCGCGTTCTGGCTGCAGTACCTGTTCTCCGATCTGGGATTTAAGTGAGCTGATATGTTGGGCGCAATGCAGTCTTTCGCAGAGGAGGGCGGATAACTGGTGGTCAATGGTATCGATTTTCTTTCGCCAGGCGTCCAGTTCCTGCCAATGCGCGGTATTATTTATTGTGCTGTCTGTCATAGTGATGAGCGGAAGTTAATTGATACTTATGGGGACCGAACAAGAGTATAAGAAAATGTGACGGGATGATCTTCAGGGCTTGTCGCGATTGAAAAGCTTCATCCATCGGTCAATTTCCTGTTCGCTTAGCAATTTATCGTTGAATTTTTTCTCTTTGAATGACCTTTGCTTTGGCATCAGGTGATTATTCCCAGAAGTCTCGGCTCCCTTGGTCCTCTGGAGCTGGAGTACAAATTCTTCTGATTTTATGCACCTGGCGCCGAATGCCGTTGCATATCTGCGAATTTCGTCGTCCGAACTTACAATAGTAACTATTTTTACTTTTGTGTTCAACGATTTTACATAATCAATGATCCATAGATCGGCGCTTTGAGAGGCAGGGGTAAAGACAATGTGAAGCGGCGCACCAAAAGCGCTCTCTCTCGGGCCGCCTTTTCCATCGTAGACAATGGTGACTGGACACGCATTCTCCTGCTGAAAACGGAGCAACTGTTTTTCTGTCTCCTGACGCAGAACATCAAGAGATGCCGAGGCCGGAGGGGGGTACAGCTTGTAGAGTAAATTATATCCGTCCACCACAATTTCGCCGAGCCCTCTCGTCATGGTGATTTTCGCCATTAAAATATACATAGCCACTCCGTTATAAAATAGCTGAATATTTTTTTAGTGCATCCTTTTTTTATACATTTTATGTGGTGAGGAATGGTAAAAAATGGGAGGAAATACTCTCTCTCCATGATGTTTTTCTTTTATTTATGCCAAAACGCAGGGGATTGTAAGGCGCTTTGGCGGATATTTCAGCCCGAACAGCAGCTAACTCGATTGTCTTCATGGCCGGCTTTATTGGAAAAGAGAGACATACCGTTGACGAAAAAGGGCGGCTGATGATTCCTGCCAGGTTTCGCAGAAGGTTCGGTCTTGGTGATGAAGAGGGATTGGGGGATAATGCTTACAGGCATTCAGAGGGGCTTTATATTATGAAAGCGCAGGATCGCTCACTTGAGCTTTATGAGCCGTTCATTTGGGGTGGTACCAGAAAAACCATTTCGGCTCTTTCTGATTTCAATCCTGAGGAGCGTCTGCTGAAGACGTTGATGTATGAAAGTCTTGAAATTGTTGATCTTGACCGTCAGGGGCGGATTGCTCTGTCAAAAGAGTTTCTTGATCATGCGGGGATT
Source organism: uncultured Chlorobiaceae bacterium (assembly GCA_903908555.1). GTDB lineage: Bacteria > Bacteroidota > Chlorobiia > Chlorobiales > Chlorobiaceae > Chlorobium. The sequence goes on along the minus strand of CAIVSG010000043.1, from coordinate 19,391 downwards.
ACAAAAGATGTGGTGATAATAGGGGCTGATACAAAGATGATTATCTGGGATCCGGATCGCCTTCTCGGGCTGCTCGAGGAGAGTGCAGGGCGGTTTGCGACTCTTGCGGGAAGGTATTTTTAACGCAAATGGCAAAATATATATATCACGAGCCGGTTCTTGCCGCAGAAATAATCGCATTCCTTGTTAGAAAACCCGGGGTTTATGTTGACGGGACTCTTGGGGGCGGAGGTCATTCTCTCCAGATTATGCGGGCTCTCAATGAGGCGGGGTATAGCAAAGAATCGTTACTTATAGGCATTGACCAGGATGATGCGGCCCTCTCTGCGGCAGCAGAAAAGCTCAGGGAGTTCGATGCTCATACGGTGCTTTTCAAGGGAAATTTTGAGGCTATAGAGAGTATTATCCAGAGGGTGTGCAGCGAAAAAGGGCTGAAGCCGAAGGTTGCGGGGATTCTGCTTGATCTTGGAGTCTCGTCGTTCCAGATTGACACGGCGGAGCGGGGGTTCAGTTATCTGAGGGATGGACCTCTTGATATGAGGATGGATATGGATTCTCCCTTTAGCGCAGCCGATATTGTAAACACCTATGATGAGAAGGATCTGGCAAGGCTTATTTTCCGGTATGGTGAAGAGCCTAGGAGCCGCAGTATCGCCAAGTCGATTGTAACTTGGAGGTTGAACAATGGGCCAGTTAGCCGGACAGAGGAGCTTGCCGACATTATCCGCGGCAACTTCACCGGAACGGACAAGATTATCAAGACGCTGTCAAGAGTGTTTCAGGCCTTGAGAATTGAGGTGAACAGTGAGCTTGAGGTGCTTCGCAAGGTGCTGTATGATGGGATTGAGTGCCTTGATGATCATGGGCGGATGGCGGTAATCAGTTATCATTCTCTCGAGGACAGGATTGTGAAAACCGTTTTTGCCGAGAAAGCAAAGAGCGACTGGGGCCCTAAGGGGGTCGGATTGAGGGAGCCTCTTCGGAGGGGTAGCATCTCACTCGTTACCAGAAAGCCTCTCATTGCTGCCGAGCAGGAGATAGATTCAAACCCGAGAGCCAGGAGTGCAAAATTGAGGGTCATTGAAAAAATTTCACAGGGTGGTCACCGTGAAGGCCAATAATGCTTTTATTGGAACGATAGACAAGCTTTCGCAACGGTTTAAAGGCTTCAGCGGCTTCCGCTCGAAGATGGCGCCAGAGGTGATTGGTGCCGGTGCCGCATCGGCCGGGCGCGGGTTCAAGGAGTCCGACTTTAAGGAGCTGCTCAGTAATGCCCTTAAATTTGATATCGGTGCGTTGCTGCGTCTGCGGACCTTTGTTTATCTGCTTGCCGGAACAGGACTTTTTCTTTTTCAGACCTATAATACCCTTGCCATTATCAGTCTTGCCTTGCAGAATGAAAAGCTTCGCGACGAGATACAGATGACCACGAGCGTGATTACCTCGCAGGAGCTGAAAGTTCATGAACTCCATAGTATTCATAACATCGCAAAGGATGCAGTCTCTCTTGGGCTGACAACGTCCAGTGCCCCTCCGGTCGAGATTGATCCGTGAGTGCTGCCGTTACTATAATGGGAAGCTCATGAGTGACCAACAGAATATCCAGAGCAGGGATGATCATGAGTTCGGCAAGCGGCTTGGAGTCATAGTTGCGCTTTTTGCCGTTTTTATTGTGGCCATCATTGCAATGCTGCTCAATATCCAGGTATTTAATGTTAAAAAATACAGAGAGAAAGCGGCTCGCCAGTATGAGCGTGTGATAACGGAGAAAGCCAAGAGAGGAGTTATTCTGGACCGGCATTCACGTATGCTTGCTGAAAGTATTGAGTCCATCTCCTTTTATGCTGATCCTGCAATTGTAAGGAATACCCCGCTTTTTAATGACAAAGGCAAGTTGGTTATTGACAAAGTGACCCGGAAGCAGAAGGTTTATGATAATTCGAATGCGGTAGCCACTACTTTTGCCCGGTATTTAGGGGGTAATAAGAGTGTATACCTCAAAGAGCTGAGGCGGAAAACTGGAATGGCAGTGCTGGGCAGGAAAATTCCTGTTGCCAAAGCGCTGCCTCTTATGCAGGAAAAGATACCCGGAGTATGGGTTGACAAGGATCAGCAGCGCTATTACCTCAACGTTGCAGCTCAGGTGATTGGCAGTACTGATATTAAAAACGAAGGGAGCAGTGGTCTTGAACTGCAGCTCAACAGGGAGTTGAAAGGAATTGACGGGACGATCATCTATCAACGCTCTGCAACGGGAAGGCGTTATCCCGCACCTGATGCCAAACAGCAGAATCCGGTTAAAGGCAACAGTGTTCAGCTGACTATCGATGCCGATATTCAAAGTATCGTTGAGGATGAGCTGGCAAAGGCGGTTGAGAAGTTCCGCGCTGATGCGTCGGCGAGTATTGTCATGGATATTCATACCGGTGAGATCATTGCCATGGCCAATAATCCTACATTTGATCTTAACCAGCGCTCCTCGTGGTCTGCTGAAAAGTCGCGCAATCGTGCGGTGACTGACAGCTATGAACCGGGCTCTACGTTCAAGCTGATTATGGCGTCTGCAGCAACGGAGGTTCTGCACAGAAAGGCTGAAGACAGGGTGAATGGCATGAATGGCGTTATGCCGATCTATAATCTTTTTATCAGGGATCATGAGCCCTACGGGAACATCTCGTTCAGGGAGGCTATCATGTATTCGAGCAATATTGTTGCCGCCAAGACCGCTCTGGCTGTGGGGAGTGAGAAGTTTTATGCATATACGATGAATTACGGGTTTGGGCGGAAGACGGGCATTGGACTTGTGGGAGAGTCGCCGGGAAGGGTTCGGCCTCTTGAGCGGTGGGACAGAACCACGCTGCCCTGGATGGGCTACGGCTATCAGGTTATGGCTACTCCTCTGCAGATATTGCAGGCCTATGCGACCATGGCCAATGACGGCAAGCTGATGAGGCCGTTTATCATAAAAAAGGTTATCAACTCGGAAGGCAAAACCGTCTGGGAGAGTGCGCCTAAAGTAGTCAGGAGTGCCGTGCTCCCTCAAACGGCACGGTATCTCGGCAAGGAATATTTTAAGGCGGTTGTGGATAGCGGAACCGCCAAAAGTGCAGCGGTGCCAGGTGTAACTGTTGCCGGCAAGACAGGAACTGCAAGGCGTGCTGCCGGAGGTTCGTATTCGAAACCGGTTTATGTCTCTTCATTTGTCGGCTATTTTCCGGTTGAAGCTCCACGCTATGCCATTGTTGTTGTTGTGGAAAATCCGAAAACTGCCTATTATGCCGCCATGGTTGCGGCCCCTGTTTTTTCCAGCATCGCTTCAAGAATGATTGCCTGCTCCCCGGAGATGCAGAAAAAGCTTGCGTTCCGTTCTACGGAGCAGGCGGCCATTGATTCTGTATCAACAGTGGTTGTTCCAGAACTTACCGGCCTTCAGGGGCGTGATGCAAGCCGGCTGCTGAAGTGGCATAACCTGGAGATGGATTCGTCGGGAGATATGGATGGCTGTGTCGGCCGACAGAGTATTGCTCCGGGACAAAAAGTTAAAAAGAAGACGGTTATCAAGGTGACGCTTGCTCCAACGATTATGAAAAAAACCCCCTCATGGCTGCCCTGAATGAGACCTCCCGGTTGAGGGAGCTGCCTCTGGATGAGCTGCTCAAGGGGATTACCTGTAGAGCGCTCGCGGGAAAGGCCGAAGGCGGCGAGACAATCAGGATGGTTACCAGTGATTCCCGGGAAGTTGTTCCAGGCTCGCTCTTTGTGGCTGTTCGGGGGTATTGTGCTGATGGTCACCGGTTTATCGACAGTGCAATAGAGCGGGGGGCTGTGGCGGTTGTCTGTGAGGAGATGCCCCGAGAGACCACTCCGCACTGCCTCTATATTACTGTTCCGGATGCGCGAATTGCTCTCGGGGAAGCTGCCCGCATTTTTTATGGAAAGGCTTCGGACCAGCTGCTGATTATCGGGGTTACGGGCACGAACGGCAAGACCACTACGGCAAAGCTGATTACTGCAATGCTTAATGCCAACGGTATTTCTTCGGGCTATATAGGGACGAATCTCTGCAGAATTGGAGAGATGGAGATTTCTCTTGACCGCACTACTCCGGAGGCGCATGGTCTCCACTCGCTTTTCAGCCAGATGCTTGAGGCTGGATGCCGGGCGGTGGTGATGGAGGTTTCCTCCCATGCGCTTGTCTTGAAGAGAGTGTACGGGATAAGGTTTCATGCGGCAGTGTTTACAAACCTGACCATGGAGCACTTGGACTTTCATCACTCCATGCATGAGTATGGATCGGCAAAACAGCTGCTTTTTGATGCTCTCAGTCCAGACGGGTTTGCAGTGTTGAATGCTGATGACCCCTATGCCCGAAAGATGGCTGAGCGGGTGCCGCCTGAAAAAATATACTGCTGTTCGCTCGAGGGCGTGTTTTGCCCTCCCCTGAGATGCAGCAGGCATTTCAGGGCTGATGTTCTTGACAGCAGCATTGCCTGCAGTGCGATTACCCTTCATTTTCCTGATGCTTTGGTGCATATGAAGGTGGGGCTTCCTGGCGTGTTCAATATCATGAATGCGCTTGAGGCCGCAGCTGTTGGCGCAGGTATGGGAATTGCGCCGGAGAATATCTGCCGCAGCCTTTCGGAGGTTGCTGCGGTTGACGGTCGGATGGAGAGAGTTGGCGACAGCAGTATGGAGTGGAGTGCTTTTGTTGATTATGCTCACACTCCTGATGCGCTTTTCAAGGTGCTTGATGCCTTGAGAGGCCTTAAGGCGGAGGGGTCGCGCCTTGTTGTAGTTTTCGGATGCGGCGGTAACCGGGATACGGGGAAGCGGCCTGAAATGGGGCGTATTGCTTCGGAAATAGCCGATGAGGTTATTCTGACCTCCGATAATCCGCGGGATGAGGATCCTGAGGATATTTTAGATGACATTGAAAGAGGTGTTAGTGGTAATGGCCATTACAGCAGGATCAGTGACAGGAGTGAAGCTATCAGGCTTGGGGTTTCGATGCTCACGCCGGGGGATATTCTTCTTGTTGCGGGTAAAGGCCATGAACGCTATCAGGAGATTGCGGGGAGGAAATATTTCTTTTCGGATCAGGACGAGATAAAAAAGTATATGCTGTAACATTGTTCCGGGTATCCGGAGAAGGAGAAAGAGTGAAAGGTGTAGTGACTGTTGATGATTTTCGGGCTGTCGGCCGGGTTGTTCCTGCTGAGGCGGGCTCTCGGTGTTTGGAAATTGTCGATCCGGTAGTGATTATTGATTCACGGGATGTGCAGGGAGGAGAGTTGTTTATTGCCCTGAAGGGGGAGAAAACGGACGGACATTGTTATGTCGGCAGCGTTTTTGAGAAAGGCGCAAGCTGGGCTATGGTGAGCCGGGAGTGGTATGAGGCTCAGGGGTCGGCTGAGCCTCCCGCCGGAAAGGGGTTTATTGTTGCTGAAGATACTGTTGAAGGGTTGCAGAAGCTTTCCCGGCTCTATCGCAATACATTTGCAATTCCGGTTGTGGCTATTGGCGGAAGTAATGGAAAGACAACCACAAAGGAGATGATTGCCTCGGTACTGGAAACCGGCTTCAAGGTTGAAATGAGCAGAGGAAACCGCAACAATCATCTCGGGGTTCCTCTCACTCTTTTTCAACTCAGGCATGATACCGGCATTGCGGTTGTCGAGATGGGTATCAATCATCCTGATGAGATGGGTCTGCTTGCCGCTATCGGGAACCCTACTCACGCTCTTTTGACCAATATCGGCCATGAGCATCTTGAGTTTCTTTTTGATCTTGACGGGGTTGCCGCGGCTGAACTGAAGCTTTTCGAGGATCTTCAGCGGCGCGGCGGTACTATATTCGTCAACTCCGACGATCCCCGGCTTAAGGCTGCAGGAGCTGCGGTGGCGGGGAGCATCGGTTACGGAACAGGGGAAAGCTGCACTCATATCTGCTGGAGCAGCGATATTGCTGTGGAGAGGGATGGCAGGGTTTCATTTGTGTTGTGTTCCGGTTTGGGTTCGGAGCATGTGACGCTGAATTTTACAGGGAAGCATAATGTGATCAATGCTGTTGCTGCAGCTGCAGTCGGCCTCCATTTCGGGCTTTCTATCCAACAGGTCAGGGCTGGGCTTGAGCGCCTCACTCCCGCCGCAGGGTGGAAACGGTTGGAGGTTGTTGATTGTGGGGGAATCAGGATTCTGAATGACACCTACAACGCTAATTCGGATTCAATGCGCCTGGCAATCGATGCTCTCTGCGATATGCAGTGCAGTGGAAAAAGGATTGCTGTTCTTGGCGATATGCTTGAGCTTGGCGCGGCGGCGGATGTTGAACATGAAAGAATCGGCCGCTATATTCAGCAGAGCTCTGTTGACCTTCTGTTCTCGTACGGAGAGAAGGCCGGCTTGATCTGCAGTGAGGCCCGAGGATGCTGCCGCGGTCATTTTGAGAGTCGTGAGAAACTGCTCGAGGCATTGCTTGAGGTGGTCGATGAGGGCGATGCTGTGCTTTTTAAGGGGTCAAGGGGCATGAGGCTTGAGACTGTTGTCGAAGCGCTTGTTAACGCACGAAACAAAACCAGGTAACATTACGGGATGTTTTATTATTTCTTAAAGTATATCAACGATGTGTTTCACCCGCCGGTGCTTCGCGTTGTTGAGTATCTCACCTTCAGGGCAAGTGCGGCCGCTATTACGGCGTTGTTGATCACTCTTTTTTTTGGACCAAGATTTATAAAATATCTGAAAACCAGGTTTATAGAGCCGGTCAAGGAGGAAGCCCCTCCTGAACATAAAAAGAAAAAAGAGCTGCCGACGATGGGCGGGTTGCTTATTATTTTTTCCGTTGAGATTTCTGTGCTGCTCTGGTCAAAATTCAATGATCCCCATGTCTGGCTGATTATGGTGGCGATGCTCTGGATGGGGTGCATCGGGTTTATTGATGATTACCGGAAAGTGGTGCTGAAAATCAAAGGAGGTCTTTCGGCCCGGTACAAGCTGATCGGGCAGGTTACTCTTGGTTTGATAGTCGGGCTCTATACCTGGTTTGATCCGGCATTTTCTGTGCTTCTTTCAACGACGACGGTCCCGTTTTTCAAACATCTGACTCTTGATTACGGGCTTTTCTATATACCGATTGTCATTTTTATCATTACAGCCGTATCGAACGCAGTGAATCTGACTGACGGGCTTGATGGCCTGGCTGCGGGCACTTCAGCTATTGTGGTGACCGGTCTTGGCGGGTTCTCCTACCTGGCCGGCAACGCAGTCTATGCCGTGTATCTCAATATTCCCTTTATTCCCGGAGGCGGTGAAGTTGCCGTTGTCAGTATGGCGATTGTAATGGCATGCGTCGGCTTTTTATGGTTTAACTCGAATCCGGCCGAGATTATCATGGGTGATACCGGCTCCCTTGCTCTCGGCAGCGCTATTGCCGTCATTGCCCTTTTGATAAAGCAGGAGCTGCTTCTGCCGGTGATTGCAGGTGTATTTGTGATGGAAACACTCTCTGTCTCGCTGCAGGTGCTCTATTTCAAATACACGAAAATGCGGTTTGGTCAGGGAAGGAGAATTTTTCTTATGGCGCCTCTGCATCACCATTTTCAGCTGAAGGGGTGGGCGGAGCAAAAAATAGTGATAAGGTTCTGGATTATAGCTATTCTCTTTTTTCTTGTCAGTCTCATGACCTTAAAACTCAGATAATGACGATGGATCTGTCGGGTAAAAAGGTGTCGGTTATCGGTGCCGCAAAGAGCGGTATTGCCGCTGCGGAGCTGCTCCGGAGTGTGGGAGCGGATGTGCTGCTCAGTGACTTCGGCCGGATTGATGAGAGCGCATTGCTGCATCTCGAAAATAAAAAGATATCCGTTGAACAGGAAGGTCATTCGGAGAGGGTTTATGATGCCGACCTGTGTGTCATCAGCCCCGGAATTCCTCCCTCTGCCGAGGTAGTGAAAACACTTGAATCGAAAGGGATTCAGATTCTCAGTGAAATAGAGTTGGCCAGCCGTTTCTGCACTGCAAGAGTTGTAGGAATAACAGGAACGGATGGCAAGACGACGACTTCGACGCTTATTCATCGTATCCTGGAGGCTGACGGGCTTCGGAACAAATACAGGTCATTCAGTGTCGGTAATATCGGGGTACCGTTTTCCTCATTGGTAAAGGAGATGACGCCTCGTGATGTTGCCGTCGTCGAGCTGAGCAGCTACCAGCTGGAGCGATGCTTTACCTTCAGGCCGGATGTTGCGGTGATTACCAATATTACCCCGGATCATCTCAACCGTTATGAAGGCGACATAAACCGGTATGCTGCGGCTAAGTTCCGCATTTATGCGAACCAGGGTGATGGGGATACGTTGATTTATAATGAGGATGATCCTTTGCTGAGGGAGCATTTTGCCGGATGGGAATTCCCTTTCGCGATGATGCCGTTCGGGCTGGAGCCTGCTCCTCGAGGCGGGGTTGAGCGGAGGGTTGTTCTGCTTGATGGGGAGTCGGTTGTTGAGCGGACTTCCAATGGGAAAAAGCATGTCATTGAGATATCGGAGTTTCTGAAAAACAGTTTTCGCGGGCGCCACAATATTTCCAATGTTCTTGCGGCAGTTGCTGCAGCCCGGGCATTGGGGATCACTAGTGATGTGGTGCGTTCGGTGCTGAGGGAGTTTAAGGGCGTTGAGCATCGTCAGGAGTTTGTAGTGACAGTGGATGGGGTCAGCTGGGTCAACGATTCGAAAGCCACGAACATCAATGCCATGCGCCAGGCGCTGGAAGCGGTGCCGGGAAGCTGTGTGCTGATTGCAGGAGGGCAGGATAAAGGGAATGATTACTCTTCTATTGCTCGGCTTGTGCAGAAAAAAGTTTCACTGATTATTGCCATGGGCGAGTCGAAGGGCAATATCACTGCTGCATTTGAGGGTATTGTTGCTGTCAAAGAGGCCATGTCGCTTGCTGATGCCGTGTCGATTGCCCATGAGGCAGCGGTGGAGGGAGAAACTGTGCTGTTTTCACCGGGATGCGCCAGCTTTGATATGTTTGAGAATTTTGAGGATCGTGGAATCAAGTTTAAAGAATGTGTTCATCAGATAAAGCAATGCTGAATACAGATACTATTACCGACGCCGTGGAGGCAAATCCTTCTGATGAGCTTATGCTGCCTTCTCGTGGGGAGGATATTGCTGGTAAGCTGCTGATGCTTATTGTTTCCATTCTCATCTGTATCGGTGTTGTTATTGTCTATAGCAGCGGAGCGGGGTGGGCCGAAACAAAGTATTCGAGCACTGAGTATTTTCTGTGGCGCCAGCTGACCTTTTCTGTTCTTGGCATCTTTACTATTCTGCTGGTTGCGCAACTTGACTATCATATTTTCTTGAAGACCAGCAAGATTATTCTTGTTGCCAGCATTATCCTGCTCACCTCCCTTCTTTTGTTGAAAACTGTCGGAAAGATTTCGGGAGCGGCTCGCTGGATTGGGGTCGGGCCTCTTAAATTTCAGGTGTCGGACTTTGCCAAATATGCCATCATCTTTCATTTTTCAAGGCTTATAAGCGAAAAACAGAGTTATATAAAAGACCTCAATAACTCTTATTATCCCCTTCTCACTATTTTGATGACCGTTGTTGCCCTTGTGGCTTTTGAGCCGAATTTCAGTACGGCATCGCTTATTGCCCTGATCGGGTTTATGCTGATGTTTATTGGCGGAGTCAATGTCAAGCATCTACTGGCGACTTTTTCGCTGCTTATTCCTATTGCCGTTGTGTTTGCCATTGCTGCGCCCTACAGGGTTGCCCGTCTGCTTTCGTTTACCAGCAAGGATGAAAAAGTGATAAGCTATCAGGTTGTGCAGGCGCTTATCGGCCTCGGAAACGGTGGGATGTTTGGACTTGGCATTGGAGCCAGCAAGCAGAGGGATCTCTATCTGCCGCTTTCGTATAATGATTTTGTGTTTGTGGTTATCGGTGAGGAGTACGGGTTTGTGGGCGGGGTAGCCCTTATTGCGCTGTTTACAGGTTTTTTTATCTGTGGAATTATTATAGCCAAGCATGCTCCGGATAATTTCGGGAAATATGTGGCCTGCGGCATCACCATGGCGATTACTCTTTTTGCCTATATCAATATTGCGGTCGCATGCCATCTGATTCCTACAACCGGTGTCGCGCTTCCTTTTATCAGCTATGGCGGTACGGCGCTTCTGCTCAACTCCCTTGGCGTCGGTATTCTTATGAGTATATCCCGATACAAGAAGCGGGCGATAGAAAAGAGAGTAATGCCTGCTATGAATGAAAGGAGGGCGGCATGAAGGTCCTTTTTGCAGGCGGGGGAACGGGAGGCCATTTATATCCGGCGGTAGCTATGGCCTCAGAGCTCAGGATGCTTGTGCCGAACGCGGGGATTTCATTTGCGGGAACGGTGAGCGGTATTGAGTCGACAGAAGTGCCGAGACTTGGTTACAAGCTTCATCTTATTCCGGTAAGAGGTTTGAAAAGAGGGGACTTTCTCGGAAATATCATTGCAAATTTCAGAGTGCTTGTGGATTTTGCTTCAGCGTTGGGTCGTTCGGTTGCGCTCATCGGGCGGGAGAAGCCTGATGTTGTTGTCGGTACCGGGGGGTTTGTGAGTGCGCCCTTGCTTCTTGCGGCTCAGCTTACGGGAAAAAAAACACTCATTCAGGAACAAAATGCATTTCCGGGTGTGACGACTAAACTGCTTTCGACACTTGCCTGTGAAGTGCATCTTTCTTTTGAGGAGGCACGGCGGTTTATTGTTAAAAAAAAGAACGTCTTTGTTTCAGGCAATCCTGCCCGCTCGTTTGAGCCTCAGAACGGTAAAGCGGCAAGAGGTTGCTTTGGCTTGAGCGCTGAGCGGCCTACCCTTCTTGTTTTCGGCGGGAGTCGCGGGGCGCGTTCGATAAACAATGCGGTGCTTCAGCGGCTCGGCGATATTACCGCGTCGGGAAATCTTATATGGCAGACAGGTGCCCTTGATTTTGAGCGGATACAGAAAGAGGTGGCGCCTTCGCCTTCTGTATGGGTGGGGCCTTATATTGAGGATATGGGGTCAGCGTACAGTGCCGCTGACTTGGTGCTGTGCCGATCAGGTGCATCATCTATTGCAGAGCTGACCAATCTCGGGAAGCCTTCGGTTCTTGTGCCGTATCCATACGCGACTGGAGATCATCAGCGGTATAATGCCCGGGCGCTTCTGAAAAACGGGGCGACTCTTATGATTGATGATGCCGAGCTAGGCGAAGAGAGATCGGTGAAAAATATTCTTGAACTGCTCGGTGATGCGGAAAAACTGAAAAGCATGGGAGCTGCTTCACGCGCCCTGGCTTATCCGGATGCGGCTCGTCAGCTGGCCTTGCGAATTATCAGCCTTGCAAAAACACATTAACCAGGAAGAGAGCGTAACACACATGGAACTCGGGAAAACAAAAAGTGTTCATATTGTAGGAATTGGTGGCGCAGGAATGAGTGCTATTGCAGAACTGCTGTTGAAGTCAGGCTTCGGGGTTTCGGGCTCTGACCTCTCATACGGCGAGGTGACCGATAAGCTGGCCGAGCATGGCGCGGTAATTTACCGGGGGCATCGGGCAGAGCAGATTGCTGCGTGTGATGTGGTCGTTTACTCGTCGGCGATCAGGCCGGAAGAGAATATTGAGATCATAGCTGCTGAAAAAGCCGGCATTCCGGTCATTAAGCGCGACGAAATGCTCGGTGAGCTCATGCGCTATAAATATGGAATATGCGTTGCCGGTACTCATGGGAAGACAACGACTACCGCCATGATCGCTACGATGCTCATCGAGTCGGGGGAGTCGCCTACGGTAATGATTGGCGGGATATCGGATTATCTGAAAGGCAGTACCGTTGTCGGGGATGGAAAGTATATGGTTATTGAGGCTGATGAGTTTGATCGTGCGTTTTTAAAGCTTACGCCGACCATAGCTATTGTCAATAGTCTTGAGTCGGAGCATATGGATACTTACGGGACTCTTGATGAACTGAAACAGGCGTTTGTTACTTTTGCCAATAAGGTGCCTTTTTACGGGCGGGTGATCTGTTGTGTTGACTGGCCGGAGATCAGAAAGATCATCCCTTTAATGAACCGCCTCTATACGACGTTCGGAATTGATGAGCCTGCCGATGTGATGGCGACTGACATTGTGCTTGAAAAACAGCACGCAACCTTTACTGTACAGGCTTATGGACGGGAGTATCGTGATGTCTGCATCAATGTGCCGGGTCGGCATAATGTGCTGAATGCCCTGGCGGCTTTTTCGGCGGGTATTGAGCTTGGGATTGAGCCTGAACGGCTGATTGCCGGGCTTGGGAGGTATAGCGGCATGAGGAGAAGGTTTCAGGTGAAATACGATAATGGCGCAGGGTTAATGGTTGTTGATGATTACGCTCATCATCCTTCCGAAGTGAAGGCGACCGTCAAGGCTGCTAAAAGTGGATGGGCGGAATCGAAAGTCATTGCTGTTTTTCAGCCGCATCTGTTTTCGCGTACGAGGGAGTTTGCTGATGAATATGGCTGGGCGCTTTCAAGAGCTGACATTGTCTATGTCGCGGATGTTTATCCGTCACGGGAAAAGGCTGCTGATTTTCCTGGAGTTGACGGGGAGATGGTGGCTGCTGCGGTTCGAAAGGCAGGGGGAAAGCATGTAGAGTTTATAGCGGAAAAGGAGTCTCTTTTTTTGGCTCTGGAAGGGCATATAAAGAATGGTAACATGCTTCTGTGTATGGGTGCGGGCGACATTACTGTTCTTGCGTCGAGAGTTGCCGAGGCTTGCCGTGAGGCCGTTTCATGAAAATGAGACTGACCTCATGAACGGATTTGAAAAAACTTTTGTGTATGGCTGAAGGTGAACGAAAGGAATATTACCCTGACTCCGCTTCTCCGAATTATTCTGCAGGGGGCGATGGAGGGGAAACGGCGAAAGATTCTGTTCCGGCCCACGGAGGCAACTGGAAAGCAAGAGTATTTCTTTTGTTTATGGTGCTTGCCGGGTTGGCCGCGCTGGCGAATTATTCGTCTCGCTGGAAAAAGGATGTGGTTGTCCGGGACATTGTGGTTGAAGGGGTGTCGAGTGTTGTCGCAAAGGATTTTGCGTCGGCCATGAAGATCTATAAAGGCAGAAGTCTCGAGGAGCTTGATCCGGCAGAATTAAAAGCGAGGGTTATGCATTTTGCTTTTGTCAGGGATGCGGTGATCAGCAAGGAGCTGAACGGAATTGTTCGTATAAGGGTTCTGGAGCGGGTACCTCTCTGTTTAACGGTGATGAATGGTGCGGTTATGGCCGTTGATACTGAAGGATTTCTTCAGCCGGCGAAAAAAGAGTTGACGGGGCAGTTGCCGAAATTGCTTTCTGTGTCGGGCATAAGCCGGTTGAAAGCTGTGGAAAATGGTCTTCAGCAGCTTGACAGTCGCGAGCTGGAGATGCTCCGGCAATTTCTTTCGGCACTTTCAGAGACCAGTTATGCGCGTCTGCTTATTCGGGAACTGCACCTTGAAGGGAACAATATGACCAGTTTTATAGCGGTACAGGCTCCTACCCGTTTTATTGTCGGTAATGACGGGAACTTCAAGGAAAAGTTGAAAAAATTCGAGATATTCTGGCAAAAGGTGGTTTCAAAAAAAGGTTTTGGTTCATATGAGAGCGTGGATCTCCGGTTCACTGACAGGATATTTACAAAGGATACTCTTTTGCCTCAGGCTGCCCAGAATAGTCCAAAGTTATAATCACAGAGAAATAGAACAATGCTGAAAAGCAATATCGCTGTTGGTCTTGATATCGGTACAACGAAGGTGTGTGTTGTGGTTGCCGAAAAGGATGAAATAGGAAAGCTCAATGTACTTGGAAAAGGGCGTTCTAATTCCGATGGCCTTCAGAGGGCTACAGTTGTCAATATCAACAAGACTGTTGATGCTATAAAGGCTGCCGTCGCTGATGCTGAACGGGAGTCGTCCATTCGCATTCTTGGTGTCAATGTTGGTATTTCAGGGGCACATGTTCACTGCATTCACAGTAATTCGGAAATAAGCATCAATCAGACAGGGATTGTCAATGAGTCCGATGTGAGGCGGTTTCTGGAAAAGGCTAAAACCAATATCAGGTATCTGGATATTGATCATGAAATTATTCATGTGATTCCGCAGGAGTTTATTGTTGATGATCAGGAGGGTCTGCTGGATCCTATCGGAATGGCAGGGACGACCATGAGAGGCAGTGCATATATTGTCGTAGGACTGAGGACGAAGATCCGCAATATCAAGCAGTGCGTGGAAAAGGCCGGGCTGGAGATCAGTGCGGTTACCTTTGAACCGGTGGCTTCGGGTATGGCGGTGATGAAGGAGCGTGAGAAGAAAAGCGGCGTGGTTGTCATTGATATTGGCGGAGGCACCACTGAGGTGGCTATCTATATTGATGGCGCAATTCGCTATTCGGAGGTTATCAAGGTTGCCGGAAATGATGTTACTCATGATCTGGCACATGGCGTCAAGGCTCTCTATGAGGTGGCTGAAGAGCTTAAAATAAAGCATGGCTGTGCTTACAGTCCGATCAGCGGAGAGGATGAGGCAATTCATATTGAAGGTATTGAGGGTCGTCCGCAGAAAACTTTTCCGAAGAGCTCGGTGACCATGATTATTGAAGCAAGGATGATGGAGATTTTTGAGCTTGTGCGTGATTCTATAAAGCGCTCGGGCTATTATGAATATATCAATGCCGGTGCAATAATAACGGGAGGCGGTTCTCTTCTGCCGGGTACTGAAGAGCTTGCTCATGATGTTCTCGGACTTGATATCCGGATCGGGTATCCTGAAGGGGTATCGGGAGGAATAAAGGGTTCCGTTAACAACCCGATGTATGCCACTGTTATGGGGCTTGTTGCCCATGCATTTCAGAATAATCTCTCTGAAGATTATAGCTTCCCTCCTTCACAGGGAGAGATTAAGTCTGATATACCTGTTGAGGTCTCGGAGGGACCGGAAGTGCCGGAGCCGAATCCCGCCGGAAAGAAAATTGTTGACCGGATGAAGAAATTCTGGGATAATCTATGATGCGATATATACATAAGCCTTTTAACGAGGAGAACTGACAAGATGGCATTTGAGCTTGATCCCGGGCTGTTTGACAGTGAACAGGGTAAAGGGGTTACCATAAGGATTGTCGGTGTCGGCGGTTGCGGCGGCAATGCTGTCAATAACATGATTGACAGGAAAATAAGCGGGGTTGAATATATTGTGTTCAATACTGACCGTCAGGCACTTCTGAACTCGAAAGCTCCTCTCAGGGTGCAGATCGGGAAGAAAGCCACCAACGGGCTTGGTGCGGGGGCTGATCCGGCCAAGGGTCGTCAGGCGGCTGATGATGATCGTGAAATCATTGCAGCTCAGCTCAGGGGAGCGGATCTTGTTTTTATTGCCGCAGGAATGGGTAAAGGGACTGGAACCGGTGCAGCACCTGTTATTGCCTCGATTGCCAGGAATATGGGCATCCTCACCATTGGAGTCGTTACAAGGCCTTTCAATTTTGAGGGCCAGGTGAAGGCCAAGATTGCTGATGGGGGAATTGCTGAACTGCGAAAGTACATTGATACTCTTATTCTTGTTGAAAATGAAAAGATACTGAGTATCGCCGAGGAGGGGGTAAGCGCCACCGAGGCTTTCAATATGGCTAATGATGTGCTGTACAGGGCGGCGAAAGGGATTGCCGATATTATTACCCGCCATGGGCATGTCAATGTCGATTTTGCAGATGTCCGCAGCATTATGTCGGGTGCGGGTGATGCGGTTATGGGTTCTGCTGCTGCGGCAGGCGACCGGCGGGCCCTGAAAGCATCATCGGATGCTCTGAACAGCCCTCTCTTGGAAGGCGTTTCGGTAAAAGGCGCTAAAGGAGTGCTGGTCAACATTACCGGCGAGGTCACTATGAGGGACATGTCGGACGCCATGAACTATATTGAGGAACAGGTTGGCAGTGAAGCCAAGATTATCAATGGATATGTTGATGAACCTCAGGTATCGGGCGAAATAAGGGTTACTGTTATTGTTACAGGCTTTAAGCGAAAATCAGAGGAGGACGGAAAGGAGACGGCAGTCCGGCGCCCTGTTACGCCGGTGCAGGGGATGAGGTCAGGTGCTGCTGCTCAGCATCCCCAGCCCGCAAGACCGACTGCAACTCTTTTTTCCGAGAGGCAGGAGGAGGATCTGCGTATTCCTGCGTATATAAGAAGACAGTTGTCGATACATGACACTCGTGAGGTCGGGAGTGGAAAACAGAGTGTGCTCGATGCTGAAAAGAAGCCGTTGACCCCTGGCTTGAAGGGAGAGCACGAAGACAGAATTGAGAAAGGCGTGCCGGATACGCCGGCTTATCTTCGCCGGAAGAATAACGGCGCCTGAATTTATAGTATAAATAAACATAAGGATGTAATGAACTATCGGTCCCTTTCCGCAGAAGAAGCTGTAACAAAAATTAAATCAGGGGACAGGGTTTTTTTGCATACTGCTGCCGCAACTCCGCAACGACTGATTGATGCTATGGTCCATCGCTCAGCTGAGCTGAGAAATGTTGAAATCGTCAGTCTTCACACCGAAGGGGAAGCGGCATATACAAGACCGGAGTATCGTGATAGCTTCAGGTTGAATGCCCTGTTTGTAGGGAAAAATGTCCGTCAGTCGGTTCAGAATGGTGACGGTGATGCTATTCCTGTTTTTCTGAGCGACATTCCTTCCCTTTTTCACAACAAGATCATGCCGCTTGACGTAGCTCTTGTGCATGTTTCGCCTCCTGATCGTCACGGATACTGCTCTCTTGGTGTTTCAGTCGATGTCACTCTTGCTGCTGTCCATTCGGCAAAGCTGGTTATTGCCCAAGTCAATCCGAACATGCCAAGAACTCTTGGAGAAGGATTGCTGCATACCAGCAAGATTCATGCGATGGTTGATGTTTCGGATCCTATTCTTGAGACTCCACGGCGTGCGTTGAGTAATATAGAAATCAGTATCGGTAACCATATTGCTTCTATCGTAGAGGATGGTGCGACGCTTCAGATGGGAATAGGTGCTATTCCTGATGCAACGCTTGCGGCTTTATGCGGACACAAGGATCTTGGTATTCACTCTGAAATGTTTTCGGATGGAATTATTGATCTTGTGGAGAAAGGTGTGATCAACGGGCGTAAAAAACGGAGCCATAAGGAGATTATTGTGGCAAGCTTTCTTATAGGAACCAGAAGATTATATGATTTTGTGGACGATAATCCTCTCGTTGCGATGCTGCCTTCGGATTATGTAAACGATACACGGGAAATAAGGAGAAATCCTCGTGTGACGGCTATTAACAGTGCCCTTGAAATTGACATGACAGGTCAGGTCTGTGCTGATTCGATTGGTCAGAAATATTATTCAGGTGTTGGCGGGCAGATGGATTTTATTCGCGGTGCTGCGCTTTCTGAAGGCGGAAAACCGATTATTGCGTTGCCATCAACTACAAATAAGGGATTGTCGAGGATTGTTCCGCAACTCAAGCCAGGGGCCGGTGTGGTTACGACCAGGGCGCATGTGCAGTATGTGGTTACTGAGTTTGGTATCGTTAACCTGCATGGCAAAAATCTTCGGCAGAGAGCTGAAGCACTTGCAAGCATTGCTCATCCTGATTTCAGGGAGGATATATCCCGTCAGGCCCATGATCTTTATGGCTCTTACGGTAAGGGGTACTGCTGATATTTTGCTTTTGGTCGTGAGTCCAAAAATCTATAGCGGCAGGATGCCGATCATGCTGGCCATACGGCCGGTTTTTCCATTATCGCGGCGGTAGGAAAAAAACATGCAGCTATCACGAAATGAGCAGAAGTGAGAGTGTTCGATATTCGATGCAGGAAGGCCTGAGGATAGAAGCTGTTGATGGTTTGCCATGCTGAGATCAAGCATGTATTTATTTTCTGACAAAGAGGAGTGCCGACGGTTTTCCGGCGGAAATGCTTTCGCAACTTCCGCTCCAACCTCATACGAAGCTGCTGATATTCCCGTTCCTATATAGGCATAACACTCTTCAGGCATTGAGTTGAAGTTTTTGTGCATTGCGGCAAGGGTTTTCATCACAATATGCCCCGCAGTGCCTTTCCAGCCGGCATGAACCGCTCCGGCGGCTTGATGCCGTGGATCATAGATCAGTATTGGATAGCAGTCGGCAGTAAAGATGGATAAAAAGAGATTCTTTTTGTCGGTGATGAATGCGTCAAAACCCTGGTATTGCCCTGGTTTTTCGACTACAAGTATTTCGGTGCCGTGAACCTGCAGTGAGCTGACCATTCTTTCGGGAGCGATGCCGATTGCTGAGCAGAGCCGCAGGGTGTTGTGGAGGACATTTTCCGCGCTGTCTTCAGTGTTAAGCCCCAGATTCAGAGAGGAACAGTACCCGGTGCTTATGCCGCCTCTTCTTGTGCTCTGGAGGGCAATGAGCTGGCTGAATTCACGGAAACATTGTGGAACTATGTATTCCGGAGGCACGCCGGGCTGGTTTATCTGGTTTGTCATTAAGTTATCGGTAAAGGTTCATTATTTCCCGAAGAGATAGTATCTTTCGACTCGTGACTTCTGACCCCCTGGGGACCCTCTCATAATTATTTCGTAAAGAGCCGGTGCTGGTTTGAATGTAAACAAGGGCGCTCAACAATGAAAAGAGATGAAGACGAGCGATTTCCGGAACAGTTCGGCCGTTCCGTGCGGGCGATTTCAGATTACATGGGCATTGGCCTGCAGATTGCATTAAGCTTTGCATTGTTTGTATTGCTGGGTTACTGGGCTGACGGCAAGCTTGGCACCTCACCGCTTCTGCTGCTTGCGGGTGTTGTTCTTGGTATGGCGGGCATGGCTCTCGTTCTTATGAAAGTAGTTCGTCAGGCTAACAAAAAAAAATAAGGCATTTTACCGGCATTGTACTGCTAAATTAAGAATCTGAAGGGATAGATGAAGCCAATATTTGAATTTTTTATTAAGTTATGTATCTTGTCCGTCATTTTATGGGGTGTTATTTTTGCAGGTCTTAATCCCGGAAGTGTTGATTATCACTCGGTGTTTCTGGCTTGGATAATGGTTGTTGCCAATGCTGTCGCCGGTTATCTGCTTTTTGACTATGCATTTGACAAGGAGTCGGCGGTATTCACAAAGTTCGTATTTGGTGGTCTGACCGTCAGGCTGTTAGTGTTGATGGTGCTTGTCGCGGTTATTATTATCAAGAACCTGGCTGTCATCAACGACTTTGTCTTTTCATTTTTCGCGTTTTACTGTATCTATGTGATTGTTGAAATTCTCGGGTATCAAAAGAAAAACAAACAGAAAAAGAAAACTGCATGAAACGGGTAAACGTCATACAGCCTAAGGCTATAC
>CAIVSG010000042.1 GCA_903908555.1 uncultured Chlorobiaceae bacterium | reverse complement strand
CGATGAAAACTGAGATTGCCCCTTTGATGATCATGTCAAAGCTTGATCAGTTTGACTATGCCGGGGCATCGGCTGTTGCGCTTGTGCTTCTCTGCATATCTTTTTCCATGCTTCTGCTGCTGAATGCAGTGCAGGAGTGGCAACAGAAAGAATATCGTTCATAAGCTATGCCACAACCAGAAATTTCACAGAGTAACCCGCCTCTTGTAAAAAAAAGGATTTCGGATCCTCGATCAATTCAAATTTTACTGATCGGTCTCACCTACCTGTTTTTTATCGGGTTCATCTTTCTTCCGCTTGGCCTTGTTTTTTCGCAGGCTTTCGGGAAAGGATGGAAGTTCTATCTTGAGGCAATCCGTGAACCATACGCTATCGAAGCGGTAAAGCTAACGCTTCTGACTGTCGCTATTGTTGTGCCGATAAATGCTGTTTTCGGCGTTACTGCAGCATGGGCAATCACTAAATTCAACTTCCGGGGAAAGAGTACACTCAAGAGCCTCCTTGACCTTCCTTTTGCAGTCTCGCCGGTTATTGCCGGTCTGATCTTTGTACTCCTTGTAGGCAGCCGTACACCTTTTGGTTCATGGCTTGGGGAACATGGTATCAAAATTATTTTTTCTACTCCCGGTATCATCATTGCCACTATCTTTGTAACCTTTCCATTTATTGCCCGTGAACTGATCCCTTTGATGGAAGCCCAGGGAAGGGATGAAGAGGAAGCTGCATTGACACTTGGTGCAAAGGGATGGCAGATTTTCTCGAAAATCACCCTTCCAAACATCAGATGGGGGCTCTTATATGGCATGATTCTGTGCGGAGCTCGCTCCATTGGAGAGTTTGGTGCTGTGTCTGTTGTGTCCGGCCATATCAGAGGCCAGACCAATACGATTCCTCTGCATGTTGAAATATTATACAGCGAATATAATTTTACGGCATCGTTTGCCGTTGCTTCACTTCTTGTCTTTCTGGCTCTGCTTACGGTAGTTATCAAGAGTGGCATGGAAAAACACTTTCAGAAAAACAGCTTTCACCATTAGGATCTGACATGGGTATTGAACTGCAGAACATTAACAAGCAATTTGGCGAGTACAAGGCGATTGACAATCTCAGCCTGAATATACCCTCAGGAGATCTTATTGCTCTTCTGGGTCCTTCGGGATGCGGAAAAACCACCCTGCTGCGCATTATTGCCGGTTTGGAACTGGCCGACTCGGGAAAGATAATTCTGGAAAACAAGGACACCACAAACCTTCCTCCAAGGGAAAAAAACGTTGGCTTTGTTTTTCAGCATTATGCACTGTTCCGGCGTCTTACGGTTTTTGAAAATGTAGCCTTCGGTCTTAAAGTTCTCCCGTTCAGGGAACGACCTGCACGCAAAGAAATACGAGAACGGGTGGAACATCTTTTGAAACTGGTACAAATGGATTGGGCGCTTAGCCGCTTTCCGTCACAGCTTTCAGGCGGACAGCGTCAGCGTGTTGCGTTGGCTAGAGCTTTAGCCGTAAATCCAAGAGTATTGCTACTGGATGAACCATTTTCGGCACTGGATGCCAAGGTGCGACAGGAGCTGCGTCGCTGGCTCAGAAAACTGCATGATGAAATTCACGTCACCAGTATTTTTGTTACCCACGATCAGGAAGAGGCTCTTGAACTTGCTGATAAAATTGTGGTGATCAACAAGGGGCGGATTGAACAACAGGGAACCCCGCAGGAGGTGTACGATCACCCTGCGAATGCCTTTGTCTATAACTTTCTGGGAAATGTTAACGTCTTCCATGGGCGTATCCATAATGGAAAAGTAAGCTTGGGAGCTCACTCTGTCGATGCGCCGGATGAATTGAAAAACGTTGAAGAAAAAACAAGTCAGACCTTTGTACGGCCTCATGAAATAGGTATCAGCAGAATACGCAGTAACCAGAACGACCTTGAAGGAACCATCCGGGAGGTGCGTCTGCAGGGCGGTCAAATTGGGCTTAACATCGAGTGCCAGGGGCTTGATAACCCCATTGAAGCGGAAGTACCGAGAGAGCTCTTTGTGAACCTTCAACTTGCCAAAGGGGTGCAGGTGTTTGTTACCATTAATCGGGTCAGGGTGTTTACCGGGGATTACGAGATTTAGGGGTTGAAGAAAGAATAAATCCTATAGGACCGATAGGGCCTGTAGGACTTATAGAACGACCTTATTCTGACCTACTGTAATTTGGAGACCCTGGATTTTGTTTTCAGATCGTGGAGCAATCGTTGATCGACATACGAGCGCAAGACGGCGTTGATTTTGGTCTGATAGCCTTTACCCTCATTACGGAAAAATTCCAGAACATCATTGTCGACGCGCATGTTGAGGACTGCCTTCGGCTTCGGTAATTCTGCCGAGGCTGTCGACCAATCAACCACCATGCCGGCTTCGTCTGGATCGGAAGCTATGGCCGCTTCAATCTCCTCATAGGTCATTGCGGCAGCTTTAGCCCAGTCGCTTTTGCTCTCGCCGCGCTCCTGCATTTCGCGTAATTCCTTATCCGTGTAAGTGACGGTACGCCCTTTCCTCACCATATCTTTCCCTCCTGAATGATATAATTCTGCGATTCTCTCCTCGCCAGGTCCAGACGACGGTATGAAACTTCCCCTCGAAGATGGCTATCGAGAGATATCGCACTTCAACGAGACAACCCTATTGAACGGTAACGGTCTTGCGTCCGTCAAAAAGCAACTTAGCATCTATAAAATCCAGCCGGTGCTTTTCAAGGTTCAATAACCGCTTGTCATCGTCCCATTCAAACTTTTTTTACAGTCTACACAATTAGTATATACATTACAAGGGAAATCCATTCCTTTGCAGACTTTTTTCCCTGTTATCTTTTTACTGCCTAAATGTTCTGAGACTACAATGAGATTTTCAAGTGGCTTAAAAGGACAGGGCTTTTGGCGTATAATTAAAGTAAATATATCAAAAAATCCTCATTTTGGCAAAGGCGTGGAGTTTTTTGTTACGATTAATCGTGTCAGAGTGTTTACCGAGAATTATGAGATTTAGAGGTTGGAGAAAGAATAGGACTTATGGGACCTATAGGGCCTATAGGACGTATAGGGCTTGCCGCTTATGACTTGGAACACTTGCGCAAACAAAGTCTTGGTTAGCTTTGTAGGTCAAGCTCCTGGACAGTTGCCTGGTAACCATGTGCGCGGAGATTTTCTGCTGTTGCTTTGCTGTAGGCGTATAGGACGAGGTGGGAGGAAATTTGGCCGAATATTTCAAGAAAAGAGTCTACCTCTTCGGGGGTTGTGAATGCGATTCCTGAAAAGAGCGAGAGATTGATGTCGTTATAACTGTTCGCCTGGTTTTTCAGGGAGATGAGGGAGATTATTTTTCCCGGCAGGAGGCATCGGTTGGGTTCAGTGCCGGTATAAAGAATTTTTGGACGCCTTCTGAAGAGGGATGCTGTCCGACCAATAATGGCGAGCAATGGGGAATGGTGCTCCTGCAGGTGCATGGATGCGATGGTGGTCAAGGTGACGGATTCATCAACAAAGCCGGCCTTGTAGATCAGGGCGACGGGCATCTGAGAATCGATGCCTTCCGCTGTGAGCGTGCTTTGGAGTTCGTTCAGTCGACTGGCACACATATAGTAAACAAGAGTGAGATGAGTGGCTCCTGCAAGGGCATTATGGGCACTCAGGAGGGTGACTCCCCCACTGACCGCTCTCAGGGTGAGAGGGATTCCTGCTGAGGCGGCGGCACTCTGCACCGCAGAAACTCCTGCGACAATTTCAACATCAATCTGTCGATTTTGCAGATAGGCCATCTCCTCTCCTCCCCTGCCGAAAATAAGCGGGTCTCCACCCTTGAGGCGGACAACCACCTGTTTCTTCAGGGCAGCATGGTAAAGCTGCTGGTTTATGGCATCCTGATCCGCATGGTGACGGCCTTTGCGTTTGCCCACAAATATTTTTTCCGCCGTATAAAAGTCGAGCAATCCTGTGTCGATCAGGTCGTCATAAAAAATGACGTCTGCATTGCGCAAGAGCGCATCCGCCCGAATCGTCAGGTAATCACGCCCCCCTGCTCCGGCGCCTGTCAAATAGACCTTTCCGTAGGTCTGGCGGATGTCCAAGGGGGCAAAGAGCACTTTGAGGTCCGCTCGATCTTTCTGGACCACTATCGCAATCTTATCGTGGAGTGGATGGGTTGCGTCCACATCCGGAAGGATGGTATCGGTTAGCAACGCTGCGACGTCCAAGCTCGCGGGTAAGCGATCAGGGAGATCGGCAGCTGGAATGACAAGAGCATCGACCTTGCCATCAAGAATAGCCTGAAAGGGATTACCTTCAAGCAACATCAATACGCAAGGAAAAGAAAAGAGAGCCCTGTCGGGGAGAGGATGTTTGGAATGCCCGATAACAACGTGAACGGGATCAGGGTTTGAGACCATTGTCAGTAAAGAGTTGTTTAATCCTGTTCCGCCACTGAATGGCCTTGCGCACATCAGTTCCGCCGGACGATACAGCGACTATCATCGGGCCTTCACTGAAAAGAGCCGGGGTAAGAAAGTCGCAGAGTTCAGGGTCGTCAGGCGTATTGACCAGAATACCGAGGGCATTGGCTTCCCTCTTTATAAGGCGATTGACTTCCCTGTCGCTGTTGCAGGCATAGACAAGAAAGATTCCTTCAAGATCCTCACGGCAGAATTCGCGGGAAAGGCAAGAAGAGCCACTTTGGGTTATAGCATCAGAAAGATCCAAGCCTATAACAGTAACCCTACAGTTGAACCTTTGAAGCATTTGCAACTTTTCTTCGGCAGCTTTTCCGCCACCGGCAATGAGCACGTGCTTATCGGTTACGTTCAGGCTTACCGGCAGATAGTTCATATCTGGTACTCGATGATGATTTCCTTTGTTTTCAATAGATCGGTAACCTCTTTCACTGCATCAGATACGCTTCCCCCGGCAGGAATCTGAAGATCGGGATGGTAATGGGAAAAGCTGTTTTCACCAAGATTAACGACAAGAATATCACTGGGCTCGTTCAGCTGCTTCAGGGTTTCGATATCGTAATCGTCGGCATCATCGATGGTGGTGATAAAAATAAGGCCGGCATCAGTGATAATACGTGCAAGCTCACCGATTCTTCTGAGCCTTTCGCCTGCGTTATCGGCATTGAAACCTAAATCGGCATCCAGACCGCGATCAATATTGGCAACACCAAGGTAATAGGCGTTCAGGCGGTTGCTGAACAACCCTTGCTCAAGAGCTTTGGCTATAGAACGTTTGCCTGTGCCTGGAACTCCGGTAAAGACGATGAATTTAGCCCGATGACGGTTGGCATGTTCCCTCTCTTCTGTTTTAATCAGCCCTTTTTCCCAGTTGTTTTCGCGCTCACGGATATGGCGCTGCAGCAGGGTTTCATCGGCAGAAAGGTTCTCGATGACTATGCCGCCTCCGGCAATTTCATAATTATCGACGATAACAAACCGTCCGGTAGTCTCACTTGCAGCTGCAGGGTCGAAGGCAATAGGACGGGAGGTTTCGAGTATGCACTCTCCTACGTCGCGGCAGTCAAGCTGATGCTTATTTTTGCTGTAGCTGAGATCTGATGCGTCGAGCGTATTGCAGATTTCAGCGAGTTTGACTGATTCGCGTGCTGATCCAATTTTAAGTTTGTACTCCTTCTCCAGTATCATCGGCGCTCTGCCAACCCAGAATATATTGACCCTGAAACGCGTGCCGACTTCGGGCAATGGTTCAGAGGGTTTGACCATGAGTTCGCCGGGACGTATATAGATCTGAGTGGTGAGGGTAAAGCCTAAAGCCGATCCTGTTGAGGCGACTTGTTTGGGAGTGGTATTGAACGACTCTACTGTCTTTATAGCGGACTGCTTGCCTGAGGGTAGAAAAAGCACCTCATCACCGATACTCACCGAACCGGCGGCAACCGTGCCGGCTACTATTCTGCGGTCATCATTCTGGCGGGTAAACTTGTAGATGTCCTGCACAGGGAAACGGAACGGCTTGTCCTCAAGCTGCTTGTCGCTCGTGAAGCCGTCGAGTTGCTGAAGAACAGTGGCGCCGTTGTACCAGGGCATGCGTTCAGAAAGGGTTGCAATGTTGTCGCCTTCACGGGCACTGACAGGAATAAAGCTGACAGGCTTCACCTTGATCTGGGCAAGAAACTCCGAATAGTCTGCTTTGAGCTTTTCGAACACCTCCTGGCTGAAATCGACAAGATCCATTTTGTTAACCAGCACGGTGACCTGCTTCACTCCAAGCATGGAGACCATCTGGCCATGCCGCTTGGAGTTTTCCTTGATGCCTTCATCGACGTCTATAACAAGCAGGGCCGATTCTGCTCTGGATGCGCCGGTTATCATATTTTTCAGAAACTCAATGTGACCGGGAGCATCGATGATGATATAGTCGCGTGCGGCTGTTTTAAAGAATCAGCGTTCCATGTCAATGGTGATGCCTTGTGACTGCTCATCCTTGAGCGCGTCAAGAAGAAAGGCATACTCGAAAGGCTTTGAGTTCTTCCGGCAGTTCTCTTTTACTGATTCAAGCTTGCCCTTGGGCAGTGTTCCTGTATCTGCCAGAAGCCGGCCAATCACAGTGCTTTTACCGTGATCAACGTGACCGACAATAACTATATTCATTTGTGCTCGTCCATTCATCATACCAATGGGAAATAATCAGTTTTCATTTTGTTGGGGTTCAGGAATCACCCCAACCTACATATAGTTACATATAGCCGTCGCGACGCAGGGTTTCAAGGCCGCCATCTTCACTATCCTGAGCACGTCCTGAGCGTTCGGCGATATTGGAAAGCCTGCCGCTTTTGAGCTCGTCGATGATTTCGGGGACTGTTTGCGAAACCGAATCGACAGGATTGGTGCAGGGGTAACAGCCGAGTGAGCGGTAGCGTGTACCTTTGCCCTGATTAAAGTAGAGCGACACCACGGGGATCTTTTCTCTTTCGATATATTCCCAGATGTTCAGCTCGGTCCAGTCGAGCAGAGGGTGAATGCGGACATGGGTTCCCGGGGCAAAGTCAGTCTTGAACTGGTTCCAGAACTCGGGGGGCTGGTCGCCGACATCCCAGACGTTATCCTTGTCCCTGGGTGAGAAATACCTCTCCTTGGAGCGGCTCCCTTCCTCGTCAGCCCTGACACCGACTATAACTCCGGTATAGGGCTCTTTTCCCTCATCAGGCACATATCGCTTAAGCTCGTGATCCATGCGGTACCTGGGCCACTGGCCGGAAAGGGTGTGTTTGAGCGCTTCGCTTTTCAAATATTTGCAGCAGGTAATGCGATCGGTATTACCGTCAGGAAAGGTGAGCTTGCTCTGAAGCGCTTCGCGGTTTTCACCGTAGATCATGTTCAGGTTCCACTCAAGTGCAATCCGGTCGCGATAGGTAATCATTTCAGGGATCTTGTAGTGCGTATCGATGTGTACAAGCGGAATAGGTACATGGCCAAAAAAGGCTTTGCGGGCAAGCCAGAGCATGACGGTGCTGTCTTTGCCGATTGACCAGAGCATGCAGAGGCTTTTGAATTCGCGGTAGGCTTCCCTGAGGATATAGACGCTTTGGGCTTCGAGTTTGTCGAGATGATCCATTCTTTATAAATAAAGTTACTTATGTTCACGGTGCAAGCCGCATTCGCGATGTTCGGCAATTTCCCACCACCAGCGTCCTGCCCGGATATCCTCTCCCGGTTTGACAGCCCTGGAGCATGGTGCACAACCTATGCTTGGATACCCGCTGTCATGGAGTGCATTAAAGGGAACTGAGCGGGTTTTGATATAGTCCCAGACCCATGCTTCCGACACTTCCGCCAAGGGGTTAATTTTGTAGAGCCCGAACGCTGCATCCCACTCAACGGGTGCAATGGCGGTTCTGGTGACAGACTGCTCGCGACGGAGGCCGCATATCCAGGCTTTCAGTGTAGAAAGTTTGTGGGTCAGCGGCTGAACCTTTCGAATGCGGCAGCACTCTTTGCGAAGTTCAACACTTTCGTAAAACAGGTTTGCTCCATGGCTGGTCACCATTGCTTCAACGGCTGAGGTTTCGGGAAAAAGCACCTCTATCTGCAGGCCGTAACGCTTCCTCGTTGCATCCAGAACATCGTAGGTTTCCTGGGGCAATCTCCCTGTATCGAGCGTAAAAACAGGAACCTGCAGCTTTTCGTGGTGCAGGATATCGGTAATGACCTGATCTTCGGCGCCAAAACTTGATGCAAGTGCAGTGGACGACACTCCAAAAACCTCAACTGCACGACGAATGATCTCTTCCGGGCTTTTACCGGATAGCTCCAAACTCAGTTTTTCAACCGTTTCCCTGCTCATTCTATAGTATTCTTATTAAGTAAACCAGTTCGATTATCACCGCCATTTTTATTTTCGGACAATCACGCTCACGCCATCTCGGCGAGGTTCCACTTTAACAATTCGATGTCCCGAATCCTTGAGTGTCCGTGCAACACGAAGAACTGCCTCCCCCTCATCAACAAGCACTTCAAGCAGTTCACCCTCATTGAGTGACGAAACGGCAGCCTTGACACGCATAGCATTGACCGGACATGAAATACCCTGCACATCAAGGGTATGAGCAATCTCATTTTTTGCCAAGAAGTGCCCCCTTTACTTTTTTAAGCCCGATGCGGTCAATCATGTGCCCGAATCGCTCTTTTTTCCGCCCATTCTCCCGATAGTAGGTTACTGCCTTGTCGATCAGCTGATACAATTCTTCATCAGTTTCTACTATTTTTTTCAAGACAGAGGCAAAACGAGGTATTCTTCCCATGGTACCCCCGATATAAAGGGTATAGCCTTTTTTGCCGACAACCCATGCATTGGTTGTGCAGAGTGATGTACAGACACTGCAGTTGATGCACTTTTTCTCATCGGTGGTATAACTGTAGCCATCATCAGTTTCCTTGCGTTCAATAGTATTGACCGGACAGAGTGTAATACATAACCCGCAATCTGTGCAGACATCTTGAACCCACAGCGGCTCAATGGCACCCCTGACTCCGATATCGTTTTCGTTTGCCTTGGTACAGTTATTCGAGCAGCCCGTGACCGCAAATTTGAATTTTGAAGGCGTTTCCTGCTTGAAATAGCGGGAGTCCAGTTCCCTCGCCATCTTTTTTGTATCAATAACTCCCCACCGACAAGAGTCATTTCCCGGGCAGGCAACAATCACCCGAACCCGAGGGCCGCAGGCTCCCATCTCAATGCCCGCCTCGTGAAGTTCAAGCCGTGCTTTTTCCAGATTATCACTATGGACGTAATGAATTTCAACCCCCTGACGGGTGGAAAGATGAACAAACCCTCTTCCATATTTTTCGGCAACTGATGCTATGCAGGCAAGCTCCGAAGCTTTAAGATCGCCGGCAACAGCCTTAAGGCGCATAACGTAGTAGTCGGGCTGCTTCTGGCGCATCATTCCTACTCTGCTCAATGCTGCCAAATCAAGCTCATGTTCAGCCATGCTTTCAGGTATTCAAATGTTTTTCAAAAATAATGGATTGCAACAACGATGAGAGTGACGGCAGGATGCAATACGACCACTTACCCACATCTCTTCTCTCTTATCCCCGATGACCGCAAAGTAAACGGAAAGATTGATGTTTTTCAATAAAACCTTATACGAACCACATCTCCAAACAGTTAGCTTAGAAATACCATAAATATGGTATATGGGCGCACAATTTTACGAAACAAAGGAGATGACGAAGAACGCTGAACTCTCTACGACAGCCAGATAGGTTCGATAGTATCAGGGGGATGTTGTTCGTATGGCGGCCAGTCTATTTGAGAGCAAACCCGTATTTGCTGAGAACTGATTTTGCCTCATCGGACTGCAGGAAAGCATGGAAAGCTTTTACCTCGTCTTTCTTTACAGCTTTGATGGTAATCGCCATCGGGTAGACAACTTTTGGGTAGAGCGCCTGCGGTACGGTAAAGAAAAGCCTGGATTTTTGAGCCTGCAGTGCATCGGTTTTGTAGACAAACGCACCATCAACTTCACCAAGTTCTGCATACATAAGGCATTCACGTACATCTTTTGCCATGATGAGCTTGCTAATAAGCTGAGCAACCACACCAGCTTTTGTCATTGCACTCATTGCATATTCGCCCGCAGGAACGCTTTTTGGGCTCCCTATGGCAATCTTATCCAGTTTTGTAAGGTCTTTCATAGAGGTCACTTTTTTAATCGTGGTCCCTGCGAAAACAAGCGAATTGTAGGAGAAGGTCTTGATGCTTGAAGAATCGACGAGTTTTTTATTGTTCAGGTAATCCACCCATTCAGTATTGGCAAAAATAATCAGGTCGGCAGGGCCGCCATTTTCAATCTGGCCGGCAAGTGTTCCGGAGGGGCCAAAGTTTTTCAGAAAAACAGTGCCCGGATGTTTTGCCGTGTAGCTTGCTGTCAGTTCATTGATCACCTCTTTAAGACTTGCAGCTATCGAGAGGTTCAGCTCACCGGCAAGGGCTTGTGATGCCATAATCAAGAGAGCAAAGCATAAAACGGCGATTTTCTTCATTGCCTGCATCATGGTTGTGTTCATGTTTTCTTTGATTTTGTTAAGGATTCGTTATGTAATTAAATACATATCGATGGAAAAAACAAAACCCTTTGTTAAAGAATAATCCTTAGTTGGAACTACGCTTTTGCATAGGGCTTATAGGTTTTTTGGGCCTATAGGACTTATATCATTTGCTTCTGTATCTTTGATGAAGGTACCTTCTTTTCAGGGAGATCTTTGCAGACGTTGATCAATTTTTGGAGGGTTTACATAAATATGCCGGCAATCATAAACATGCAACTGTCACACACAACCATACAACAATTCAACTGTTCATGATACCGGCAAAATACAGGTAACAGAGTGTTAACCTGGATCATATCAGTGTAAATACACCGGGTTGCTGATGCGCAACCCGGTGCACCAACATTATTTGCTTTGACCTACGAGATAAGCAACAGCATTTCCGACCTGAGCATCAGTAAGCTTGGCATCGCCGCCTTTTGCAGGCATCGTTCCTGCTTTGCCCTGAAATCCTTTGACGGATTTGCTGACCAGAACATCTAATCCCTGAGTAATTCTTGGGGCCCATGCTGCTTTATCACCCAATTTAGGTGCTCCAAGAAGACCACCTTTATGGCAGGCTGCACATGTAGTATCATACGTTTTTTGACCTGCAGCTACATCATAAGCTGCCTTAGCATCGACGGAGGTCATTGAAATAACAAAAAGTGCACAAGATGCAGCAGTAAAGAGACGAGACATAGAGAGATCCTCCATTATGATTGTTATTGTTAATATGAACTTCTGGAACAGAAAATTCATTGCGAAATTTTGACCATGTAGAAAACCGCGTCGGACAATTCTTCGTCAGTCAGTACGGAGTTACCTCCTCTTGGAGGCATCGCACCTTTTTTGCCCTCAAATCCTTGAATTGATTTTTTAGCCATCACTTTAATTCCTTGAGCCAGGCGTTCTTTCCAGTCCGCTTTGTCGCCTGGTGTAGGGGCACCTGCCACATCAGAAGCATGGCAACCGGCACAGTTTGATTCATAAATTGCTTTGCCTGAAGCCAGTTGTTTTTTCTCTTCAACTTCTTTTGAAGATTGAGATAACTGTTCCTTGTCAGAAGAGACCTCTTTGCCGCATGAAGCCAATAAAAAAAGGCCACATAAAAAAACAGGCAGGAAGGGTTTTATAGTCATCTTCATAAGAGAAAGGTAGATTACAAAATCAAGGCTGCTTTTGTGATACCTGCCGAGAGAGCTTCTATAAAAGGCATGATCATTAAAAATGACCATGCCTTTTAAGAAAAGAGGTACTTTTCCAGTCAGGAAAAGCGGTTCGAGCTATGCGTTAGAATCCAGCCCGAACAGCCAATACAACGGAATCTGGATTGGTAGTGCCTGCCGTCGCATCCTTTGTGAAATGAGTATAGGTTCCAGTAAGGGAAACAGCTGAAGAGAGCCATGCAGTAAGGCTGCCGGCAATCGAAGGCTGATGAACGTCAACCGGCAATTTTGCAGTAGAGGCTGCAAGGTCGGAGTATGCACCCTTCACATAAAGCCAGGAATAGAAGTAGTGTCCTATCTCAGCCTTGAAGTTGTTATACTGAAGATCACGATCATGGCTTAATGCTACGCCAGCGAGAAAATCGTTAAAGACTCCCTGGACATCTGCGCCATAGACGAGTGTCTCATTAGCATATCCACCTGTAAAACCTTTTGTTGGAGTTATACCGGTTAATGGATTTTTCACATTCTTGTGTTCAGAGTATGA
The DNA here is from genome assembly GCA_903908555.1 of uncultured Chlorobiaceae bacterium. Taxonomy (GTDB): domain Bacteria; phylum Bacteroidota; class Chlorobiia; order Chlorobiales; family Chlorobiaceae; genus Chlorobium. Next base: position 19,401 of record CAIVSG010000042.1, on the reverse strand, counting down.
AAGCCCTGCACCCAGGGTAATCTGGTTGTCTAGACCTGTGTAGGGATTCCCGAACTCACCATTGGCACCGGTAAGCAGGCCTGCTCCAAACAACTTTACCTTTCCTCTGAGGTAGAGAATATCGTCAATTTTATTCTCTGTAGCCACGATAGGAGTCTGGTTTTTGGCAGCCATACTTGTTCCAGCAGTTATGGAGTATCCTCCAACATCACCTCTGGTATAGTTCAACTCAGCATAGGTTCCTGGTGCAGGAAGCACACCTGAGACGTTAACAACACCGCCGACTGATACTCCATTCCAGGATGCATTGCTGAAGTTGTTACCAAGAGCAATGTTGAACCCTGGATTGAACTCCCAGACAACTCTCACATTGGCATTAATTGCGGGACTATCAACTGAAGTGGTTGGACCTGATGCGGTTTTATCATCGTCGGTATCAAACGTTGAGTTTCCACCGAATCCATTTACTTCACCAAAAACAGTTAGCTGGTCGCCGATGGAACCACCAAAAAAGAGTGCTACTGCGCCAGGAACATTATAGTTAAATGTTGAGCCTGTGGGCTTCGTTCCATAAGTCGGACCAACATAGTTAATAAGATTTCCTGTAAGAACGACGCTCAATGGATCGAATTGAGGAAAAGAACTGTTCATTGGAGCTCTGACAGATTTTTTCCATTCTTCAGTACCGATCTTTATCTGCTGCTGGCGGGTAAATGCAGCTTCGGCACCTGCAGGCATACGGTAACCATTGTTCTTGAAGGCTTCACCGATAGCGTTCCTCTGTGGCATACCAGAGTGGCACATATAACAGGATACCTCATACTTTCGTGCCCATGACGGTATAGCCTGACTCTCTGTACTCCAGAACAGAACTGGTACCATACAGAGCGAAACAATCGATGCGAATGTGATTTTCCTCATAAGACTTGCTCTCCGTGTTTGTGTTTGTTGTTGTTGTTGTTTGTTAACCGGCAAACTTTATCTACCTAACAGGACTCAGGAATTGTAATCTTTGAGGAATATTCCCTCAAAGTCTGGCTTCGAGCAAAGAATTGATAAAACGCACTCAATACCCCGTAACTCTGCTTCGAGAATTTTATATTTTTTTTGATTTATTAACCGCTTAGCAGCAAGCCAAAATTAGCGGTTAGAATAATTATGAATTGATAAAGATAACTTCAGCGTTATTGAGCCGATCAATATTGTACTTCATATAGAAGTCAGACCAGCTTATCAGCTTTGCACGAAAGTATGGAGCATAACGATTGTTACAATATTAAAAAAAAAGTACTAAAATGTAATTAAAACCTTCATAAAAGGTGACTAATAATTTATTAAAAAATCCTAAAAAATACATGTTATTGCCCCACTTTTTATGGGATTCTATTTAAGACAGCGCCATGAAATACCGCATAAGCATGTATTCATGATCAAAGATTATCACCACAAAATTCCGTACGAGATCATTTTCCTCGAGAGTCAATTTCTATATTTCAAGCATGTAGTACACGAGTAATCAGAAAACCACAAAGATCATAAATAAGAAATAAATTACGGATAATCACTACGCAAACTCCGATAAGACACAATAATAAATTCACTTAGTTATAAAAATAATTGCAATGATTTATTGTTATCAAAGTTTATTTAGTAATTAATTAAGACTTTCTTTGGATGAATTTAATGTTTCGAGATTTCGAAAAAAAGAAAAACTGTTATTGATTATCTCAACACGCCTCCTGCTAAGGGATAATAATATAAAATTTTAAGTCCGCTGATAATTTTGTTAATTTATTTATCAACAGGTGATTTAGTAATTAATTAGGACTTTCTTTAGATGGATTTAATATTTCAGGCGCAATATTGAACTATATACTCGCAGCTGATATTCCAAGCAAAAGCATATCAGACATTAAACAATCTCTTTTTATGAAAAAAATGAAGTTGCTCATCATTGATGACGAACCGGGAATAACAAGTTTTCTCAATGAAGGACTTGAAGAGGCTGGCTATTCTGTTGATATAGCGAGTGATGGCAAAAGCGGTCTTGATCTCGCTTTAAGCCATAACTATAACCTGATCATCCTGGACTGGATGATTCCTGCTATGAGCGGTATTGAGGTATGCAATCAGATTCGAAAGACAGGAAATATGGTGCCGATAATATTTCTTACGGCAAAAAAAACTCTGGATGACCTTGTTTTCGGCTTTGAAGCCGGCGCAAATGATTACATAAAAAAACCTTTTGAATTTGATGAACTGCTGGTTCGCATTAACGCGCAGCTCAAAAAAAGCGTCCCGAGTGACAATACTTTCAAGGTTGGAAAACTCACCATTAATCCTATAAGTCATCAGGTATTTTTCGATTCGGAAGAAATCACCCTTACACCAAAGGAATTTGCACTGCTCGAATACCTTGTCCACAATATGGACAGTGTGTGTACCAGAAATCGTATTCTTCAGAAAGTCTGGGATGTTCCATCGGATTCTGACACTTCAGTGGTAGACGTCTTTATCACATTTATACGCAGAAAACTGGAAAAAGCAGGCGGGAGAAAAATTATACAAACCATCTATGGAGTTGGCTACATCGTACGTGAACGAGACCTGCTATGAGTAAAAAACCAATGGGGCAGTCATTTATACTTAATAAGCTGCCCCGTATGAGTTTGCGTAATCGTATTGCGATATACTATACGATCGCAACATCACTCTTGATCGCAGTCATTTTCAGTGGAATTTTATTTCTGGTTAATAAAGCAGTTTCCAGTCATAACGATGATGCGCTGATGTATGAGGTTACCGAAACAATCGCAAATTTAAAACTGAAAGACCAACATTTCAGAGATCTTGCGCACTCAAATAAATTTGATGATGACAGCGAGGATTATAAAAAGAAAATAAAACAAACGAATTTTGATATAAATCTTGAATTTATTCAACTCGTCAACCCTCAAGGAAAAGTTCTTAACAAATCAGAAAACCTTTCCAGAAGAACATTACTGTTTAAACCAGGCACATCAGATACCATATACTTTAACGGCATGGTTGAGGGGGCGATGTTACGCCACGTACAAGTCCCCCTGGCAGGTTCTGATGGAATCACGAAAGGGTATCTTATTGTCGCTCACTCTCTTGTGAACGCCTTAGCGTTTGTGAGTGAATTGCAGTTCATATTTCTCTTATCGTTTCCTGTTATTGTTGTAATACTTTTTGTTGTGACACGCTTTATTGCAGGAGAAAGCATAAAGCCGATTGATGATGTTATCAAGACTGCTGAAAAAATTACCAAGACTAATCTTAATCAGCGTATACCTCTACCCCTCCATCAGGACGAATTGCATCGTTTATCAGCAACAATCAATGATTTGCTTGCCCGTTTGCAGGAGGCATTCCAGCGCGAACAGCAGTTTACAGCTGATGCATCGCACGAGCTAAGCACCCCGTTGGCATCAGTGAAAGGAACACTGGAAGTTCTGATACGCAAACCCAGAGAAATCGAGCACTATGAGGCAAGAGTCAGGTCCAGCCTACTGGAATTAAACCGAATGAGCAGAATAATAGATAAACTTCTTGTGCTTGCTCTCTATGAGGGAGACAAAATAAGTCCAAATATTGAGGAGATACCACTACTTCAAGTTATTGGCGATGTTGCAGGAAGAATGCAGGCTGCTGCTGAAGAAAAAGAAATTTCCATTGCAATCGGGTGTTCAGCCAATGAACAAGTTACTGCGGATCAAGCAATGCTTGAAATGATGTTTGAGAATATTCTGTCGAACGCAATCAAATACTCCCCTTCCGGATCAGCAATAACTATAACGGTTGATCACATTGGTCAGGATATTATCTGTTCTATTTCTGATCAGGGTATAGGAATCCCTGAAAAAAATATATCGAAAATTTTTGATCGGTTTTATCGTGTTGATGAGTCGAGAAACTCTCAAACCGGAGGAGTTGGCGTCGGGCTCTCTATTGTAAAAAAGCTTGCGGATCTTCAGCAGATAGCTATCGCAGTGCAAAGCACACCGAACATTGGAACAAAATTTATGCTGACTTTTTTGCCAACTTGATACGTGTTCCCTTTCAGCCACTTGTGTAGTAATTCTTGACCGATGATCATGAATAATCAGCAAGATGCATTGAACTCCAATCATCCAGAATGCTGGCACTGTCTTACCTGCGAAGAGGCTCTCAACAAACTCTCGTCAACAACTGAAGGTCTGAGTGCAACGGAAGCCGTGCTTCGGCTTGAAAGGTACGGCCAAAATCTTATCACTGCTGAGCACAGGGCAAGCCCCTTAAAACTCCTTTTTCAGCAGTTTCAAAATGTGCTGATTATTACCCTTCTCATTGCAACTGGACTCTCCGCTTTTTTAGGCCACGGGCTTGAGGCTATAGCCATTGTGGTGATCGTTGTGTTTGCCGTATTGCTTGGTTTTATTCAGGAGTATCGGGCAGAAAAGGCAATTGATGCTCTTAAAATGATGGCTGCCCCACTGGCAAGGGTTCGACGTGATGGGAAGGAAGTATCAATACCTGCTTCAGATCTTGTGCCAGGCGACCTTCTGCTCCTTAATGCCGGCGACAGGGTTGCTGCAGATGCCAGAGTGCTTCAGTCGAACAATCTTCGTGCTGATGAGGCTTCTCTTACGGGGGAATCTCTCCCTTCGGAAAAAGATAGTCAATCGATTCCACAAAAAGATGCAGCTCCGGGTGATCGCCGGAATATGGTTTTTGCGGGTACCATGATCAGTTATGGCCGTGCGTCAGCCGTTGTGGTCTCCACAGGTATGCTGACAGAGTTCGGCCGAATCGCCGCCATGCTGCAGGCTGTGGAGACCGAAAAAACACCTCTCCAGAATAATCTGGATAAAGTAGGGACAATGCTTGCCCGTGCGGCGCTTGTTATCGTGCTCGTCATTGTTGCCCTAGGTCTTTTCCGCGGCCAGTCTTTTATCGACATGCTTATTTTCGGGATTGCACTTGCTGTAGCAGTCGTCCCCGAAGCCCTTCCCGCAGTAGTCACCATTTCTCTTGCCCTCGGCGTACAGCGCATGGTGAAACGCCATGCACTCATGCGACGCCTGCCTGTTGTTGAAACCCTCGGCAGTACCACGGTGATCTGTTCGGATAAAACCGGGACCCTTACCCGTGACGAAATGACTGTCCGAGCAATTTATACTTCAGGAACCCTTATCGAGGTGAGTGGATCGGGATACCTGCCTGAGGGCTCTTTTACTGTTTCAGGGGGTGGTGAATTGCCGGAAAGCCTGCATGAGATGCTTCTTGCCGGTATTCTCTGTAACGACTCCCGGATCTGGAAAAATGAAGAGGGAGCCTGGAAGATAGCAGGAGACCCGACAGAAGGGGCTCTGCTCGTGGCAGCACGTAAAGCAGGGCTGGATGAGAAGGAGCTGCAACAGCATTATGTGCGGCTTGACGAACAACCATTTTCATCTGAAACAAAACAGATGATTACTCTGCACCAATATCGCGATTCTGTAAAAGCCATTATCAAGGGAGCACCTGAAGTTCTTCTTGCGAAATGCGATTCTGTTCGAATTAGCGATGGTGTGCAGGTGCTCGATGACACAATGAGAGCAGCACTCCTCGGTGAAGCCAATGCTCTCGGCAAAAAGGCACTTCGAGTGCTTGCGATAGCTGAAAAAACAGAAACAAGCATAGCTGAAGCTAGCGTAGGAATGACTTTTCTCGGCTTTGCCGGCATGATAGATCCGCCGAGAATTGAAGCTGCAGAGGCAGTGCGTCAGTGTATTGCTGCCGGTATCCAGCCGGTCATGATTACCGGAGACCATCCTTTAACCGCAGAGGCAATAGCCCGTGAACTTGGTATTTTGCGAGATGGTAAAGTAGTTACAGGATCAATGCTGCAAAGCATGAGTGACGAAGAGTTGCGACGTGAAATCAGCTCCGTATCTGTTTTTGCAAGGGTAGAGCCAAAACACAAGCTCCGGATAGTTGATGCCCTGCAGAAAAACGGGGAAGTTGTTGCCATGACAGGTGATGGAGTGAATGATGCGCCTGCTCTGAAAAAAGCTGATATAGGCATTTCAATGGGCATTAACGGAACTGATGTTTCCAAAGAAGCTTCAGCAATGATGCTGCTCGACGACAATTTTGCATCAATCGTTGCGGCAGTGGAAGAGGGGCGGGGAATTTATGATAACATCAAAAAATACCTTACCTATCTGCTCTCGTCGAATATCGGTGAGCTTGGCCTTATGGCCTTTGCTACCCTTATGGGCATGCCTCTGCCTCTTTCTGCCGTTCAGTTGCTCTATGTCAACCTTGCCACTGATGGACTGCCGGCCCTGGCGCTTGCTGTGGAACCCGCTGAACGGGATATTATGCTGCGCCGGCCTAACGATCCAAAAAAAGGGATATTTACCCGCCCGGTGCTGGCGCTCATCCTTAGCGGCGGTATCTGGTCAACCATAGTTAATATCTCACTGTTCCAGTTCGCTCTTGCATCAGGTCGTCCGCTTCAGGAAGCAATGACCATGACCTTTATTTCGCTTGTGCTTATTCAATTTTTTAAGGCGTATAACTTCCGGTCGGAAAAGAGTTCTATTTTCAACCGTCCCTTTGCCAACCGCTGGCTCAATGTGGCAATAGTCTGGGAAGTTGTGATGCTTGCCGCAATCATTTATATCCCGGTGTTGCGCAATACGTTCGGGACCTACCTTCTTACCACTCAGGACCTGTGCATGGTTATAGGAGCAGCCGCAACGGTTGTCCCCGTTATTGAACTGACAAAATGGATTATACGGAAGGGGTGAGGTTTTTAAGCCATTTTTAAGCTGGCTCTTCTAATCCTTTAAGAGAGCCGTAGATATATTTACAGTTGTTACATGAATAGAACTGTGAATAAGCGTCTGAATAATAAAAATTAAAGGCTGACTCCTATGCTTTGTCCCGTTTGTAAAACCGATCTTAAAATCTCAGAACGTCAGGGAATTGAAATTGATTATTGCTCAACCTGCGGGGGCATTTGGCTTGACAGAGGTGAACTTGATAAACTTATTGATCGATCAGCCCTGGAGTACCGTTCAGTGGAACATGGCCGGGAATACCAGAATGATTATTCCCCTAACAGGGAAAACGACCACGGCGATGAACATGATCATGACAATACCATCGACCCTAAAACAGGGAAAAGAAAAAGAAGAGGCGGACCGTTAGGGTTCCTCAGCGAACTCTTTGACTGACATACTGTTTGAAGATAAGTTTATGATGTTTACGAAATGATACCTATCGATTAAAGCTACAAACCAAATGAAAAACAAATTTCCATCTCTTTTTCTGGGAATTATCGCTTTCACGCTTGCCACTACTTCGGGATGCGATAACGCTGAAATATCAAAAAATGCACTGCTCAGTGCCGGAACAAAAGTCGGTAACGGAGTTCTTCAGGGATCTATGTCGGAATTTTCAAAAGCCATAGAAGAGGAGAAGAAATCGGCAACTGCTTTCGCTGGACGAGGAGCAATAAAATACTCCATGAAAGATACCGATGGGGCCATTGCGGATTTCACAAAGGCCATGGAAATAGATCCAAAATATACCCCGGCTTACTCTGGCAGAGCTTGGGTAAAAATTTCTAAAGGGGACATTCAGGGAGCTACCGTTGATTTTATCACTGCAGGAAAGCTCATGCTTCTTGCAACGCTGAGCAAAGAGTAAGGTGCATACCTATCAAAAACCTCATAATAAGAGTATCTCTCATCTTCATCCGGATGTGAACCATTGAAACTACTCTTAGCTTTTATAGCGTCAGCCATTATTCTTGCTGCTTTGGCTGCCAAGTTTCCCGAGGTACTGCTTAACCCCGGTCCGTTGATGACAGGACATCGGTCGCTGGGAAAAAAGTGTCTGAGTTGCCATACACCTTTCGCCGGCGCAACGTCGGTTCAGTGTATCAGCTGTCACAAACAGAGTGATATCAGTGTCAGAAATGTGGCCGGCCGTTTGCTGCTAAAAGATACCACCAAGGTTCTGTTGCACAGAGGGGTCGATGCCAACTCCTGCATCGACTGCCACACTGATCATAAAGGCAGCGATGCTAAAAAAACATCCAAACATTTTAAACATGAAGCTCTGCAGCTTTTACTGCAAAAAGAGTGCATATCCTGCCATAAGAATCAAAAGCCGCAAGACGCAATGCATCGTTTTGCAAAAGGCAATTGCTCCGAATGCCATGGAACCAAAAATTGGAAACCGGCAACCTTCAACCACAGCAAGCTGACTGCATCATCCGGTAAGCAGTGCATTACATGCCACAAAGCTGACCAGCCGAAGGATACTCTGCACCAGAACATAACGGCGAGTTGTGCGGAGTGCCATGGAACAAAAAAATGGAAACCGGCAACTTTCAATCACAGCAAGCTGACTGCATCATCCGGAAAGCAGTGCATTACGTGCCACAAAGCTGACCAACCGAAGGATACTCTGCACCGTACTTCGCAGGCAAACTGTGCAGTTTGCCATAAAACTACTGTCTGGAAACCGGCAACCTTTGATCATAACAGGTATTTCAGGCTTGACGGTGATCATAGAGCCAGCTGCGTTACCTGCCATACTGAGCCCGGTAATTATAAAAAATATACCTGCTACAACTGCCATGAGCATTCAGCTGCCCGTATTATCCGGAAGCATGAAAAAGAAGGAATATTCAATTATCAGAACTGCATGAAATGCCATCGAGATGGAAGCAAGGAAGGCGGGGAAAGGGAGGGTCATGACTGACGCCTATGAAAAAAGCGATAATAATCGGTGCGACTTCAGGAATTGGAATGGGACTTGCAACATTGCTGGTCGAGAACGGTTATGTAGTTGGCATTACTGGAAGACGCTTAGAAATACTGGATGAATTAAAACGGGAACATCCAAATTCTATTGTAACAAAGGCTTTTGATATAACAGAGACTACATCGAGTGTTGTCAAGTTAGATGCATTGACTACAGAACTGGGGGGGCTTGACCTGCTTGTTATCAGTTCAGGGACAGGCGACTTGAATGCGAATTTGGACTTTGCCATTGAAAAGAGAACAATCGACACCAATGTTCTTGGTTTTACTTGTGTCGCCGACTGGGCTTTTCATTACTTCGAACAACAAAAGGCTGGTCATTTAGTGGCAATCAGTTCTGTCGCCGGCCTTCGCGGCAGCAGGCAAGCGCCATCCTACAATGCATCCAAGGCCTTTCAGATTAATTATCTTGAGGCTTTGAGGCAGAAAGCAGCTTTTCTCAACATACCCATATATGTAACAGATATCAGACCTGGATTTGTAGACACCGACATGGCAAAAGGTGAAGGGCAATTCTGGGTGGCATCAGTCGATAAAGCCGCCCGGCAGATATTTGATGCTATCAAAGGTCAAAAGCAAGTCGTTTATGTAACAAGGCGCTGGCGACTTATTGCGGCAATCTTAAACCGAATTCCAAGAATAGTTTATAACAGAATGTAGCTGAATGGTCAACGTCCAAACTTGAAGCATTATGAGCGAGAATAGAAAATACTGGTTCCCAGCAAAGCGCTCTGGTTGGGGTTAGGGACTCCCCTCCTCCTGGCAAGGATGAAGCGTGCTTATTGGATACATACTTCTCGTTTTTAGCGGCATGACAATTATCGACCCCAAGCTCAACCTGGCAGGCCTCCTGGTCTATAGTGCTGTGCTAACGGTCATTTTGATATTTATTTACTGGTATACCGGAGAACCAATCCCATGAATCAAAGGAGCAATCTTGAACGCATCAACAAGGGCGTCGGCAGCAAGTGCAATGGGTAAATACCTCTCGCTGTATATCTTAAAGTCCGATTTTTTTGAACATCTGCATCAGCCATGATCCGGATGTTTGTTTAAGCTCACTTTTGACTGGAAGGCCTTCCTTTTCCCAGCGAACTATCCCCTGCTGCATATTGACAGCTTTGGTGTATCCCTGGTTTATAAGAAATCGGGTAGCCATCAAGCCGCGATTGCCTACGTGACATGCGATAATCACCTTACGGTCAACGGGTATTTCCTGAAACCGCTTTTGTAACTCGCGAACAGGAATCAGGAGGATTTCTGAAACATCAAATGATTTTTTTGCAACTTCTCTGGGTTGACGGACATCAACAAGCAGTGCGCCTTTTTTAATCATAGCAAGGGCTTTCGTGGGGCTGACTTCGTGGGTAGTGCTCATAGTAATTTTTAATATTTTTTTTATTACCTCGTTCAATTCATCATGCTCAGGTAAGCCGCAGCATCTAACTCCGTTACTTTACTGTGCTGACCATGTATGCCACTGCATGGGTTATATCTTCATTGCTTAGACTTTCATTGCTTCCTTTGGGCGGCATCATGCCGGTTTTGCCCTCGAACCCTTCTATTGATTTTTTTACGATCATTTCTATCCCACCCTGAGCAATTCTTTCACTCCATGCTGCTTTATCGCCGGGTTTAGGCGCTCCGGCCACACCGGAATCATGGCAGCCTGCGCAGTTAGCCTCATAAACCTGCTTACCCAATGCAATTTTTTTTTCACCCAACGTTACTTCTTTAATTGTAGTTACTTCTTTGTTGACTGGCGCTTTTTCAGGGCTACATGCCCCGAGAAATGTAAGCCCAACAATAAAAAAAAACAGGAACGGTTTCATAATCAGACCTCTATGTCTTGGAGATTAAGCAGACGATTTATATAATGGCTTTATACCTATACGGTGTATGGGTATAAAATGAAGGAATCACAGAAAAAAACCAACTGATTTTGGTTGTTTACTCATTCTCTTGCACAATTTTTTATAGGCCATTCCGGGTCAGGTGCTTGATTATGAGCATACGCCTATAATTGATCGTTATTTTTACAGCAAACACTTTCACTCTTGGACTATTATGAAAAGCGAAATGATCGTAACGTTCGGAGGCGGCAAGAAGGTGAATGCCGAGTTTAATGGCTTTACCTTTCAAACTGACCAGGCAAAATATGCCGGTGGAGAGGGTTCTGCCCCTGAGCCTTTTTCTCTCTTTCTTGCCTCAATCGGTACCTGTGCAGGTATCTTTGTCTTGTCTTTCTGCCAGCAGAGAGGCATCCCGACTGATGATATCCGGATCGTTCAGTCACATACGGTCAATGAGTCAGGACGGGGTATAGGGAAAATTGAGATCGCAATAGAGCTTCCACAGGATTTCCCTGAAAAATACAAGGATGCCGTTATCAGTGCAGCTAACCTCTGTGCAGTAAAAAAGCATATACAGACGCCCCCTGAATTTGTCGTAACAACGGTCACACGGTAACCATCATCGCACAAAAGAGCGTTATCAATGAAAAAAGTATTGATTCTTGGTGGAGGCATTGGCGGTGTAGCTTCGGCAATTGCGTTTCGGAAACAAGGGTTTGAGGTAGAACTCGTTTCGGAACGGGACTATCTGTTTATCTATCCGCTGGCAATCTGGATACCGGTAGGAAGCGCTCAGTTCAAGGATGTTGCAATGCCGCTGTCAAAACTGGCCAGGAAGCACGGTTTTTCAATGACTATCGATAAGGTTGTTGCTCTTGATGGCGAACAAAAAAGTATAACTCTTGAAAAAGCAGGTGTTCGCAACTCCCCTGCCCTGGTTGTTGTAGCTCTTGGAGCTTCGAAAATGAAACATGACGGTATTGAGCATACCTGTTCCATTTGCGGCAAACCTGAAGAGTCTCTCGTTCTGAAGGAAAAGATTGATGCATTGGTTGCAAGGGGGAGTGGCAAGATAGCTTTCGGATTTGGCGGTAATCCTAAGGACACCAGTGGTGTCAGGGGTGGGCCGGCTTTTGAGCTCTTTTTCAACCTGCATCATCATCTCAAAAAACTTGGCATTCGAGATCAATATGAGATGACCTTTTTTGCTCCTATGGCCGAACCTGGTGCTAGAATGGGGAAAAAAGCTCTTTCGGCCATGGCTGCCTTGTTTAAAGCCAAAAATTTCAGCACCCGTTACGGCAAAAAAATCAAACGATTTGAAGCGGATGGAATTGTTTTTGAGGATGAAAGCAGGCTTCAGAGTGACCTCTGCATGTTTATTCCTGCGGGAAATGGCAATACAATAATCAAGGCATCAACCCTGCCTCAAAATGAAGCCGGGTTTATTCGCATCGATAATTTCTGCAGGATAGAAGGAGTCTCAGGATGGTATGCTGTCGGGGATGCAGCTGCTCTTGAAGGTCCGGACTGGAAAGCAAAGCAGGGACATATCGCTGAATTAATGGCAAATAATGCGGCCAGCAATGCCGCAATAGAGCATTTGGGACGGCAGGGCGTAATGAAGGGTTATCAAGCTCATTTGAATGTACTCTGTGTGATGGATATGGGTGATGGCGCCGGTTTTGTCTATAAAAACAGCGTCAGGGAGGTGTTTATCCCGATGCCTGTTGTCGGTCACTGGCTGAAACAGAGCTGGGGTCACTACTATAAACTTTCCAAACTGTGGCTATGAAAACCAATCGGGTCGGCAGGCCTGCACACTACCGCAGTAAGAATGATTATTCATTTGCAGGTATTATAACTTTTTACTCTTGACACTATGGCTGAAAAGTGGAACAGTCCCGATAAATTTAATCGCGAAGCTTCTCAGTGGGATGAAAATCCTCAACGCAGAGCGGTTGCGCTCGAAGTGGCAAAAGCAATCATTGCGGCAACAACTCCAAAGCTCACAATGCATGCTCTGGAATTTGGATGCGGCACAGGGCTGGTTACCATGGAAATTGCACCGCTGGTGAAAACACTTTCTGCTGTTGATACATCCAGAGAAATGCTCTCTGTGCTTCAGGAAAAAATTAAACCGTCTGGATCAACAACTATAGAAACGACCTGCACCGACCTGTTATCTACTTCTGAGAGCGATTTCCATGAAAACAGCTTTGATCTGATCTACAGCAGCATGACGCTTCACCATATTGATGATACTGCGGGGGTTTTAATCCGGATATCCAAGCTTCTTTCACCCGGAGGCATGTTGGCTCTGGCTGATCTTGATCTTGAGGATGGCCTGTTTCATGACGACCCCCTTGAAAAGGTTCATCATGGATTTGACCGTGCGGAACTTGCTGACCTACTGAAAGCTGCGGGATTGCAACCTCTGGCTTTCGAGACTATTTACACCTTTAACAAAACAAACCGTTCAGGCGCAAACGCAGCCTACCCGGTATTTCTGGTTACCGCCCGCAAACCGATAGTATCAATAACCCTTTAATACTTTGCATGATGAACATTGATCGTCTTGTCTTTGCAATTGCTGGATTTTTTATTTTTTCCAGCGTTTTACTCTCTATCTATCATAATCAGAACTGGCTCTGGTTCACTGGTTTTGTGGGAGCAAACCTTTTTCAGGCAGCATTTTCCGGCTTCTGCCCGGTTGCCAAAATCTTTAAAGCTATCGGCGTAGTCCCCGGTCTCGCATTCAAGTGACTTTTCCTCCGTTGCGTAATTATTCTGCTCAATCGAAAAAGATTAGAGCTTCATTTTGAACCATTGAAAACCTGAAATATTTATGGCAAAGGTTGTAGTTTTAGGAGCCGGTGTGGCAGGTCATACCGCCGCCTCATTTCTCAAAAAGAAACTTGGCAAACATCACGAGGTCGTTGTTGTTACCCCGAACAGCTACTACCAGTGGATTCCATCAAATATCTGGGTTGGTGTAGGCCAGATGACTATTGACGACGTCCGCTTTGAATTGAAAAAAGTCTATAACCGGTGGGGCATTGTTCTCAAACAAGCCAAAGCTATGGAAATCCATCCCGAAGGAGACGCTGAAATCCACAAAGGGTATGTGAAGATTGAATATACCGATGGAGTAAGAAACGGACAGACCGAAAAAGTTGACTATGATTATCTGGTTAATGCAACCGGTCCAAAGCTCAATTTCGATGCAACTGAGGGCCTTGGACCTGATAAAAACAGCTTCTCTGTTTGCACCTATAGCCATGCCTCCCATGCATGGGAACACCTTCAGGACAATATCAAAAAAATGCAGGCAGGTCATAAGCAGCGTATCCTGATCGGCACTGGCCATGCCATGGCAACATGTCAGGGGGCTGCCTTTGAATACATTCTGAATGTGGCCTGGGAGATATCAAAGCGTGGGCTGAGCGATAAAGCACAAATTACCTGGTTGTCAAATGAGTATGAGTTGGGTGATTTTGGCATGGGAGGCGCATTTATCAACAGAGGCGGCTATTACACCCCGACAAAGGTTTTCACTGAATCCATTATGGCTGAGTATGGTATCAACTGGGTCAGGCGGGCTGGAGTTCACACGCTTGAGCCAGGCAAAGCGCACTATGAAACGCTTGCTGGCGAGGAGTTGACACAGGAATTTGATTTTGCCATGCTTATTCCCTCATTCTCAGGCGTTGGACTGACCGCATTCGATAAGAGTGGGACTGAGATCACTGACAAGATGTTTGCTCCAAACAAGTTTATGAAGGTTGATGCAAATTATACAGCCAAACCTTTTGAGGAGTGGGAGGCTGACGACTGGCCTTCGATCTACCAAAATCCTCTTTTCAAAAACATCTACGCTCCCGGCATTGCCTTTGCCCCTCCGCATCCTATTTCAAAACCTATGGCAAGCCCAAGCGGACGGCAGATTTTCCCTACGGCACCGCGTACCGGGATGCCAGCAGGTGTTATGGGTAAAATTGTTGCACTTAATATTTCGGAAAGAATTCAGGGAGCAACAGAACATCGCCATAAAGCATCAATGAGCAGAATGGGCGCGGCATGCGTTGTGTCCGCCGGGTTTGGTTCGTTAGATGGGCTGGGCGCTTCAATGACTCTCTTCCCTGTTGTTCCTGACTGGAACAAGTATCCGGAATGGGGCCGTGATATGAACTATTCACTTGGAGAGGCTGGTCTTGCAGGACATTGGCTGAAAGTAATATTGCACTATCTCTTTTTTCACAAAGCAAAGGGTTATCCGTTCTGGTGGCTGATTCCGGAATAAGTATTATTTTGCGATAAAATTTAAATCTTAAACAGTATGGGTACGAATAAAGTCAAGGCTTATTACGATGAAGCTTATCCGCCGGTACCATCCAAAGGCACCCTCTATTGGCGGAAAAACCTGCTGTGGCAGCTTGTTCGCTTTGTTGTGTTAAATGTCAAGATTATGCGAATTGTCGTTGGCGGTCACTCCTGAAAACAGGTAAGGATGGATACTCAGAACATGTACAAAGCAACCTGTAGTTCAAACAAAAGTTGCTTTGTACATCGCTTCTCTTCGAGGGAAAAATCATCCACCCATCATAACTTGCAAGAGCTGTTCTTCCCCGGCTTTTCATTACAGCCACAACTTTCGCCTGTCGAAACCTTCAGCACAGTATAGAGTGGACAAAACCCGACAAAAGCGGTTAAAAGCGGCACAAGTCCAACAGCACCCCACCACGATTGATTGATGACGCCAAGCATAATAACTGCTACCCCGATAACAATCCGGATTATTTTATCTATTTGTCCTACATTTTTTTGCATTGGTTCTCACTGTTTAAAGATGAATGATATCTGGAGATAATAAATACATGCTTGTTGAAACGATAATACAACATCAGCCAGTGATAAAAAATTCGCGACTCTTTTGATAAGAGATATGCTTCTAAAAGCTATAAAACAGGTATATAT
The DNA here is from genome assembly GCA_903908555.1 of uncultured Chlorobiaceae bacterium. Taxonomy (GTDB): domain Bacteria; phylum Bacteroidota; class Chlorobiia; order Chlorobiales; family Chlorobiaceae; genus Chlorobium. The sequence continues at coordinate 3,743 of CAIVSG010000042.1, read as the reverse complement.
CAGCAATGGATATAATTTATAACTATCACTGATTCATATAAATAGCCTATTAACAATTGCGAATAATATGCCATTATATTCAGGAAATTTATTAACAATCGTTACCTAAAATATGCATAAGACAGCTCTTAAGATGATTAAAATATCTTAAACAAGCCAAAAAAAACTTAAAAATAATCGACGCCAAATAATCATATAACCGACCAATATTAAACAAGTTAGAAATCATCAATATTTAACGAATAAACCATATCAATCAATAATTTGTTTCTTGATTGATTATTTCAGTACATTAAATATATATATGAAAGAGAAAAGAAATGTTCTGATTAATTTAATGATCTATTTAGCCATGAAACGATTATTGTTGATAATGGGTTTGGGATTGTCTTTTAATTCGATAGCACAAGCCGCAACCAGTAAATTAGATGGTAAAGCTATCTTCGACAAGAACTGCAGTGTCTGTCACTCCGTTATGCCACCACCCAAATCCGCACCACCTATTACTCCTCTTGCATCTCACTACCATCAGAAATACTCGACAAAAAAAGATGGAGTTAATCATCTGGTAGCGTACTTGAAATCGCCAAATAAGGACAATGCAATTGATCCTCAAGCCATTACAAGATTTGGCCTTATGCCTGCGCTTCGTCTGCCGGATTCAGAACTGAGAGCCGTAGCTGAATGGGTATGGGATCAGTACAACCCGAATATGGGGATGGGCCGAGGTATGGGTATGGGTCAGGGTCAAGGAATGGGCCGAGGCCGGGGAATGAACCAGTAGTAACGGGTTAATCGCACTGGCTACCATGAAAAGATTATTGCTTATCACCATAGCCGTGCTATTCAGTCCTGTTGCAAATGCAGCGATAACGACTGAACAGCACGAAGCTTTGACCATAGCAGGCAGACTGCTACATCGCAGTGCATACGATGCCATAAACGTGACCAGCCGGATGACAACCGGCACATCCAGTCGAAGGCAAACTGCTCTACTTGCCATACTACCAAGCAATGGAAGCCAACAATCACAGAACCATGAAAAAATCATTCTGCTGGCGGGTATTTATAAGCTTCGGGCTATTCATTGCTGTAGTCATGATGCTGGTTTCTGGAGTGATCCTCTATATCTCTCCTCCCGGAAGGGTTGCAAACTGGACTGACTGGAGAATGATCGGTCTGACAAAAAGGGGCTGGCAACACCAGCATATAATTTTCGGGTTTGCCTTTTTAATCCTCTCTATTTTTCACCTCTTTGTTATCAACTGGAAAGTATTTTTCTGCTACCTGAAATCAAAGACAACCGAGGGGCTGAAAAGCCCAGGGGAACTGCTCACCATCATAATTCTTTCTGCTTTATTCGGAGTAGGGACATACTATGGTATCCAGCCCTTTTCGGCAGTCATCAAGTTTGGTAATGCAATGTCCGACTCATGGGAACGGCAGGAAAAGCAGGCCCCGGTGCCACATGCAGAACTGATGACCCTTACTCAACTTGCTGAGCAACCCGGGCTGGGCGGAGACCCTACAGCCTTAAAAACAAAGTTGGAAAAAGCAGGATTAAAAGTTGCTTCCGAAGAACAAACCCTTGCTGAAATAGCAGCCTCAAATGGCAAGACAGCTGAACAGGTCTATGAAGTTATTGCTCCGGCAAAAAAAGAAGGGCACAAATTACAGGGACAGGGTTTCGGGAAAAAAACATTGCAGGACATAGCCGACGAGGGCGGGGTTTCATCAACTTCTCTGCAACTCGCTTTACACCAGAAAGGCATTGAAGCAAAAATCGATACCCCGCTGAAATCCATTGCCGAAAACAACAAACTTGAAATGAACGAGCTACGAAAAATACTGGAAACAATGATCAGCCGGTAAAGAGGGAAAAAACATCCGGACAGCGCTGAAGAAAAATGAACCCGACAACATTTTTCATCGGCAGCCCGGATGTGCGGAGGAAGATAACAGGACAAACAACACTGAGGCGATGACAAGATTCGAACTTGTGATAAAGAGTTTTGCAGACCCTTGGCTTAGACCACTCACCCACATCGCCTAAAAAAACATCCGGGCAGCACTGAAGATAAGATGCACACACACACCGTTAAGTCCACACACGACTTCACAACAGATGCCCGGATGCCGGAGAAACACATCGGCATACTGAAAAAACTGAGGCGATGACAAGATTCGAACTTGTGAAAAAGAGTTTTTTGAGACCCTTGGCTTAAACCACTCACCCACATCGCAAAAAAAACATCCGGACGCCTGAAAAAAGATGCACACACACACCTGTAAAGCCCCCACATGACTTTACAAAAGACGCCCGGATGCCCGGAGAGAAACCTTAGAAGGCTACCGTTGCATAGAGTTCAGCACGGAACAAGCTGTTGTCTGCTGTTCCAGCAGCATTTTTTTGGCTGCTTGCACGATACCTGATTGTCGGTTGCAGGGAGAAGGTGCCTTTATTTGATTCCTGCACCTTTACAACATACTGAGCCCAGACAAAGGTATTGGTGTAGTCAGTCTTACCTGCATTGTCGGTAGTGCTGTTGTAATCAACCCAGGCAAGAACCGGGCCGGACTCACCTTTAACTCTGAAGATATAACCACTGTAATCACTACCGGTGGTTTTGTTTGCAGAATAGAATCCGCTGAGAGAAACTTTGGATTTCCCTGCAGGAATAAAGGCCTGAGCACCGACGGAGTATGGAGCACGACCATCGGCAAGATGAGTCAAAGTTAGATAGCCCTGTGGCACGATTGTGAGATCACCAATATTGGCCTTATAGTTAGCAGTGAAACCGTAACCGTCGTTGAAAAGTCCTTTATCAGCTGCGCCTGAGGAAATGTTGTCAAAATTTACAATAACAGCATTCAACTCACCGTCACCGATCTTTGTGCCATAATTAAAACCCAACAGACGGTCGAAATGATTTGTGGAAATCGGGGTATCAACCGGATAGAGTTTTGATCCTTGAGGACCGGTACCTGGAATTGCATAAAGAGTAAGATCCAGAATAGGATTGTCTAAACTACCGAGAGGAATACGACCGAGTACCCAATGGCTGCATGCATCGCCATGTCCAAAGTAAAACTGCGAGGCCGCTATTGAATATACTTCAGTGTTGTTAGCCGTTGCAGGAGTAGTCCCTAAACCACGCCAAGCTCCAGCAACAGTTTCGTCCTGAAACAATGCCTTAACGAAGAAGCCTTCGCCAAGATCAGCAGAAGGTTTCAGTCGTACACGATACTGAACATACTGGTCTTCGGGGGAGGTTTTAACGCCTGTAGTTGAAGTAGTATTACCAAAATCGTCTCTAAGACGAAAACCAATTTCACCATTGAGGGTCACATCAGCCGAAGCTGGTGATGCGTATGAGAGGACTGCGAACATCGCAGCTAGTGAAAACATCTTTTTCATGTACTTTACTCCTTTTTGTTAGTTGTTGTGTAGTGTTGTGTGTTATGCGTTCATGTAAAAAAAATCATAAAAAAAGCCGGCTCTGATACTGAAAGCCGGCTTTGAAATATTCCGCCCCAATCAACAAGGCATCAATGTCATTAATCCGGTTTTCGGTATATCGGCATCTACCAAGAGACAACAACAGCATGCTGACGTGCTGAAAAATCCTTTATAGAATAAGTCTTGAGCATTCATACGAGTGTCATTTGTATTTCGATTGTTATCAATGAGGTGTTTATCTTGTTTATTTGCAAGCATATACCATAAAAATACCATGAATATG
>CAIVSG010000041.1 GCA_903908555.1 uncultured Chlorobiaceae bacterium | reverse complement strand
CTGTTGCACCAAGGTATTCACCACGACGCTCTTTGTCGATGACCGATTTATAGACCCGGCCCATGGTCAGATTTGAGGACTGTGTTGTAGACTCATCAAGAAAACGCTCGTAGTGACCAAGATCAAGGTCAGTTTCAGCACCATCATCGGTAACATAGACCTCGCCATGCTGGTAGGGAGACATGGTGCCGGGATCAACATTGATATAGGGATCATATTTCTGTATAGCCACCCTCAATCCCCGGGATTTAAGCAGCATCCCGAGAGATGCGGACAGAATGCCCTTACCGAGCGAGGATATTACCCCGCCGGTCACAAAAATATGCTTCACATTTTTCGGTCGAGCCATGACAGCGTTGGTCGTTGAATAATTGGTAAAATCTGGTTATTGGAGTTTTTTATGGGTGCCATCGCAGAACGGAAGGTTGGCCGAACTGCGACAACTGCATATTGCAACGGTTTTTTCTTCATCTATTTCAACCTTATCGGGATGAAGCCCGCTGCCTTTATGTGCCCCATCGCAGTATGGCATATTTTGCGACCCGGCACATGCACAGTAATACTTTGTCCCCGGCTGTTCTGTTATGATATACGGCTTTTTCTGCTCCATAGGTTGTGGTGATATAGTGTAACGTTACGCGGCCTGTTCAAGAGATAACTGTATCAGACAAATAGACCAATCTGGCCATCTGGATCCTCTATCTGGAAATCAGGATCCCCTTCGTCATCGCTCTTAGGCACTCTTGCAAGTGCGGAGATGAGATCTCCTGCCATAAGTCTGACAAGACGAACACCGGAAGTGTTCCTTCCTGTCAACCTGATATCGGAAACGTGCTGACGATTGACGATGCCATGGGTGGTGATGATGATTAGATCATCGTCATCATTGACATCAAGCAAGCCAATAAGAGCACCAATCTTTTCATGAGCCTTGAGTGTAATAACTCCGCGAGCTCCGCGTCGAGTGAGACGATAGTCTTCCACACGGCTTCGCTTGCCAAAGCCGTTGTCGGTAACAGCAAGAAGCGCTGTATCAAAACGCTTGGTCGTGACCATTGAAATACATTTCTCCCCCTTATCGAGAGTAATACCCTTGACACCCATGGCTGTACGGCCCATAGAACGAACTTCAGCTTCAGGGAAACGCACTACAAAACCGGAGCTTTTGGCAAGAATGATCTGATGCTCTCCATCGGTCAGACGGGCATCGAGAAGCTCATCGTGTTCTTCGATGGTAATGGCAGCAATACCATTCTTTCTTGGATGCGAAAACTCTTCAAGCGATGTTTTTTTCACAATTCCGTTGGTCGTAGCCATAACAATAAAGCCAGGCTCATCAAAATTGCGGATGTTGATGTAGGCCCTGATTTTTTCGCCCGGCTGAAGTTCCATGATGTTGGCCAGAGCCCGACCTCTTGCGGCACGACCAGCTTCAGGAATTTCATACACTTTCAACCAATGGCAGCGACCTCTGTTGGTAAAGAAAAGAATATAGTTGTGGGTTGAGGCAATAAACATGTGTTCGATAAAGTCGTCATGCTTAGCCTGTGCACCGGTTACACCCTTGCCTCCTCTCGCCTGACGGCGGTACCCTGAAACAGGGAAGCGCTTGATAAAACCGTCATGGGTTATAGTAATAACCACATCTTCCTGGGCAATCATGTCTTCTATGGAGAAGTCGCCTTCCTGGGGCACAATCTCGGTGCGTCGGGCATCTCCGTAGACCTCTCTGACTCTAAGCAGTTCCTCCCTGATGATCTGCATCTGCTTCTCGGGACTGCCGAGAATAAATCGCAACTCTTCAATGAGGGCAAGAACCTCGGTGTACTCTATATCGATCTTTTTACGCTCCATACCGGTTAGACGCTGCAAGCGCATCTCAAGAATAGCCTTGGACTGTATTTCTGACAATCCGAAACGCTCTATGAGCCGTTCCTGGGCTGTGTTGGCGTCCGGGGACTCCCTGATAGTGGAGATAACCTCGTCAAGATTATCGAGACAGATTTTCAGTCCTTCCAGAATATGAGCTCTCTTTTCGGCTGCAGCGAGGTCAAATTGCGTACGACGACGAATAATCTCATTACGATGCTTGATGTAATACTCCATCATCTGCTTGAGATTGAGTACCATCGGCACGCCATCGACCAATGCCAGCATATTCACTCCGAAGGTATCCTGCATCGGGGTATGCTT
>CAIVSG010000040.1 GCA_903908555.1 uncultured Chlorobiaceae bacterium | reverse complement strand
TTGTTAAAGGCGACTGCCCGAGGGTTTCGAGGTTTCGAAAGCTATCGAACAAGGATCCTCTTTTACTGTGGGAAACTCGATATGACAATCTAATGGTGCAGTAATATGAAATTTCTTTTCCATTAAAATCTGCGAAGAGCCTTTTTTATAAGGTTAGCAATATATGGTATAACATACTCGTGCTTTAATCCTTGTGTGTGCTTCGCGAATTCATTTAAAGAAGGAGGTAGACATTTAACTTCTTTTACTTGATTATCAAAAAAAAAGTGGTTGGGCGAATCAAGGCATGAAAAACGTTTTTTATACGGACTTAATCTACTCGAAGAATCACCCCAAACGTACCATATCCAAGGGAAACTCTTAAATTCCGATGAGCATGGTTTTACATCACCAATATTATTAATAGTCTCTAAAGCACATGCAAGATTTGGATTACAAAGATAGAAGAGATTAAGGACTTGAATGTACGCTTGATCTGGAGGTATAATTTGCGCTTTACTATATGCTGAAGTGATTATATTTCTAACAGTTGGCAATAGTTTGTCACCATCAAGTTTAATTGCTTGAAGTTCGTTACTGGATGCACTTTGCTTAGCAGAACCAGGATTTTTACCAACAATGGCACCGACACATAAATCATCTTCTTTTGGCTCAATAATATTGGTCAAATAGATTCGTGTATCAAAGCGAAACAGGTGTTCTTCAATTAATTGGAATTTTGCCCAAAAGCAACTCATATATCTCTCGAGATTGAGGTTTTCATATTTATAAACCATTACTATATAGTGATATTTGGATGTAGCCTCCAAAGCTGTAATACTTGGGGGTGGAAATTCTCCTCAAATAGAGCGGCAAATTGCCGGTGGTAATCTTCACTTTCACAATGTTCCGGAACTCTTTACCTTCTTCATGCATAAAAGATCAAAAGTCAAAAAACTCACTCAATACACCTTCTAACATATTCATATACAGGCATCAAGCGATCAAATCCTTTCTGCATCGATGTTCTGGCTTCCTGAAAGTCGGCGGGACTGACAGACCATATCGTCGTATAAATTTGAAGATGCGGAGAGACTTTCATCGTTTTGACAATACCGCTGCTCGAAAGTGTTACCTGCTGTTTAGCTCGACCGTGATGATTGTTCTGAGGATCAAGACATGCATAAGCCTCTTCAAGCGTTTTCTTCCACTGAAGATCGGTCATTGCTTCAAGTGAAATGCCACTGCAGCCAAGGTTCCGCTCTTCTATAGCCGGTCTATTGGTTACTTGCCACGCATCGCGAAAGAATGCAAGGTAAATTTTATCTTTTTCAACCGGCAATGAAAGCAATGCCCTGATCTTCAATTCACTCTCAATAAATCTGGCGATCGGCCAATCTTTGTACTTCATGCCTTCAAGATTGACACCAATTCTGGCCCGCTGGGGCTTGTCTTTAAAGGTTGCAACATTCCATTGAACACCTTCAGCATCATCGCTCATACCATCGTATGTCTTGGATGTGCCACCAAATGGCCTGCCGGATACTCCCAAAATCGTTTTAAAGACGTCTGTTACAAGATTGAGAGATTGTTGTGTATCCATGAGTAGTGATTTTTTCTGGATGATAAAGGCTTACCTCCTGGAATATTGGTTCAATTTTGCTATTGCCTTACGGGTAAATTCATCGACATCCGAATTTGATATAATTTCGATGATCTCAGACCATTGAATGACAGGAACCTTTTCATGTGATGCAGAGAGGTTGAGCAATGCGAGTTTAATATCACGTTTGAAGCTAGGAATGAGCTGCTTCCATAAATCGATAATCAATTCTTGCACATCCAATTGCCTATAGTTGGTATCGGCTTTGCAGCCTTCGGCTGATTCGACTTTCGCTTCGATGACGAGCATCGATTCCGGAGACATAAGCAGAATATCAGGCTTAGCGTTAAATGCCCATTTGACTTTGACCAGTTTATTCAATCCGACTTCGGCTAAAGCCTTTTCATTCCAGTGATTCGGATTCCAGAGCTTCCTTGTCGAAGTCCAGAAAAGGTCATGCTTATCGAGAATATCCTCAGTCAGATCAAATTTTTCGAAAATACTCTTCAGGACAGCTTTTCGGCGTTCATGTGTTTCGGGCGAATAAACAACAGGATCTCCAAGCTCTCTCCAGTAATCCCGCAGCGCTGCTGCTTCGACATACACTTCAAGCTTATCGGGATCAAGTGTAACATTGCATTTTCTTTGAGCAAGCTCGGTAAACCCCTGCCGAACTTGTCCAGACATCAAGAGAGCATGGCCCAGTAAAAAGCAAAAGAAACGCTCTTCTCTGTTGACTACCGAGTAAGTTTTATCGCTAAACATCACAAATTCCTTTTATCTGATTGTTTGATATTTCATTTTTGGTAATGCTGCTATTGAACAACATCCCGATTTCCTATGAAGTAATATTTATTGTTTTTCATCACAGCTAAATCTGCGGCAACAAATATTTGCCCAACTGTATGAACATGACAAGGGTGATCAGATGCTTGCTTGCTATAATGTTCACGAAAATATTTTCCATCATAGCCAGAATCACTTTTCAATGCCTCGTAACATTTTTTCAACATAGAAAAAGGTATTTGTATATCGACACTAGCACCAATGGGAACTATAAATCCCAAATCACCGTGATAATCATACTTATAGCATTTTGTATCAATAGCTGATATTATTCTATAAGAAGATTTTGGAGAATTAACATCTGTGCTTATTGATATTTTGATTTTTATTATTGTTTTGGCATCTACCCATTCCATATTATGATGATTTATTTTTATTACCTTTTCTTTCTTGCTGCTATTGAGCAACGTCCCGGAACTTGCGTTAACTAAGGCTTGAGGGCTTTGAACAATTGGTTGCCGGAGGGTTGCCAGAAGTTAACCTCCTCGATTGATGGCCGGCTCCGGAGAAGCTGGAACCAGTCCTGATCTGTGACACCTATAAAAGCCTTCATAACCAATTCAAAGCTGTTGAACTGCAAGGCAAAAACAAGAAACTGCGGGTAACCCACAATTCCCTATCGAGTATCATAAAAAATCAGGATTATCAGGCGAATGTGCTCTGCTCGGAGGAGTCAATGTATGGAACATAAAAACGAAGCATCTGCATACTATTATTTACTGAACAGTTACGACAATAACAAGCATCTATTCTTTTTCCGATGCTCTATGCCATGAAGCTATTGGGATAACGGGTCAACGGTCCCCAGTCTCCCTGCTATCTATCCCTGCGCTACTGCTGCTATTGTACAACGAACTCCCCCCTTGGCTGATGTAACAGTATCAATTATATCGGTCAAGCTCATCTCCTGCATCGCCCGTAAAGACCACTTCTCATTGTTATACCCCGCGTAAAGTGTATGCGGCTATGTTCTTCCCACCGTATTCAAGCGGGTCTATCTTCTGCAACTGCTGACGGATCACTGTGCGCATCTGCACGGCGGGACGCAGACAGTATCGCTTGAACTCTCCCTGGTCAATCCCGTCCGGCTCTATGACGTGCGGAAACAGCAGTTTTAGGTAGGCCGTGCACAACCGTAAAACCGCTTCTGTGTCGCGGGTGTCCGCCCCGGGAGGATAGTCAACCAATTGTTCTACTACATGCCGATAAATTAGTGTTTCTGCAGGCTGGCGCAGCAGATGCATGATTTCCGAAAAATACTCAGTGTTCAATGCCCAACCGTTTATTTTCAGGTTCTCACTCATGCGCGGGATATCGCGGCCCCGGATAAAACCATGGAATCGGTCTAATAATGCTGACTCGTGAAACACTTCCGGCAGCCTCTGGAACATATCTCTGGTTTCATCCATCTCTGTTTGTGGGATGTTCCCCAGCAGAATAACACCGGCCCCGCCAATGATACGATTCTTGCCGACCGTGATCTCCCCACTTTCCATGTAGGCTTTCAGTCCGCCCTGCATCTCGCTTGGATCATGGAAGTTGATTGACTGAATTTCGTCCAATGCTACAAAGTCATTCGACGCGATTAGACCGGGGCTCTTCCCATTGATATCGCCGAACATCTTTGCCCGCGTCAGCGTTCCACCGCTGACCAGCCAGCCGTATTTCCCTACCTGCCCGAACATATACGACTTACCTGTTCCCTTGGGTGCCAACTCCACCAAATTCAGGCGCGGCTGGATGAACGGCAGCAGGCGCGTCAACACCGTGTGTTTCTGCACCCAGTCTTCGTATCCCTCAGGGTTGTAATCTATCGCTCCCAACACAACATCGATCCACTCCTCGGCAGTAAATTGACTGCGAGCATCTCTATAGGCATCCAGATCAATCGTGTACGGACAAAAATTCTTGTACTCTAAGAGCGTGAAACATCCACGCGGATTCTCGTCGTCCGGGCTGCGGTACCCCAGTTGCACCAGACCCCAGCCACCGGAGGTCTCTAAGACATCATCTTTTATCCGGTTCCAGACATAATCCTCGATCAGCGTTTCGGCATGCTTAAACCCAAGTTCTGGAATCGCGAAAGTCCACTCATTGGACCGCACGATGAATTGGATTTCAATTTTGGCCAGAAACTTCTTAGTGCGCCCCTCGCTTCGCGCCGCTTCCATCAAATCATGTAAATTCTCCCGACGCGGGATGATTTCGTAAATGTATTTTCGCAAAGCCTCGGCATCGTGAATTTTTCCGTCAGACTCTGCCTTGCGTTTCAGAATCCAGTCTCGTAAAAACGACGGAATCGATGCAGCTTTGAAGATCGATACGATGTTCGGGTCCTTGTAGACCGTCGTATCTGGAAATGCCTCTCGCACTTTTTGAGTATCGACCATAATTGATTCCCCTTGTTAAAACTATAAATCGAAATCGTCTTTCTCTACAATTTGTGCTCGCTTGCCACCGGTCTTCGCCTTTGGCACGAAATGCTCCGTCCGTGAGAAAATCACCACCGGTACCAATCGCTCCTCCAGCGTTGCGCCACCGTGTAGCTCAAAGCCCTGTCCGCCGCCTCTTTTGGGTAAGCGGTCATATCCGCGTACCACCCAATGCCTGCCATCCAGTGTTTCTTCAAGTTCCGGCGGACATCCACCTTGCGCCGCTCGTTCGCGGTAGCGCCAATCGGCAACATCACCTCTTTCTTCGCAAACAAGCGTCTGAGCAAGCCTTGGCTCAGCCTGCCACGCCAGCGCTGCTAGCCGCGAACTTCCATGGTCTGCTGTGACAAGCACGCGTTCAAACCGTGACAGTCCTTCCCACACTCGAGGCAAAACCTCGCTGCCGATCACATCCAACTCAGCAGCCAGATTCTCCTCTGCCTGCCGTACTTCGTGCGTCTCCACGCCGTTGTGAGCAATGTTGTCGAAGCGCTTGATATCTGGCAACCGCCGAGTGGCATCCGGCCAGTGGATGTTGTTGAATTTGGTCGATGTCGGTAAATGCCCCTCACCGACTTCCAACGAATGTACGCCCATATTCTGCTCCCGAGCCAGCGCTATCAACATCGGAAGCCACTCAGCACCCATAGCATCTACTACAAGCAACGCACACTCGTTGTCAGATGCATATCGTTGCACTATTGCATCCCGCGATTGTACCGAGCTCGGAGTCGTCACATGTTTTGCTTTCGCATAAAAATCCGGCGTTACGCAGCCAGCCATTTTCAATTCACGGTATTCTGTGAAATATTCTTCCAGAGCTATGTCGCTGAAAACGAAATCAGCATTCAAATACATTGACACCTCTGGATACATTTTTTTTATGGTGTTAGATACGATACCGTCTACTGAGCAGCGCCGCAATAATTCCGCCAGCTCAATGTCCGTACCGCAATTAAGCCATGGCGCGACTCGCGACGTTGATTCTCCCATGCAACGTGAGATGAACTGCCGGATGTCTACGCCAGACATTTTTACCTTTGCGTCCAGTATAGCATCCCTGCGTTCGCCAGCATAAAATACAGATTCATCCAGCCATTCCGCCGCGCCCGTTACGTATGCGGAGCGGAAGTTGTCGACAAGAATCCCCTCTTGTCTTGCGACACACTCAAGATAACTCCCTTTGAATGCGACGTGTTTTACCAGCCACAGTACCGCTT
>CAIVSG010000039.1 GCA_903908555.1 uncultured Chlorobiaceae bacterium | reverse complement strand
TGTAATCTGTTCCGGGTCAAAGTAGTTGAGCATGTTCAGTTCCCTGATACTGCGTACAACGTTCTGCCGGCTGAACATATCGCCTGGAACGGTATAGAGCTCCCTGCGGATGACATGATCTTTCGTTTTTGAGTTGCCTTTGATATTGATGGTGTTCAACTGAAATGGCTCGCCTTCACGCAGAGAGATATCCAGATCGACTGAATTTGGTTTAATGACCTTTTCCTCAAGTTTTGCCTTGAAGGAGAGGTAGCCGCGATCAAGAAAAAGGGAGCTGACATCAGCGTTGTCTTGTGAGAAATTGAGCCTTTCCTGGATCAGTTTGGCATTATAGACATCACCTTTTTTGATTTTGAAGGTGGTGTTGAGCATATCCGTTGTTGCGAAATCCTTGGTATTGCCCACCCAGGTGATATTGCCGATAAAATATTTCTGGCCTTCGTCAAGATAGATGTCAAGGAGAAGGCCTTTTTTGTCACCGGTATAACTGACGGAGTCGCTTACTACTCTGGCATCGCGGTAGCCGTTGTTTCTGTAAAATTCGACGAGGAGGTTTTTGTCGTCGTTGAGTTTTTCTGTATCGAGTTTTGGTGACCCGAAGATTTTACGCCACCAGGAGTTCTGATGGGTTTCGTTGAAAACCCCCCTCAGTTTTTTCTGATCGAAGGCATTGTTGCCATGAAACGTGATCTTTTCAATGGAGACCTTGCTTCCTTCGGTGATTGAAACAAGGGCATTGACATGATTTTTGCCATTGTCCTGGAGGTGAAATTCAGCTCGGGCAGTCAGATAGCCTTTTGACGCATAGAACTTTTCAATTTTATTGACGGCTGTAAGCAGCTCCTGCTGACTTATTCTTTTTCCTGCTACAAGACCTGCTTTGCGTCGAACCTCATCATTATCGAGTTGTTTGTTCCCTTCAAAGCTTACCTTGTCAAGAAGAGGCAGCTCCTTTATAGTGAATGTCAGGGAGATATTTTTCTGTCCAAGATCGGTTTGCTGAACACTGATATCGCTGAACAGCTGGAGCTGCCAGAGGTATTGCATTGCACCGGCGAGTTCCGGGCCGGGGATGGAAATACGATCGCCAGCTTTGAGGGGCAAACTGGCGGTTATCTCCTTTTCCTTCAGTGTCTCAAGGCCGGTGAAGGAGATTGCCTTAATGACGTAGAGCTCCTTATTAACGTCGGTGCTTTGCGTCGGCTTTGCAGCTGCACTCAGTTTACCGGCTTTGGTCTGTCTGGTTTTGGCTTCAACAGTATTTGCTATTGAGTTCAGGGCAAGAGCAAGCAAAACAAGGGTTATCAGCTTTCGCGTTTTTTTCATGGAATATCAGGGTGTAATCAGGTTAGAGCTTTTTTGCTGGTAGATTATTATTCTGAACTTGTTCGCTTGTCAGTCCAAACCGTCGTTCTCTTTTTTGAAATTCAAGTATGGCATCATAGAGTTTCTGGCGGCGAAAGTCAGGCCAGTAGGTGTCGGTGAAATATATTTCGGAATATGCACTTTGCCAGAGCATAAAGTTGCTGATTCTGAACTCTCCGCTTGTACGGATCAGGAGTTCGGGATCAGGCATTGAGGCGGTAGAGAGGTATGATGAGATCAGTTGCTCGTCAATGGATTCCGCCTTGACGAGCCCAGCCTGTACATCAATGGCAACTGCCTTGCAAGCCTGTAGAATATCCCATTGACCGCTGTAACTGAGAGCAATATTCAGAACAAGTTTATTGTTGTTCTTTGTCAGCTCCATGGTCTGCTGCATAGTTGAGCGAACTTTATCCGGAAGTATATCGATTTCGCCTATGACATTAAGCCGGATATTGTTTTCGTGGAGTTTGCGGCTTTCTCTGCCAATAACCCTGACAAGAAGCTGCATCAGGGCAGAAACCTCATTTTTCGGTCTTTTCCAGTTTTCAGTTGAAAAAGTGAACAGTGTGAGGTATTTAATACCTAGTTCTCCGCATGCTTCAACGATATCTCTGACTGAGTCAACACCTGCAATATGGCCTTCAATTCTTGTTTTGCCCTTCGACTTTGCCCATCGTCCGTTACCATCCATAATGACTGCAATATGAAGAGGGAGTGTGCACGATGATTTAAGCCCGGCCTGTATTTTTTTATCAGCAGCGGTATTGTCTGAGGAAAACCAATGAGGATTAAAGGTTGATGAACGGTTCATATTTGTTGTGAGTGCCATAAATCTTTTTAACTCCTTATCGCTTGACAGGCAGTCATGAACAATATCATACCATACACTGATTTTCTCTGGAGCCTAAAATTGCTTGAATTGAATAATATGCAGTTATTTGCTATTATACAAACTTTACTCATAATGAGAGCCTGTAATGCGTACCGGCATTTTTTATCTTGAAATTCAAGAAATACAGGTAGTGTATTTTTCTGTTAAAATAACTCACAATAGACGTGCATTTAAGTAGTTACGAAGATTTACGCTCCAGGTTGCTCTCCAAGAAGATAACCTGTGAAGAGGTCGTGCGTTTTTATCTGGAACGTATAGATCGTTATCAGGATGATAATATTTACATATCAGTATTTCATGATCAGGCTATGGAACGGGCCAGGAGCCTTGACCGGAAACTCAGTGCGGGGGAAAGCGTTGGAAGACTTTTCGGACTGCCTATGGCAATAAAGGATAATATTTCCATGAAGGGGGGGCGGCTTACCTGTGCGTCAAAAATTCTCGGGAATTACGAAAGCGTCTATGATGCAACAGCTGTGCTGAGGCTTGAGGCGCAAGACGCTATTTTTCTCGGAAAAACCAATATGGATGAGTTTGCCATGGGCAGCTCGAATGAAAATTCGGCATTTGGCAATGTTCCTAACCCGTTTGATAAAAACAGGGTGCCTGGCGGTAGTTCGGGTGGTTCTGCTGCGGCAGTGGCCAATGGACTCGCCATGGTCTCTCTTGGTTCGGACACAGGAGGTTCAGTACGGCAGCCGGCAGGGTTCTGCAATATTGTAGGCTTGAAACCTACATATGGCAGGATTTCTCGATTCGGGCTTGTGGCGTTTGCGTCATCATTTGATCAGATCGGGGTGCTTGCACGAAACTGCGATGATGCTGCGCTGGTACTTGAGGTTATGGCTGGCAAGGACGACCATGATGCAACCTCTTCTTATCATGCCGTTGCCGATTACTCTTCGGAAATGGCAAGTGTTTCGGTCGAAGGGTTGAAAATCGGCGTTCCAAAAGAGTATTTCCCCGAGTCTCTTAATCCGGATGTTGCTCGTATTGTAAAGGGGAAGCTTCATGAACTTCGCGATCAGGGTGCTGAACTTGTTGATATACACCTTCCTGACAGTGAATATGCCATAGCGGCCTATTATATTCTTGTTACTGCAGAGGCCTCTTCCAACCTTGCACGGTTTGATGGTGCCCGGTATGGGTTTCGTTCTGAGCATTCGGAAGACCTTTCTTCCATGTATGTGAATTCGAGGAGTGAAGGGTTCGGCAAAGAGGTTAAGCGCAGGATTATGCTCGGCACCTATGTGCTTTCTGCCGGGTATTATGATACGTATTATAAAAAAGCGCAGCAGGTACGACGGGTATTTCAGGACAGGTATCGTGAAGCGCTTGAGAAGGTGGATGTCATAGCCGGTCCAACATCACCGTTTCCACCGTTCGGTATTGGCGACAAAACAGAAAATCCACTTGAGATGTATCTCGCTGATGTGTTTACCGTTCCGGCAAGTATAGTCGGTATGCCGGCTGTGAGTGTGCCGCTTGGTTTTGACAGCCTCAATCTGCCTGTCGGAATGCACCTGATCTGTAATTTCTTTGAGGAAGGAAAGCTGCTTGGTATTGCAAAAAAAATGCAGCATTCTTTATAAAAGTCGAGGGGAGTCCATAACAACCATTAATCATAATATTCTTTACTATGAGTGTATTAGTAAATAAGGATACCCGTCTGCTTGTGCAGGGGATAACCGGAGCGGAAGGGACCTTTCATACCTCCCAGATTCTTGAATATGGAACCAATGTCGTTGCCGGAGTGACTCCCGGAAAAGGTGATATACTCTATCACGGCAACGAAAAAGACAAGTTCTGCCGACCTGTTCCTGTGTTCAACACGGTACGGGAAGCTGTGCAGAAAGCCGAAGCAAATGCGACTGTTATTTTTGTTCCTGCCTTTTTTGCCGCTGATGCCATCATGGAGGCTGCCGATGCCGGATTGAAGGTGATTATCTGTATTACTGAGGGTATTCCTGTGAACGATATGATGAAAGCGTATGCTTTTGTCAAGGAGAAGGGAGCTATTCTCGTCGGTCCGAACTGTCCGGGTGTGATTACCCCTGGTGAGGCTAAAGTCGGTATTATGCCTGGCTTTATCCATAAGAAAGGGTCAATCGGCGTTGTCTCCCGCAGTGGCACCCTGACCTATGAAGCGGTACATCAGCTGACACAGGTAGGTCTTGGTCAGTCAACCTGCATCGGTATTGGAGGAGATCCGATTATCGGCACCCGCTTTATTGATGCTATCAAGCTTTTTGCTGAAGATGATGAGACCGAAGGGCTGATTATGATCGGTGAAATTGGCGGAAGCGCAGAAGAAGAGGCTGCCGAGTATATTCAAAAATATTTCAAGAAGCCGGTTGTCGGATTTATTGCCGGTCGTACAGCTCCTCCCGGTCGCAGGATGGGTCATGCAGGAGCTATTGTGTCCGGAGGTAAAGGAACTGCTGATGACAAGATAAAAGCCATGGAAGCTGCAGGCATTCACGTTGTTGACAGCCCTGCAGATTTGGGCGAAGCCATGATCAAGGCGCTTGGCAGGTAATTCAAGCTGGCAGAGTTTGATCAGTATTCTTAGGGATTTGGTAAATACTGATATGCCTATTATAATATCTTCATACTGCAACGTAAAAACTGGAGAACTTGCATATGAAGACCTCTGTACTGAACCGCAACGGCATAACACCTGAGATAGCAGGGCTGATTACTCGACTGGT
>CAIVSG010000038.1 GCA_903908555.1 uncultured Chlorobiaceae bacterium | reverse complement strand
TTGCCCGAAACTTAAAGTGCTCTATATGTCTGGTTTCACAACAGAACAACTCAGTCAGCACTTAGGTAGCGACGAAGGGGTAAACTTCATCGAAAAACCTTTTTCCATTACCTCTTTAACAAAAGTCGTTTATGATATCCTGAAAAATCGATCTGAAGAGTAACTGCGTCAACTGCTTTATCACCAAATCACCACAAACGCATCATCCCCGGTCTCATTCCCAAGCGATAGGTAACGGCGCCCCCTCCGAGCTCAGGTCGCATATTGTGCAAGCAGTAAAACGTAAGAGAGGTTAAGAATATTTATCCTTAAGGTTCACAACCCGGTGGCTGTTTCCGTTCGAGGATACAATGGGAAGAAGACGCGCGAGAAGAGAGGCGCAGGAGAACAGAAAGCCACGTTGAGAAACACCCGCGAAAAAAAATGCAAAGAAGAAACACGGGGGAAGAGAAGACCGCCACCACCCCTCCAAGAGCCGGCAAGAGCAATTGCCAAGAATCCGCTCTCGCTTTTTTTCAAGGCCTCGGCCCATCCCCGCTATGGCAAGGGGTAAATAACATTTTGCGCGTATTCGGTTGCTTTTCTTGCATGGCGACGCGCGTAGTAGGTAGAGCGGCATGTGCCTCTGCGTATTTTGGGTAGCAGGCTCCCTGTAAGCGTATCAGCGTTGCCCTTCTTGCAGGTGAGCCTGCATCAGTGGGTAATCCTCCGGCATGGAGAGCTTACTGGTGCGCTCCGTTTCCTGATGTTTATGGGGTGATGGAGTTGTTGAATTGGCGGAGGGTTCTCGCTTATCAGGTCATTAAGGTGATTTCTGGATGAGTGATAACGGTCGTGTTTTCATCAGCTAGAACATTCATGTTAGGGCATGCAAGTCGTGCTCTTTTTATTTTAAGCTTTATTTGGTTATTTTACGTCATCAGGTGGCCGTCTGCAATGCTGTTTATCTGAACACTGGATATCTTGCTCTTCCAACAGCCGGTATAATTGTTTACAGTCCCCCTATGGACAAAAATAACCATCCAACACCAGAAGAGTTGAGCACTCTTGCTGAAGAACGTCTTAAGGTCAAGCAAAAGAACGTTCAAACAGCTTTTTCCTCACCAGATGAAACCCTCAGGCTTGTTCATGAGCTCGAGGTGCATCAAATAGAGCTTGAAATCCAACAGGAAGAACTTGCTCGGACCAGACTTGAGCTGGAGGGCAGTCTCACTCAGTATACTAATCTTTACGACTTTGCACCAGCCGGGTATTTGTCTCTTGGGCGTGACAGTATTATTCTACAAGCGAACCTTACTGCCACCAAGCTCCTGGGAGTTGATCGCTCCCGTTTACTTGGCATGACCATTAAGCAATTTATTGTTCCCGAGGACTATCGGGTAATTGATACCCTGCTCGAAACAGTGTTCTCCAAGAGAGTATCTGGATTCTGCGAAGTTAAGCTTACAGCAGGCACTTCCAAGCTATCAAATGGTGACCCCGTTCGCACAGTTCGCATTGATGCCGCAATCAGTGATACTGATTATGGATGCAGGGTTATTCTCTCTGATATTACTGAGCAAAAATTTGCTGAAAATGAACTGCACAGATTTTCTCGTGCGCTTGTAGCAACCAACAGTTGTAATGAGGCACTGATTCACAGCACTGATGAAATGGAATTGGTTCAAAAGATTTGCAATATCGTTGTAGATATTGGTGGCTATCGGATGGCATGGATTGGTTATGCAGAACAGGGCAAGGAAAAAAGTGTACGCCCGATAGCGCAATCAGGTTTCGAGGAAGGCTACCTTGAAACAGTTAAAATATCATGGGATGATACTGAATTTGGACGAGGCCCCACAGGTGCCGCAATCCGCACTGGTAAGCCAATAACCTCGATTGATCTTGTCAATGATCCGAAAATGAAACCATGGCAAAGCGAAGCGATCAAGCACGGTTATGCTTCCTCTCTAAGCTTGCCATTGAAAGCCGGTAATGAGGTATTTGGTGCATTAACTATCTATTCTACCCATCCTAAAGCTTTTAATGCAGAAGAAACAAAGCTACACACCACACTGGCTGACAATCTGGCTTATGGAATCACGATGTTGCGAACCCGTGTAGCTAAACAACGTTCAGAAGATGCACTGAAAGCGAGTGAAGAGCGCTTTAGAAGGATGTTTGAGGAGCATTCCGCCATAAAATTAGTAATTGATCCGGTTACCGGTAATATTATCGATGCCAACAACGCAGCCGCTGATTTCTATGGGTGGTCAATTGAAGAGCTTTGCAAGATGCATATGCAGGAGATCAGTGCTCTCCCGTCTGAAACGTTTGGCGATCGTATGCAGCAAATCATATTGGGAAGGGAAAAAAAGTTTTTATCACAACACCGAAGGGCAGATGGCTCTCTTCGTGATGTTGAGGCGTTTAACAATGTAATTAAGGTCGGCGGCAAAGACCTCGTTTATGCAATCATTCAAGACATAACTGAGCAGAAAGTTGCAGAAAAAAAGATAAAGAGTTATGTGAAACAGTTGGAAACCGCAATGCAGAGCACGCTCCAGGCGGTAGCAAATGTCGTTGAAGCACATGATCCCTACACTGCAGGTCATGAGCAGCGCGTGGGCATCATTGCGGCAGATATAGCAAGGGAAATGGGATGGAGCGAAGAGAAGTGTCATACTCTGCAGCTCATCGGATTGGTGCACGACATCGGCAAAATGAGCGTACCTGCCGAGATACTTTCCAAACCGGGCCGATTGTCAACCATCGAGTTTGAGCTTGTCAAGACTCATGCTGAACAGGGCAGTCAAATCCTCAAGGATGTCGATTTTTCTCTGCCGATTGCAGAAATCATCCGGGAGCACCACGAGCGCATGGATGGCAGCGGCTATCCGCAGGGCCTGAAAGGAAAGGAGATACTTTTTGAAGCTCGCATCCTTGCCGTCGCCGATGTGCTTGAAGCCATGGCCTCACATCGCCCTTACAGGGCCTCATTAGGTCTTGAAGAAGCCATTAACGAAATTGAGACTCATCGGGTAGAGCACTTTGACCCTGACGTAGTTGATGCCATGCTCCGCCTGTTTCGCGAAAAAGGCTATCAGCTCCCTGTCTGATGCATCCCAGAGGAAAGGGTGGTATTGTCAGTAAAAATACTTTTATGTTTGAAGGTATTTAAGCAATACATTAAAAAAGAAGATTGTTGAGGGTATTTATCTCTTTCCCTCAAATCAATCAGTCGAGTAGGCTCCGCAATAGAGCCCCCTAAGTACGACCATATGGACATTATTTAGATAAGGAGCAAAGTTCCATTCGGACTGGAATTTACCTGTCGTCCGGTAACGGGCTCATTACTGGCTCAACATGCCGAAAAAAAATCCTTCCCCACGCCCCGTCAGTTTATCTGATTTGAGGTCAC